>JACQPH010000015.1 GCA_016207645.1 Elusimicrobiota bacterium
AGGAAACCCTTGCGTCGGTTTCCCCCCGAAGCGGGGCCCCCCTTCCGCAAGGGGGTCGCGAAACAAAACCCCGGCCGACCCTCCACCTGAGCAGTTGCACTTAAAGAGGCTTTTATGAAAATGCTGGACCTGCTGCTGAAAAAACGTTCCGGGCTGGAAATGACCCCCGCCGAGCTGGAATTCATCTCCGTCGGCGCGGCCGACGGCGGCATCCCCGACTACCAGCTCTCGGCCTGGCTGATGGCGGCCTTCCTCAACGGGCTGACCCCCGCCGAGACCGCCGCCCTTACCAGGGCCATGGCGCTTTCCGGAGATAAGCTGGACCTCTCTTCCATAAAAGGCAGGAAGGTGGACAAGCATTCCACCGGCGGCGTGGGCGACGGCGTCTCCATAGCGCTGGCCCCGGTGGCCGCCGCCTGCGGCGTGGTGGTCCCCATGATGAGCGGCCGCGGCCTGGGCCATACCGGCGGCACGCTGGACAAGCTGGAGGCCATGAAGGGTTTCAAGGTCCGGCTTGAGCCCGCCCGCATAGTGAAGCAGCTCAAGGCCGGCGGCCTGTCCATGTTCGGCCAGACGGAGCGGCTGGCGCCCAGCGACAAGAAGCTGTACGCCCTGCGCGACGCTTCCTGCACAGTGGAGGCCCTGCCGCTGATAGTAGCCAGCATCCTCTCCAAGAAATACGCCGAGGACATCACCGGCCTGGTGATGGACGTGAAGTACGGCTCCGGCGCTTTCCTGAAGGATTTCGGGAAGAGCCGCGGGCTGGCCGTCGCGCTGATGAAGACGGCGAAGCTGCTCGGCATCCGCTGCGTGGCCGTCATGACCGCCATGAACGAGCCGCTGGGGCTGGCCGTGGGCAACGGCATAGAGGTTTCCCAGTCCATAAAGATACTCTCCGGCGAGAAGGGCCCCGCCGACTTCATGCGCGTGCTGGAGGTCCTCTCCGGCTGGATGATATACCTGGGCGGCAAGGCCCGCTCCGCCGCCGAGGGCGAAGAGAAGGCCCGCGCCGCCATAGCCGACGGCAGGGCCCTGGAAAAATTCAGGCTGCTGGTGAAATGGCAGGGCGGAGACCTCCGCGTAGTCGGAGATCCGGACCGCTTCATGCCTAAAGCGAAACTAACCAAAGAGATAAAAGCCGAAAAAGCCGGCTTCCTCACCGCCATGGAAGCGCGCACCGTCGGCTTCGCCAGCGTGGCGCTGGGGGCGGGCCGCGCCAGGGCCGAGGACGCCGTGGATCCCGGCGCCGGCTTCCTCCTGGAGAAGAAGCCCGGCGACCGCGTCAGCCCCGGCGAGCTGGTAGCCAGGGCCTGGGCCTCCGCCCCCGCCAAGCTGGCCGAGGGCGTCAGGATGTTCGAATCCTCCCTGGCTTACGGGATGAAGGCTCCCCGCAAAGAGCCGCTGATACGCGAAGTGATCGAATAGGACACCTATGAAAAACGTTCATGTCTCGAAACACCCGCTGGTCCTCGACAAGATAGCGCGCCTGCGCGATAAAAGGACGAACGTGGCCGATTTCAGGCGCCTGATGGGCGAGGTCAGCATGTTCCTCGCGCACGACGCCCTGCTGCACGCGAAAGTGAGGAGCGCCAGGGTCCGCACTCCCGTCGGCGCCGCCGCCGTCATGAAGCTCTCCCACGACCTGGTCTTCGTGGCCATATTGCGGGCCGGCCTGGGCATGGTGGACGGGCTGGTCAAAATGTACCCGGAGGCCAGGCTGGCCCATATAGGGATCTACCGCGACGAGGAAACCCTCAAGCCCGTGAAGTATTACGCCCGCATGCCGGAGAACGTGGCCGGCAGCCTCGTGGTCATAGCCGACCCGATGCTGGCCACCGGCGGCTCCGCCGTGGAGGCCGTCGAGATAATGAAGAGCCGCGGCGCGAAGAACATCTGCTTTATCTGCATGCTGGCGGCGAAAGAGGGGCTGGCGCGCCTGGCCGCCGCGCATCCTGCAATGCCTATCTACGCCGGCGCCGTGGACGAGAAACTGAACAATAAGGGCTATATAGTGCCGGGCCTCGGCGACGCCGGGGACAGGATGTTCGGAACGAATTGATAGAGGCTGGAGAATAGAGGTTAGGGGATTGAGGATGGATCTTATTCCTTCCCTATCCTCTAACCTCTATTCCCTATTTCTTCAGGTGCGGGTCGGCTATCTTCGTGAGGAGGGCGCATTCCAGGATCTTTATCGCCTTAGGCTCCCGCTTGATGATGTGGCGCTTCTCGAATTCGGCCAGCGTGCGCACCACGGTCTCCAGCGCCAGGCCGGTGAGCTCGGCTATCTCCGTGCGCTTCAGGCCGTGAATGGCCGGAGTGGAGGTGTCCTTTGATCTATAGGAGATGGCGTTGATGAGGGCCCTGGCCACCTTGGAGCGGGCCGATTTGTAGGCCGTGTCGTTGAGCCTGGCCTGCATGGCGTGCATCTCGGTGGCGATCTTGTGCAGGAAGAGCTTATAGGTAGTAGGGTGCTTGTCCAGGAGCTCCTCCAGCTTTTTCTTCCCCACGAAAGAGAGTATCGTCTCCCCCATCGTCCTGCCGTTGCAGAAATAGTCGTTCCCCGAGAAAAGCGCTATGTGGCCGAAAGTCTCGCCGGGATGCCGGATCCAGGTGATCATCTGCTGGCCCCTGGCGTCGGTGGAGTAGATCTTCACGCGGCCTTTGCAGACCGTGAACAGGCCCTGCGGCTGCTGGGACTGGGAATAGATCTCCTGCTCGTCCCTGAATTTATGGGCGAGCCTGAGGCCGTTCCAGGTCTTCTGCCCCTCGGCGTCGAGGTGCACGTAAATACAATTGGCCTTGAAACGGCAGACGCCGCAATCCGGTGCTTGTTCTCTTGTGAATCCTTCCATAGTCCCCCTCCCGCTCCCGCGGGGTTTTTATGATTATACCTCTTTTTGTCGACCTTTGTCATTGCCGCGCACTGCCGGCCGTAAAGGGCCCCATGCGGCAGAACTAGCCGCAGGTTTATACCCATCAAAAAATGGGTTGTCTAAACTCAGAATTTCTTCTTCAGTGTTATTCTTTGCGTACTGCCCAGGCTGCCTTCGGGGGACATCGCATAGTCCAGGTCGGCGTTCATCAGTTTTATTCCCGCGCCCGCGCTGAAAGCGCCCGCCGCGCTCTGGCCGGCCCCGCCGTTCAATCCGCCGCGCAGGCTCAGGCCGGTCATTGTCCTCGGCCCGCCGTAAAGCGCGTATTCAGTACCCAGGCTATAGGTCGTGTATTTGTCGTACACATAACGTCTGGCGTCGAAGTTTAACATGAATCCAGCAACCGGCATGTACATTAGCCCTGCGCTTACGCTTAAGGGCAACTGGTCCCGCTGCGAAATATATTTAATACCGGGGCCAAGGTTCTGCACAGCGACACCTACGGAGACAGGAAGTCCTCTTAAACCGCGTTTTATTCCCATATCCACGGCATACCCCGTACCTTTTACCCCGGCGATGGAACTTTCTATATATTTTACGGCCCCGCCCACGCTGTACTGGCCGTATTGCCTGGCTAAACCCAGGCTCACCGCCTGATCGTAAGCGGTATACCCGCCGGTCCTGGATCTCGCAGCCGTGCGGCCTTCCATGCCGCCGCTGGATAATCTGGCAAGGCTCAAACCCATTTTCCAGCCAGTGGAACCCGGCAGGGCAAAACCGGCCCCCACAAAATCATGCGCCGTGCCGAGGTACCAGGCGCTGTGGCTCAACACCGCCTCGCCTTTCCCCATCGAAGCGAGTCCCGCTGGATTATATGTCAACGCGCTTATTCCCATAGCCGAGGCCGCCCCCGCGGAAGACATGGCCTCCGCGCGCGCGTCGGCGTTTATACGCAGGAACTCCGCGCCGCTTTCCAGCGCCTCGCTTATCTTTACCGAAGGCGTAAAAACAAACAGAAGCGCCGGAACGAGAACCCATGGCCTTGAAAGCAGATAAACGATGCGGTTCAGCATGTCATGAGGGTTAATTTTATTTTTCATAATCCCTCCTACCTCACCACCCCGAATTTCCCGGTCTTCTTAAGTTTCTGACCGGCCTTCTGCGCCTCTATGCTATAAAGGTAAACCCCGGTCGGGATATGGCCGCGCCAGACGTATTCGTAGGCGTAACTCAGTCCGTTGCCGTCATCCAGCTCGACCGGAAGGCCTGTAAGCGTCTGCTCATGCGCCGCCCTGCCGCTTATGGTGTAGATGGTTATTTTCACGCTGTCGGCTATGCCGGTCTCTATGTGGAAAACGGGGGCCTCATTGCCTTTGGCTGGATTCGGGAACACGTAAACCTCTCCCAGCCTGAACGCCGGGTCGGGGCCGGCGAGGACACCGGCGCTCCCGGTAGGCATTGCGGACGCCTTTGTCTTCGGTCCGCCGCCCGCGGGAACGGCGGCCGCCGGCAAGGCTTCCCCGGACTGAAGGAGATTGCCCGTGCCGCTCACGGCGGCGGTTTTTACGAAATAATGCCCGCCCAGCAGGGCGTTGCCTGTCAGCTTCATATCCGAATAGGGCGCGTACAGGCAAGCCGCGAGAGCTGCCCCGCCGTTGAATTTCAGTTCGGAAGAGGTGCTGACGATTATTGAAAGCCCGGAAGCCGGGCCCGAAGCGTTCAGCGAACTGCCGCCGTTTATAGTTACCCCGCCTTCCACCAGTATGTCCACCTTGCCGGCGATAGTGATACTTGAGCCGCCGCCGAGTTCCAGGCCCTTGAAGTAATAAGTCCCGGTGGTAAGAGTTATTCCCGCCTGTGAACCAAGCACCAGCTTGCCGTCCACAAGATATGCTGCCGCAAGCGCATTATTATTGATGGCGGCGGCGCTCTGCGTGAGGCCGGCCAGATATAGGGGGGCCGGGTTGACAGGCGTCGCACCGCTAACCTTCATTCCGGTTATTTCCGCCTTCCCCGATAGGGTAATGGTACTGGCGGTGACATCGCCGAGTATCCTGGCATTGCCGCCCAGGCTTACAACAACGTTGGATTTTACCGCGCCGGCGATATCGGCCGTGCCTGACATATCAAGACCGGAAGCCGCGATAAGGCCGTCAGCCCGCCAGGTTGAGACCGCCGCCATTTTCACTTTGGCCGCCTCGGTATTATTTACATTGTCTTTTGACCAGTACCGCACAATAAAGGTGCCCTGCTCCGGGATGGTGAACGGTGAAGTATAGGCCTCCACAGGAGCGCGTGCGCCGGTCTGTACATTTTCTATCTCGTAGAAAATACTGTTAAGCCCGGCCGCTACCCCGTTCATTACAGGGTCGGCGGCGGTCAGGGTTATCGGAGTATTCGGCATCAGTACAGGCAGACCGATGACTTCAGACCTCGGCTCGCCGAGATTTATGCCCGTGGCCGGCGGCGTGTTATCCACGGCTATGATCACGGACTTAAGCGCCTCGGCGTTCTGCACCCGGTCCAGGGAATAATATTCAAGTGTATGCAGCCCTTCCACCGCTATAGTAAAGCTGCCCAGATATACCTGCCAGTTGCCGCCGTCTATCCGGTATTTTGTAAGCATTACGCCTGACGCTGTATCGTTACTTAACGGGTCTGCGGGTGTAAGAACTATGGCTGAATCTTTGGTGAGGTGGATCTTCTCCTCACCGGGCGCTGAATACCGCACACCGCTTATCGTCAGCGCGGTAGCCGGCGCTGTATTATCTGCCCACAACTCAGCGGTCTTTACTGACTCCGCGTTGTTCACATAATCCGTGGAATAGAAGGAAATAATGTGTTTTCCCTCGCTGTTCAGCTTGAACGGCGAGGTATAAGCACTTTCTTCATTACTATACCCTATACCCTCTACCCTATACCCTGTAGTTTTGACGCCTACGGCAACTTCGCTCACGACCGGGTCAAGGGCTGTGATAATAATATCCGTCCGCTGACTTATATACTGCTTATCGCTATGCGACTGGTCACCGGACAACGATAGTGCGGTCAGCGGCTTTGTGCCGTCGACATAGATCGCCGTAGACTTTGCCACCTCTGTATTATCCACATTATCTTTGGCGCTGAAGTTAATGGTCCTTATGCCTTCGGTAAGGCCGAAGGGAGCGGCGTATTTATTCGCCGCCGCCGCGTCTATCCCGTAGTATATCCCCTCCACGCCCGAAGCCACTGCGCCGACAACAGGGTCCGAGCTTTCAAGCGCTATGCTGCCTAGGGCGTTAAGGTGGAATTTCCCGCCTTTTTCGATACGGTCGCCGCTCGGCGCCAGCCACCGGCTTTCCGGCGCCGTGGCGTCGCTTTGCACTTCTAGAACGCGCTCCGCCTCCATATTCCCCACATTGTCTATGGTGCGGTATTTTATCGTGTGCCTGCCTTCGGCAAATTTCAGGGCCTGCGTATACTTCAGCCACTGCCCGCCGTCTATAGCCGTCTCTATGCGCTCGACACCTGCGGCGACCGCATTTGCAAGCGGGTCTGCGGCTGTGAATGTCAACCCGCTCGCCGGAGTTATATAGCGCACCCCGTCCTTAATATACAGCGGTTCGGAGATATTGAATACTGTGACCGGAGCAGTATTATCCACATAAACCTGCGTGGACCTGAACACCTCAATATTCTCAACACGATCCGTCGCACGATAGGTTATCGTATGCTTACCTTCGCCCAGCGCTATCGGCTGGGAATGAACTTTCAGGGCGCCGCCATTATCAGTGAACTCTATATTCTTTACTCCGGCAGCTCCACCGGCGGAGACAGGGTCAACAGCCGTAAAAGCGTATTCAGTAGCCAGGGAGGCGTAGAAGCTTCCCGGTTCCGTCCCCGCATACTGCCGGCCGCCTATGATATTTATGGTGGTCAGCGGGGTAGTGGCGTCCACCCACAGTTCGGTTGTTTTTGTCGCTTCGACATTGTTCACATGGTCCGCGGAATAGAAGGAAACGACGCGCTTACCTTCGGTACTCAGCTTAAACTGCGAGTAATCGCCGAACCCGCCGCCATCTACAGCGTACTTGGTTTCCTTCACGCCTACGGAAACCTCGTTTACAACCGGGTCAACGGCTGCTATCACTATATCCGTCCGCTGACTGATATATTGCCTGTCGCTCTGGTACTGGTCTCCGGAAACAGTCAGTTCAGTGACAGGCTTCGTGCCGTCGACATAGATTACCGTAGACTTCACTACCTCGGTATTGCCCACGTTGTCTTTCGCCTTGTAGTTCAATATCCTCGCGCCTTCGACAAGGCCTAACACAGAGGTGTATTTTGTGGCAGGCGCGGCGTCTATGCCGTAATAAATATTTTCAAGCCCCGAAGCCACATTGTACACCGGGGGATCGGCACTTTCAAGCGCAATCCGGCCTAGAACGTTTAAGTAGAATTTGTTCCCAAGTTCTATCCGTTCGCCGCTGGAGACCGACCATTTGCTTACCGGCGCGGTATTGTCGCACTGGACTTCAAGGCTGCGCTCCGCCTCCACATTCCCCACATTGTCTATGGCGCGGTATTTTATGATGTGCCGGCCTTCGGCAAATTTCAGGGCCTGCGTATACTTCAGCCACTGCCCGCTGTCTATCTCCGTTTCTACATATTCGACACCGGCGGCGACTTCGCTTGAAAGCGGGTCCGCCGCCGTGAATATCAGCCCGCTTTCAGGAGTGATATAGCGCACACCGTCCTTGATGTACAACGGCCCGGAGATATTAAATGTTGTGGCCGGCGCAGTGCCGTCCACCAGGAAGGCGGCGGAACTGACAGCCTCCGTGTTGCCGGCCTTGTCGCGCGAACGGTAATTGACTGTGCGGATACCCTCGGTCAGGCTGAACGACGCGGTGTAAACGATGAACGGCTCCGAATCCACGTAATATTCTACAGTGTCGATGCCGCTTGCCGTGCCGCCGGAAACGGGATCGGCCGCGTTCAGGAATATCCCGGACGCCGGATTAAGGTAGGTCTTCCCGGTTCCGGAGCTGTAAATAATCCCCGAAGTGCCATGTGCTGATACAGGCGCGGCAAGGTCTATCTTGAAAGCGATTACCTTCTCCGTCTCGGTATTCCCTAGTTTATCTTTGGCGTAGAAATATACACTATATGCACCGTCCACGCCAGCCGTAAAGGGTTCTGTATAGTTTCTTGTTTCAGACTTCTGCCCGTTAAGCTCCAGCTGGTAATATATCCCCTCCACACCGGACAGCGCGTCGGCGGCGGCCAGTTTAACGGCAACGCTGGAAATATGCCAGCCGTTCTCGCCCGCGGTACCGGTAAGCCCGGCGGTGGTTTCAGGGGCGGTATTGTCCAGGCCTAATGTAAACGTCTTTTCCGCCTCCCTGTTCTCCAGTATGTCCCCGGCGCGGTATCCGAAGCTGTAAATTCCATCCGGCAGGCCCAGGGCCGCGGCGGTGAAGGTGGAGACAAAGACCGTCCCTTGCTTCGGCTCCGGGTTCTCAAATGCCAGTTCTTTTACCGTTAAGCCGGCAGCCTTCAGTTGGATAGCCTGATTTTTGACGCCCAGGCCCGCCGCATCGCCCGGCTCCACCAGATCGTCGGCGCTGGCGAGTTTCAGTTCCGTAGCCGAAGTAATATAGGTTGTGGCCCCGTCTGCCAGCGAGGCGCCTCCGGTTATTGTCTGAGCAGTTCTGGGAGCAAGAACGTCATGAACAACCTCGAATGCGCCGCCGGACAGCGTGTTGGTATTATCGGCAAAGTCGGTGGCGCTCACGGTCAGCCGCCAGATGCCGTCGTCAATATCCAAGGGTTCAATAGACTGGCCGTCGGCCACGGCAATGACAGCCGGCCTGTCGCCCAGCGGGCTTCCCTTGTCATCGGTCTGCACAAGGAAAGCCTCGAAGGCCGGCGCGGGGTCCAGGTTGTCGTTTATGCCGAAGCCGAGATAGATCCCGCCGCGCGTCGCCACGAATATCCGCCCAGCGGCGGGAGAAGATATGCCGATAGCCGGCGCGGTGGTGTCTATGTTGACCGTCAGAGAGGCGGCAGAGGCCAGCCCGGCGTAGTCCGAGCAGTAGCCGTTAACCGCTATGCTTGAGCCCTCAAGGCTCAACTGTGTATCCGGCGTGCAGAAAGCAATGCCCGAAGCGCTATCTGTGCCGCTGAAGATGGCGGTTACCGCGGTATTGTTCCAGCCGTTAGTATTGGCCGCCGGAGTCGAGAACGCGATCAGTGAAGGCGAGCTTATGTCTATTTTGAACGAGCCTGTTTTCTGCGTTTCAGGGTTGCCGGCCCGGTCGGCGGAATAATAGGAATACGCGTAAATCCCCTCGGAGCCCGCGAGCAACGGCCCGGGATACGCCCCTGAACTCACCAATAAGCGCCCGCTATCTGAAATAACTTTCTCAAGGCTATAGAACACCGTTTCAACGCCGCTCATAGCGTCCGTGGAAACCAGCGTCAGGGAAACCGGCGAAACATGCCAGCCGTTCCCCCCCATAAGACCGGCCACGGCGGCGGTCGTAACCGGGGCCTCGGCGTCCACGAAGAAGATGAGGCTCTTTTCCGATTCCATGTTGCCTAAATTATCGACAGTATGGAAAATCAGCGTGTGCTCGCCGGCGGAAACAGGAAGGACCGGCGGGGAAACAGCCGCGGCGGTGGAGCCGTCCAGCGCGTAATACGTTTCTTTCACCCCCGAGAAAGCGTCCGAAGCGGAAAGGGTCAAAGAGGAGCCGTCAAGAATATAAAGCCTGCCATCTATAACCAGCGAAGAACCGGCCACCTCAAAAGCAGTTACAGGCGCGGTTCCATCCACATACACGCGCGTGGACTGTTCCAACTCGACATTGCCGACATGGTCGGCGGAATGCCAGGAAACCAGGTACTCGCCGTCAATGCCCGGGCCCAGCGGCGCGCCGTACGTCCCGCTGCTTACCAGCGCGAAGGAACCGGCCGAGGAAACATCGAGGCGATACTCCGTCGAGCTCACGCCGGTACCCGCGTCGGAAGCGGTCAGTTTTACAGCCGCCGACGGGCTTAGATAATGCGCGCCGTCTTCTTTCAGGTATGAGACGCCTTCTATATTGAATCCGGTAACGGGCGGCACATGATCGGGGCGCGTCTCGAACACGCCGAACAGCGCGGCAAACTTCGTAGTACCGCCCGCTTCGTAGTATTCGCCCCTATCGGCCACATACTGTCCCGCTATAGTTGAAGAATCCCAGTCCACGCCGTTGAACCGGTAGAGGGCCAGCGCGGAGGCGTCGTTTACCCCGGTTTTCAGCACGCGCAAAGCGATGGCTGCTTCGGCGCCCTTTTCGACGGAACTTATTTCGTGGACGGCGCCGACAAGGACCTCCTCGGAAGCGGCGGCTACGGCTATCAGGGTCGAAATATCAAGCTCCGCGACGGGAAGAATATTGTATGCCGCGGTGGAAATAACGGTTACCTCGCTTTCGCCCTGTGCTGTCGCCGTGCTCCGCGACGTAAAGAACGGCGCCATGCCCAGCGCGGTTACGCGGGCGTCCTCCGAGATATAGAGCCGGCCGCGCTCCCAGTCGCCGGCCACGCCGCCGGGCCAGCTTAACTGGGCGGCGTCCACGGGGCCGTTCATCCCGAGCGTTCCCTTTACGCCGGTTCCGGCCGCCGTGTTTATAATGCCGTCCACGCTTATCCTGCGCACCTTGTTCGCGGACCGCTCCGCGACATAAACATTCCCCAATGGGTCCACGCTCACGTCGGTGGGTTCGCTTAACGCCGCTTCCGCGGCCGGGGCGCCGTCGCCGGCGGTCCCGCCTCCGGCAATGGTGGTGATATTGCCCGCGGCATCTATGAGCCTGACGCGGTTATTGCCAGTATCGGCAATATAAACGTTCCCCCGGCCGTCCGCCTCGGCGTCGCCGGGCGCGTTCAGCAGCGCGGTCGCGGCGGGGCCGCCGTCACCGGAATAGCCCGCCGTTCCGTTGCCGGCTATAGTGGTGATCATTCCGGTCGCCGCGTCCACACGCCTGACGCGGTTGTTCCCGGTATCGGCAAAATAAATGTTCCCACTCCGGTCCAGGCTCAGCCCGCGCGGCTTATTCAAAGCCGCCGCTGCGGCGGGACCGCCGTCGCCGGCATAGCCAGCCGTTCCGTTCCCGGCCACGGTGTTTATCAGGCCGCTCGCCGCATCCACTTTCCTTATGCGGTTATTTAAAGTATCCGAGAGGTAGATGTTCCCGCCGTTATCGGCGGCCACGCCGGCCGGACTGTTAAGGAGCATGCCGACGGCCGGTATCCCATCGGGGCTGTAACCGCCGCCGCTCAATCGGCCGGCCGCCCTGGTTATATTATTGTCCGCGTATGCGACAGCCCTTATCATCCCGGTGCCGCCCTGCAGCCCGAGTGCGCCCTGCGCTATAAGTAAAGTCCCCGCTTTGCCGACCCCCACGGCTTTGGCCGTGCCTATCTGCGACAGCGTAGCGGGCCAGTTGTCTTTCCTGCCGCCGAAACCCGGCACCGCCGGCAGGCCGGCGTAATAGATAAGGTCACCCTCACGGACGCTTTCAGAAGTGTCCAGCGTTATAGCTGTAATGCCGGACCGGTTGCCGCTTTCATCCCAGGCGCGGACGCCTACATGCCAGCGCAAACCGCCGCCAAGGCCGGTCGCGGTAAGGTTCTGCGCGCTTCCGCCCACCGCCGTCAGATGCGGCGCTTTTGACAGCTCGGCGGCCGCGAACGCTTCCTCCGTGTCCACCGGGCCCAGAGAGCTGATCTTTACCTCGTACCAGGCCGCCTGCCCGGTACCGCCGTCGTCCCCCGACGCCGTGAACCCAAGGTCCGCGTAATACGGCGCCGTGTACTTTGAAACCAGGCTTCCTGGCGTCGACGGGACTTCGATATCTTCAGTGTGCACCTTTATCTTCTGTACGCGGTCATTGAGCGAATCGGCCACGTAGAGCAGCCCGGCCCGGTCGGTCGCCAGCCCCAGCGGCCTGTTGAACTCAAGCGGGTCGCTGCCGGGCCCGCCCACGAAGCCAAGGTACTTGCCCGTCTTCTCATAGACGTGTATCCGCCCGGCCAGATCGCTCACATAGACCCTGTTGTAAACGCTTACGTGTATCCCGGCGCCTTCAGCCGACGGGAGAGGCCAGCTGGCCGTCAACTCGCGCGTATTAGTATTAAAAACCGCCACGCGCCGGTTGCCCGAATCCACCACGTACAGGCCGCTGGCGTCGAACGCGATCCCACGCGGGGCGCTGAGGATACCCGCGCCTATCTCGCCCATATATGCGCCGCCGACATTGAATTGCTGCACCCTGTTCAAAGATTCGTCCCCGGCAAAAATAAAGGAGCTGGACTCTTCGGAGGCCACCCAGTAGAGCGCCTCGAACTGGCCGGGGCCGCTGCCCCGGCTGCCGAAACTGTTCAGGTAACCGCCGTCGCTGGAAAAGATCTGCACGCGGTAATTGCCGGGGTCGGCCACATAGAGCTGGTTTCTGATGCCGGTGGCGTCCCCGCCGGGGCCTTCGACCGCCTGCACCGGCCCGCCGAATTCGCCGGGACCGCTGCCGGCGCGTCCGAATTCAAAGAGGAACTTCCCGTCGTAATCGAACTTCTGCACGCGGAAGTTGAGGCTGTCGGCCACGTACAGCCCGGTCCCCCACCGGTCGGACGCCACGCCGTAAGGCACATTCAGCTTCCCGGCTCCGGTGCCGTAGCCGCCGATATCAAGTAGATGTTCAACCGTGAGCGGCGGCAGCGCCTCCAAATAAATTTCCTTCTCAGGTTCTTCATTACCCGCCCTGTCGCCGGACCGGTAAGAGAGCCTGTAGGAACCCGTGTCGTTAAACATGAAAGGAGCGGAATAGGTTCCGCTTGCAAGTTCCACCCAGGCGCCGCTCACTGATTTGCTTAGAGCATATAATGTATACGCGACGCCGCTGGCAAAGCCGTTCTCCAGGGTTTCGGATGCAATCAGCGTTACGCTGGAACCGGGCCGCATATAGCCGGTCCCCGCGGCGGAAGAAGTAAGCGTCTCGTTCACATAAACAGACGTGAAAGGCGCAAGCGTATCCACTGCCACGGTCAGGACTCTTACTGTTTCACTGTTTCCAACTTTGTCCACGCTCATATAATAAAGCGTATGTGTGCCCATGGCGAGAGTGAACGGCCCGGTGTAGACCGCGGCGGTAGTAGTAGAGAATTCCAGATCGATGGTGTAATATGTGCTTGCGGCGCCGGAAACGGAGTCAGCGGCGATAAATGCTACCGTGTCGGCGCCGGTCATGTAGACCGTGGCGTTCCCGGCCGGCCGCACCCCTTTAATTTCAACGTAAGTCGCCGGCGCGGTGCCGTCCACCGTGGGGAAGAGGGACTTCGGCGTCTCGATATTGCCGACATTATCAATACTCTGGTAATCAATCCTGTAACTTCCCTCCTCGCTCATCATAAATGGGCCAGAACCGGTTCCGGTGGCCAGGGTCACCCAATCGGATGAAATCAGTTTCGCGAATGTATACGTGGTAAGCGCCACCCCGCTGGCTATGCCATTAACGGGATCATCAACAGCGCCGAGCGAAATCTCCGCTCCGGCTTTAGAAAGGGTCAAAGAGGAGCCGTCAAGAATATAAAACCCGCCGGTGACGACCAGCGTGGAGCCCGCCACCTCGAAAACGGTTGTCGGCGCGGTTCCGTCCACATACACGCGCGTGGACTGCTCCAGCTCGACATTGCCGACATGGTCGGCGGAATGCCAGGAAATCAGGTATTCGCCGTCAACGCCCGGGGACAGCGGCGCGCCGTACGTCCCGCTGCTTATCAGCGCGAAGGAACCGGCCGTGGCAACCTCAAGGCGGTACTCCGTAGAGAGTACGCCGGTACCCTCGTCGGACGCCGTCAGTTTTATGGCCGCGCCAGCGCCCAGATAAAGCGCGCCGTCTTCTTTCAGGTATGCCGCGCCTTCTATAGTGAATCCGGTCACGGGTGCAACATAGTCGCGACGCGTCTCGAATACGCCGAACAGCCCGGCGAGCTTCGTAGTACCGCCCGCTTCGTAGTACCCGGCCATATCGGCCATATACTGGCCCACCACCGTGGAAGAATCCCAGTCCACCCCGTTGAACCGGTAGAGGGCAAGCGCGGAGGCGTCGTTTACGCCGGCTTTAAGTACGCGCACAGCGACGGCGGCCTCGGCGGCTTTCACAACGGTGTTGATTTCATAGAAGGCGCTTACAGGGACTTCCTCGGAAGCGGCTGCAACGGCTATCAGGGTTGAAATATCAAGCTGCGCGACGGGAACCATATTGTATGCCGCCGTGGAAATAATTGTTACTTCGCTTGCACCGCCCGGTGTCGCCGTGCTCAGCGCCGTTAAGAAAGGCGCCATGCCCAATGCCGTTACCCGGGCGTCCTCCGAGATATAGAGCCGGCCGCGCTCCCAGTCCCCGGCCACACCGCCGGGCCAGCTTAACTGGGCGGTGTTCACGGGACCGTTCACCCCGAGCGTTCCCTTTACGCCGGTCCCGGCCACGGTGGTGATAACGCCGTCCACGCCTATCCTGCGCACCTTGCTGGCGGACCGCTCGGCGATATAAATGTTACCCAGCGGGTCCACGCTCACGTCCGCGGGCTCGCTTAAAGCCGCTTCCGCGGCCTGGCCGCCGTCGCCGCCGGTCCCGCCGCCGGCGACAGTGGCGATATTGCCGGCCGCGTCTATCCTTCTGACGCGGTTATTGCCAGTGTCGGCAATATAAACATTCCCCCTGCTATCCGCCTCGGCGTCGGAAGGGGTATTCAGCGCTGATTGCGCGGCGGAGCCGCCGTCGCCGGCATAGCCCGCTGTTCCGTTGCCGGCAATAGTGGTAATTATTCCGGTTGCAGCCTCCACCCGCCTGACGCGGTTATTCCCGGTATCGGCGAAATAGATGTTCCCCAACCGGTCAAAGCTCAGCCTGCGCGGTTTGTTCAGCGCCGCCGCCGCCGCGGGGCCGCCGTCGCCGGAATAGCCAGCCGTTCCGTTCCCGGCCACGGTGTTTATCAGGCCGCTCGCCGCGTCCACTTTCCTTATGCGGTTATTCAGGGTGTCCGAGAGGTATATATTCCCGCCGCCGTCGGCGGTCACGCCTGTCGGATCGTTAAGAAGCGCGGTCGGGGCGGGGATGCCGTCGCCATTGTAACCGCCGCCACCCCGCAGCCCGGCCTCCCTAGTTATATTATTGTCCGCGTATGCAACCACTTTTACAACCCCGGTGCCGCCTCCGCCCTGCGCTATATATAAAGCCCCCGCTTTGCCGACCCCGACTGCTTTGGCCACGCTTATCTGCGACAGCGTAGCGGGCCAGTTCTCGTTCCTGCCGCCAAAACCAGGTACCACAGGCAGGCCGGCGTAGCGGATAAGGTCGCCCTCCCGGACGTTTTCAGAAGTGTCCAGCGCTATGGCTGTTATGCCGGAGCGGTTCCCGCTTTCGTCCCAGGCGCGGACGCCTATGTGCCAGCGCCCACCGCCGGCAAGGCCCACCGCCGTAAGCGACTGCGTGCTTCCGCCCGCTGCCGGCAGATGCGGCGCTTTGGCCAGCCTGGCGGCCGCGAACGCTTCCTCCGTGTCCACCGGGCCCGTGGGGCTTATCTTTACCTCGTACCAGGCCGCCTGCCCGGTACCGCCGTCGTCTCCCGACGCCGTGAACTCGAGGTCCGCGTAATACGGCGACGTGTACTTTGAAACCAGGTTTCCGGGCGTTGACGGTATTTCGACATCTTCAGTATGCACCTTTAGCTTCTGTACGCGGTCATTGAGCGAATCGGCCACGTAAAGCAACCCGGCCCGGTCGGTAGCCAGACCCAGCGGTCGGCTGAACTCCAGCGGGTCGTTGCCCTGGCCTCCTATGGAACCGAGGTATTTGCCCGTTTTCTCATAGATATGTATCCGCCCGGCCAGATCGCTCACATAGGCCCTGTTGTAAGCGCTTACGTGTATCCCGGCGCCTTCAGCCGACGGAAGAGGCCAACTGGCCGTCAACTCGCGCGTATTAGTATTGAAAACCGCCACGCGCCGGTTGCCCGAATCCACCACGTACAGGCCGCTGACGTCGAGCGCCAGTCCCCGCGGGGCGCTAAGGAGGCCGGCGCCGATCTCCCCCATATATCCGCCACCGATTGTAAATTGCTGAACCCGGTTCAAAGCCTCGTCGCTGGTGAATACAAAATTACCAGGGTCCGTCGCGGCCACCCAGTAGAGCGACTCGAACTGTCCCGGGCCGCCGCCGCGGCTTCCGAAGCTATCCTGGTACTCGCCGGCGTTCGTGAATATCTGGATACGGTAATTGCCCGGGTCCGCCACAAAGAGCTGGTTACGGCCGCCGGCGGCGTCCCCGCCGGGACCCTCGGTAGCCTGCACCGGCCCGCCGAATTCGCCGGGGCCGCTGCCGGCGCGCCCGAATTCAAAGAGGAACTTCCCGTCGTAGTCGAACTTCTGTACGCGGAAGTTGAGGCTGTCGGCCACGTACAGCCCCGTGCCCCACCGGTCGGATGCCACACCGTAAGGCACATTCAGCTTCCCGGCTCCGGTG
>JACQPH010000162.1 GCA_016207645.1 Elusimicrobiota bacterium
AGGTTCAGCGGCGGCATGCACCCCCGCGCGCGCACCTGGTACAAGTCCATATTGCGCAGCGCCGGGGAGACAAGCAGTACTTTCATTTCAATACCATCTTACGAAATATAGCAGGGCCCTCAGGGAGTCGGCCAGGCCGCGCGGGGAAGCCAGGCGGCGCAGCAGCGGGCCCGGGCGGAGATAATAGTCCCGGTAGGCGCGCTTATAGAATTTTTTCAGTTCCTCGCGCGTGGCGCCGGGGACATTTATCAGCGGCTCGGAATTGTCGTGGCTGTCCAGCAGTTCCTCGTCGGAGAGCTCCAGCAGGCCTTTCTCTTTGGCTTCTCGGTAAAGCGCCGTGTCGAAGAAAGGGTGGGCGAAGGCGAAGAAGACATGGTCCGTGTTTATCTCTTTTATGCGCGGCAGGGAAGCTTCCAGCGAAGCGCGCGTCTCTCCGGGATAGCCGAAGATATAGTAGCCGCGGCTCTCTATGCCGGCGGCCCGGGTTTCGATTACGGCTTTTTTGGCGCGGGCCGGGTCGAAGCCTTTGTTCATCAGGCCGCAGGAACCGTCGGCGGCGCCGTCAATGCCGTAGGCTATGGAGAAGCAGCCCGCGCTTTTCATGGCCGCCAGCAGTTCGGCGTCCACCAGGTCCACCCGGGTCATGCAGGACCAGGTCAGGTCCAGGCCGCTCTCCTTCAGCAGGGAGCAGAGCTTCAGCACCCGCCCGCGGTCCGCAGTGAAAGTGTCGTCCTGGAAAGTTATTTCCCTGACGCCGTATTTGCCGGCCAGTTCCTTTATCTCGGCGAGGACCCGGGCCGGGCTCTGCGCCCGGTGGACGGAGCCGAAGACGCTTTTCGAGCAGAAGCCGCAGGAATAAGGGCAGCCGCGCGAGGTGACCATGCTGGTCACCGGCAGGCGCCGGTAGCCGAACAGGGCGGGGCGGTAAACCGTCATATCCAGCAGGTCCCGGGCCGGGAAAGGCAGTTTATCCAGCTCCAGCGGCTCCGGCCTGCTCACGGCGCCGCCCGGTTCAAGCAGCAGGCCCGGCAGCCCGGCGGGCTTCTCTCCGACGGACAGTTTTTTCACCAGCTCGCAGAAAGTCCTCTCCCCCTCGCCTACAACTACGGCGTCGAAACCTTTTTCCAGGCACTGCGCCGGGCGGGAGGTGGCGTGGTGGCCGCCGGCGACCGTGAAGCAGCCGGGGCGCAGTTTTTTTATCGCCGCCGCGGCCAGGACGGAGGCGGTGAAGGTCCCGGCGTACACGCTTACCCCCGCTATGTCCGGCCCGAAGGCTGAAACTTCCCTCGCGAAGGTTTCGGAGGTCATTTTCGCGCCCGGCCAGTCCAGGACCTTTATCTCCGCGCCGGGGATACTCTCCCTCAGGAAAGCGGCTATGCCGAGCAGGCCCAGCGGCGGCAGGCAAAGGCCGGCGCCGGCCAGCGGGTTCTCCGGCGAAAAGGAATGCGGCGGGTTCACGAGCAGCACTTTCATCTGAAAATGTGGGCGGCGCCTGCGGCCAGGCTCTTCAGCTCGGCGAGGGAACGCGCGGCGGCCAGGCGCCGCAGCACGTAGCCGGGCCGGGAATAGAATTTCGTATTGAAGGACCGCATCAGCTCCACCAGTTCGGCCGGCTGGAGCCCGCACATGGACACCACTTCGGCCGGGTCGGCGTAGGTGGATAGGTAATGCCCGCCGCGGTAGGTCACCGGGTCTATCTTTCCTTCCTTCACCGCCTGCTCGAAAATGCGGGAGCCCACCACCGGCATGAGTATCGAGAACATGGCGTAATCCGGGTCCAGCTCCAGGGCGAAGGCCAGGCTTTCCAGGGCCGTCCCGCGGGTCTCGCCGGGCAGGCCCAGCACGAAAGAACAGTTGATGCGCAGGCCGTATTTTTTGGCCAGCCTGACCGTAGCGCGCACCTGGTCCAGGCGTATGGCCTTGTTCGCGCCCACCTCGCCCAGCAGCTGCTGCGAGCCGGTCTCCACGCCGAGGAAGGCCCGGCGGCAGCCGGCCTCCCGCATCGCGGAGAAAAGCCCGTCGGAGGCGGTGTCGGCGCGCACGTCGCAGTTCCAGGCTATGCCCGGGAGGCGCTCCTTCAGCAGGGCGCAGATCTTCTTCGCCCGTTCGGGCTCGGCGGTGAAGGCGCAGTCCTCGAAGCGGAATTCCTTCACCCCGTATTTATCGGCCACGTGCTTCATTTCCTTCACCACGTCCTCCGGGTCCCGGGAGCGCACGTGGCAGAAATAGCCGAAATGGTGGCTGCAGAAACTGCAGTTGAAATTACAGCCCCGGGCCGAAAGTATAGAGGAAACCCTGCCGCCGGTGACGGCGCGCGTGGGCGGCAGGCGGTAGGCGTCGAAGTTTATAAGCTCGTAGGCAGGCCAGGGCAGGGAGTCCAGCTTCAGCCGTACCGCCCGCGGAGCGGTGCGGAAAGTGGCGCCGTGCTTGCGGTAGCACAGGCCGGAAACGGCCGCGAGCTCCCCGCCGGAGACCACCAGGGCGGCCAGCTCGCGCAGCGTAGCCTCGCCCTCGCCCATTACCACGGCGTCCGCGGGACACTGGGAAAGGGCTATCTCGGGCAGGTAGCTGGCGTAAAGCCCGCCGAGGACTATGAAGACCCCCGGCGAGGCCGCCCGGAGGTCCTTCACGAGGGCGTAAACCTCGTCCATGCTGCCAGGGTAAGTGGCGAAGCCGGCCAGGTCCGGCCTGAAGCGCGCTATCTCCTCCCCGGCTTCCCGGAGTGACAGCGGCTCGGCGTAAAGGTCGAGTATTTTGACCTCGTAACCGGACCTCCGCAGCGTGGAGGCCAGGTACAGCAGGCTCAGCGGCGGCATGATATTCTCAAGCGCTCGCCGGGAGGGCTCGAGCCGCTGCGGCGGGTGCACCAGGAGTATTTTCACGCGCCCCCCCCGCCGGCGTGGTCCCTTTTGTAGATATCGCAGCCGGCGCAGAATAGTTTCTGGGAGCCGTAGAAATCCGACTTGTCTCTCGCGGCCGCTATTTCGGCCAGACTCTGCGAGGCCAGGCTGCCGAATTTCACTTCGCGCAGGTAGAAGCAGGGCAGGACGTCGCCTTCGGCGCTGATGAAAATATGGTCGTCGGCGGTCAGGCAGTACCTGTCGAAGGCGGAGGCCAGGTCCATGAAAATGTCATAGGCGTTGTTGTTCCGGCAGCGCAGGCCGCGGGCGGCGGCCAGCCCGGCGGCGGCCTTAACGATCGCCCTTTCTTCGGCGAGCGGCGGCCTGGAGACCGGCGGGCCCTTCTTGAAAGCGTGCAGGTCCACCCGCATGAGCTGTATTTCCTCCGCCCCCGCGTCGGCGGCCAGGGTCACGGCTTCCTCCGCGCCGGCGCGGGAGGTGATCAGCGTCTGCACCCGGACCTTGAAGCCCGGCAGGCTCTTTTTCAGTTCTTTCAGGTAATCGAAATTGCCGCGCACCTCCGCGGTAAAAGGGTGAAAGCTCGCGCCGGGCTCCAGCCCGTCGAGCGAGACGCTCAGGCGGTTCACTATCCCGTCCCGGACCAGCGCGGCGAAGCCGGCGCGGTCGAAGGAGGACAGGCTGGTGGAGAGGTTCAGCCCGGTGCCGGGGAAGGTTTTAGCCGCCAGGCGCAGCATGGCCCCCAGTTCCGGGTTGCAGAAGGGCTCTCCCAGACCGACGAAATTCAGGTAGCGCGGCCGGCCCTCCCCGTAGGCGGCTTTTATCTCCGAAAGCACTTTACTGAAAAGGGCGTAAGACATGTCGGCCGGGGAGACTTCCAGCGGCCCCCTGAAACAGACAGCGCAGCCCTGGCCGCAATTGGTGGACACCTCGATGGTGATGTCGTTCGGGGGAAAGGCGTAGCGCTTCAGGACCAGCCTGAGGAACTTGCGCGCTTTTTCGGCCAGGGAGGCTTCGAAATACATAAAATCAAGCTAACCCTTTCTCCCTGTACCAGCGCCCGGTCTTTTCCAGGGCTTCCGCGGCGGTGAAGCGCGGGCGCCAGCCCAGCTTTTTCAGCTTTTCGCTGCTGCAGACCCAGTCCCCGGAAGCCACCCGTATCATGTCCAGCCGCAGGTCCATGCGCAGCGGGAAGAAGCGGAAGAAGAACAGCCGTTCGACGGCCTCCTTCAGCAGGAAACCTGGGTACAGCAGCCAGAGCGGCACGTAGAAACCGCTCAGCCGCCGCCCGGAGGCCGCGGCCAGGCCGCCGAAAAATCTGCGCATGCTCAGCGGGTCCTCGGTGACGAAATACACCTCCCCGAAGGGGGCCTTCTCCGCCACCAGCAGCGTCGCGTCCACGAGGTTCTCGACGTAGGTGAACGGCACGGTATTGTTCCCGGGGCCGAAGAAAGGGAAGAAGGAGAAGCGCAGGAAATTGAAAACGAGGGCCATGTTCAGGTGGCGGGGCCCGAAGACCGAGCCCGGGCGGACCACCTTCACCGGGAATTTCTCGGACCTGAAAAGCTCCAGCAGGTATTTCTCGCCGTTATACTTGCTCCAGCCGTACTCGGTCTCCGGCAGCGCGCCGGAGGTCTCGTCGAGCAGCGGCCCCACCCCGGCGGCGGCTATGCTGCTGTAGTAAACGAAATTCTTTATTTTCCCCTTCGCCGCGTCGGCGAGGTTGCGGGTGCCGATATTATTGACCCGGTCCAGCTCCTTGAAAAGCCCGGTCCTGGAATAGAACCAGCTGCGCGGGCGCACGCCCGCGGCCAGGTGAAAGACCTCGTCGACGTCCCTGAGCGCTTCCGCCAGGCCGGCCTTGTCGAGGATATCGCCGTAGACCAGCTCCACGTCCAGGCCCTTTACGAACTCCAGGTGGCGGCTGTCCTCCTGCACCAGGGCGCGCACTTTCCTGCCGGACTTTACCAGCGCTTCGGTCAGGTGCGAACCGATGAAGCCGGCGGCCCCGGTTACCAGAGTAATTCCCATGCTGCTCCCTCCAGATGACTTACAGCAATTATAGTATTTTCGCGAAGTATGCCGGCCCCCCCGGTAATATTATAAAATCACAGTATGAAGGCCCTTATCATCGGCGGAACCTCCGGGCTGGGCAGGGCCCTGGCCGCCGAATTCATAGCGGCGGGCTGGGAAACCTCCGTGACCGGCCTGCGCGAGGAGGCGCTGAAAGAATTTTCCTCCGCTTTCCCCTCGGCGCGCGCGTCCAGGCTGGACGTCTCGGCCCCGGAAGCGCGGGACGCCGTGGAAGCGCTGCTGGCCGGAACCGGCGGCGCCGACGCCGTGGCGGTCTGCGCCGGGCTCTACCAGGACGACCCGGGCGCCGACTGGGCCGCCGAGGAGAAAGTGATAGCGGTCAACGCCGCCGGCTGCGCCGCCGCGCTGAACGCGGCTTATTCCTATTTCAGAAAAAAAGGCTCGGGGCGGCTGGCCTGCGTCTCCTCCATAGGCGGCGTCCGCGGCAATGCGCGCTGCCCGGCCTACAACGCCTCCAAGGCCTTTTTGTTCAATTACCTGGAAGGCCTGCGCCAGAACGCCGCGCAGGCGGGGGCGGAGATCTCCGTCACCAACATTATACCAGCCTACGTCGGTGACGGGCGCGGCTGCGGGAAAGCCATGCTCGCGGCCATAATGAAGGGGCGGCGCAGCGTCTATCTCCCCGGCTACTGGCGGCTGCTGGCCGCCGTTTACCGGAACCTGCCGGATCTCGTGCACGAAAAAATGGCGAGCTGGCATTATGTCCTGCTGAAGCCTTTCATGCGCAGGGCCCCGCGGTGGAAACAATGAACTCCACGGCCTGCAAACTGTGCGGCGGCGGCCGCCCCGCTAAATTCCTGCGCTCCCAGGAGAGCGGCATACTGAAATGCCCCGATTGCGGCTTCATGTACAGGGAGCCCTACCGGGGCTGCGCCGCCGCCAGGTGCGCCGACTGCGCCGACAGGTGCATAGACAGGCTTTCGGAACCCGGCTTCCTGCAGGCGCGTCTGCGCGTGGACGGGCGCAGGGCCGCGCGCATAAAGCGGCTGGCCGGCGGGGACCTTGCGGAGCTGAGAGTGCTGGAACTGGGCGCCGGCCTGGGCTGCCTGGCCTCCCATCTGGCCGCCGCCTCCGGCCAATATCTGGGCCTCGAATCCTCCCCGGTCTTTTACGGCTGCCTGAAAGCCAATTTCAAGGACCTGGCCGGTAAGGTCGAGAACACCCTGCTGCCCGGGCCGGAACACCGCGGGCGTTTCGACCTGCTGGTGGCGGTGGACGTGCTCCAGTTCGCGCCGAAACCGCTGGAATTCCTGAGGGAAGCCGCGCTGGCGCTGGCCGAAGGCGGCAGGATCTACCTCGAAGTCCCCGACGAGTCGCTGCTGGCCCTGCGCGCGCAGGTCCGCAAAAAGCTCGGCCTTTACAAGGGCAGCCCCCTCCACCACGGCCATATCAATTTCTTCACGCCGGATTCGCTCCGCTTCCTGCTGGGCGAGGCCGGGCTGCGCGCCGAGGTCCTGACCCAGGCCAGCATGGCCTCCGACGAGGACAGGCTCCTGCTTACTCTTAAAAAGGAACTGCCGTCCTGGGTGCGCGCCCTGTCGCTGGCGGCGCGCCTGACGAAGGCCGACACCCTGCTGGGACTGGGGAATACGGTCTGCGTAGCCTCGAGGGAGAAATGAAAAAGTCCGTGCGCGCCGCCGCGCGCTCGCCGCTGACGGCGCCCCCCGACCCCGACTACGTGGCGCTGGACCTGACCTACAGGTGCGGCTTGAACTGCTCCTTCTGCTTCATGTCGCACAGCCGGACCGCGGCCGGCCGCGGCGGCGAACTCACCCTGGCGGAGCTTAAAAAGCTCGTGGACGGCCTTTCGCGGAGACCGCGGGAATTCTACCTCTGGGGCGGGGAGCCCACGCTGCGCCGCGACCTGCCGGAACTGGTGCGGCACATCAAGGGCCGCGGGCACCGCTGCCTGGTCACCACCAATGCCCAGGCGCTGGAGGAAAAAGCGGCGGCGCTCCTGCTGGAGGCCGGCGTCGACGACCTGGCGGTCTCGCTGCACGGCACCCCGGAGATCCACGACAGGATCGCCGGCGTGAAAGGGGCGGCGGCCCGCGCGGAGAGATTTTTCCGCTTCGCCGGGACCTACCCTTACAGGAAGAACGCGAGCCTCACGATCTACTGCACCATAAACCGCCTCAACCACGCCGGGCTTTACGGGGTTTACCGGTATTTCAAAACGCTGAAGCCGAGATATATCGCCTTCAGCCAGATGGACTACATCACGAAAAAGGACCTGGCGGGGACGCGGCGCATCTTCAGGGCCGGCCTGGGCCGCGAGACCGCGCTGAGGGAGTCGGAAAACCTGGCGGCCGGGATCTCTCCGGCGGCGCTGGCGCGGGAAACGGCCCTGATAAAGGCGGCCGGCGATCCGGCGGTGCGCTTCCAGCCCGACCTGGCCCCGGAAGAACTGCGCGCCTGGTATTCCCCGCGCTCGGCTTTCAAGAAACCGGGGTTCTGCCTGGCCCAGTGGAGAGGCCTGTGGATAGACCCCCGCGGCGAGCTGATAACCTGTCAGCCGCTGGGCCACGCTCTGGGCAGCATCAGGTCGAAGCCCGCCCTGGAGGTTTTCAACGGGCCCGGCTTCAGGAAATTCCGCGCGGCCCTGCTGAAGAACGGCGGCTATCTGCCTACCTGCTCCCGCTGCGGCCGCACGACCTTTACCAGCGAGCCGCACAAGAAAAGGGCCGATGAAAAAAAATAAACTGTTCGACCCCTGCCGGCTGGACGGGACGCTGGACAAGCTCCGGCCGCGCGGCCATGCCGGCTCGGGAGAGGAGCTCGCCCGGGAGTTGGCCGCCTTTACCGGCAGGAGGCGCTGCCTCCTCGCCGGGAGCGGGGCGAAGGCGCTGCGCGCGGCCCTGTCCGCGCTCGGGCCGGCCCGCGTCGCCCTGCCCGCCGTGACGCACGGCTCCCTGCTGTGGGCCGTGCGGGAAGCCGGGGCCGAACCCGTCTTCCTGGACGTCGAGCTTTCCAACCTCAATCTCTCGCGCAAGGCCCTCGAAAAGGCGGCCGGCACCTTCGACGTGCTGCTGAACGCGCATATGTTCGGCGCCTCGGCCGGCCCCGAATTCCTGGAGAGCCTGGCGAAAAAGAAAGGCTTCGTCCTGGTGGACGACGCCTCCCAGATAATCGGCCATTCCTCCGGCGGCAGGAACTACGGCTCCTTCGGGACTATCGGCGTATTTTCCCTTTCCTCCGGCAAGCCTGTCTCCTGCCCTGAAAAGAAAGCCGGCGCCCTGCTCTGGGACGACCCGGCCCTGGACAAAAAGCTGGAAAAGGCCGCGCGCGGGGAAGCCCCGGCCGGCGCCCACGCGGCTTACCTGCAGCTCAAGCTGAAGGTCCTGCCCGTCATCCTGAAGGGACTGCGCGCCGCCAATGCCGTCTACCGGGAAGAGCTTTCGGGGCTAAAGGAACTGGCGCTGCCGGGCGTCTCGGCGGCGGCGCAGGAATTCCCGCTGCTCGCCGCGGAGAAGCGGGAGCTGGAAGCGTACCTGCTGGAGAGGAAAGTGCCGCTGGAGCAGGTCAACGAGCCCCTGCTGCCGGAGCACGCCGAAAGCGGCCCGCCGGCGGCGCGGCGCTATTTCCGCGAAGCCCTGCACCTGCCGGTCTACCCGGCGATGAGCCGGCCGGAATGCCTTTTCATCACGAAAGCCGTGAAAGATTTTTTCGGGACGCAATAATGAAAATAACGGCCGGGGTAAAATCGCGCAAAGAAGCCGAGTACTTCCTCACCAACGGGGCGGACGAGGTGTACTGCGGCCTGGTCGGCCTGCGCAATAACAGGCTCCCCAGGGAGAATTTCTCGAGGCCGGAGGACCTGAAGCCGGTGCTGGAGCTGGCGCGCCGCACCGGGAAGAAAGTGTTCGTAGCCGTGAACGAGCTGGTGCGGGAGCAGGAGCATCCGGAAACCCTGCACCTGCTGGCCGAGCTGAAGGAGCTGGGCGTCGACGGCGCCATCCTGCGCGACCCCGCCCTGCTGGCTTACTTCAAGAAGAAAAAGTTCAAGTTTTACTTCACCCTCAGCACGCTCGCGAACTGCTTTAATTCCAGGACGCTGGCCTTTTTTGCCCGGCTCGGGCTGTCGCGAATAGTGCTCCCGATGCAGCTGATGCCCGAGAACGCGGAGAAGCTGATAAAGAACCGCTACGGCCTGGAGACCGAGGTTTTCTGCCAGGCCCTCTATTACGGCGTCAACCTGGACTCGCTCTGCACTCTGCCCTGCCCGCAGACCAGCGAGAATTTCAGCAAGAAATTCACCGATTTCACCTGTCTCCTGCCATATTCCTGCGGGAAGGACGTTTTCCGCATGCCCATGCCGCCGCCGGAATACATGTTCGGCGCTTTCTACGATTATTTCCACCTGGGCGTCGGGCACGCCAAGGTGGCGCGCTGGCCCAACGTGCTGCGCGAGATAGACCTGTTCCTGAAAGTGAGGCTGCTGGTGAAGCTGCTGGAGAAAGGCGTTTCGCGCAAGCTCTTCATCCACGAGGGCCTGCGGCTGGACGCGAAGCCGCTGCAATATGGAAAAAGTTTTACTCTTAAGTCCCTGGCAGGCTGAAAAGGCCCGCCCGAAGGCGCTGGCCGGTTTCGACGCGGCGATGACCGGGTCGGAATTCTGCCACAATGAGCTTCCCTCCGCGGAAGCCGCCGCCGCGCTGGCCGCCGCCGGCGGCGGGAAGTTCATCCTTTCCACGCCGATAATGACCGACAAGGCGCTGGGCGGCTGGGAGCGCTTCGTCAGGAAGCACCGCTCCCTGCTGGCGGAAGTGGTGGTCAACGACTGGGGTTTCGCCGGCTTCCTCCGGACTCAGCGGCTGGAACTCTCGGCCGGCAGGCTGATGATGCGGGAGCTGGCCCTGCTGGCCCCCGGCTGGGTCAAAGACTTCCTCCGGCGGCACGGCATCGCGCGGGGCGAGGCGGACCGCCCCGACCTGGCCGAAGCGGCGAAGAGGCTGGGCTTGCAGGTTTCCTGGCATGGCGGCTACGTTTTCCGGGCCGTCACCACCTACTGCCCCTTCGAGGACCATTTCAAAGCCGCCTGCTCCCTGTCCTGCGCCGGGCGCACGCTGAAACTGGGCAACCGCCAGCTCGGCCAGGACCTGTTCCTGGCCGGCAACGCTTATTTTTCCGAACAGACCACAAAAAAAATACCGGCCCGTATTTACAGGCAGGTGATCAGGCCGGCCGGCTCGGGTCCGGCATAGGGGGATTTTGGTATTATATATGGGGGTTTATAATCGTTCAGGTGCTGCTGGAGGGTTGGGCGGGGTTTTGTTTCGCGAACCCCTTGCGGAAGGGGGGGCCCCGCCTGGCGGGGGGAAACCGACGCAAGGGTTTCCATCTTTTCGGGGTTCGCGGGGCAAAACCCCGGCCAACCCGAACCCCGCAATATGAGGGTTTTATGAAGAAAGCCGATAAACGCATGGGCCTTACCGTCGGGGTGCGGAACTTCAGGGAGGCCGAATATTTCCTCAACCGCGGGGCCGACGAGGTATACTGCGGCATACCGCAGGTGCCCAATCACGGCGTGAAAGCCGAGAATTTCGGTTCGCTGGAAGATATACACCGCACCATAGACATAGCCCATGCCCTGAAGAAGAAGGCCTTCCTCGTAGCCAACGACATCTTCCCCCACAAGGACTTCCCCAAAGCCGCGAAGACAGCCGCCGCCCTCGTAGAGCGCGGCATAGACGGCGTCATCATCCGCGACATGGCCATCCTGGACTATTTCAGGAAGAAAGGGCTCAAGACCCATTTCACCCTCAGCACCCTGGCGCTCTGCTTCAACAGCGGCTCGCTGGGTTTTTTCAGGGACCGCGGCATCTCGCGGGTAGTACTGCCCCAGCAGGTCACGCCGGAAGAAGCGAAGCCCCTCTTCAGGAACAGGAAAGGCGTGGAGATAGAGCTCTTCTGCCTGCCGCTCTTCTACGAGACGAACCTGAACCCGCTCTGTTCGATGTGGTGTCCCTGCGGCCAGGAGATAGTGCCCGGCAAGGCGCCTCGCCCTTTCACCTGCCAGTCGGACCTGTACCGGCCCGACGGGGAGATTTTCCGGATGCCGATGCCCGACACGCGCTGGCTGCTCTCCACGCTTTACGACCTCTACCACCTGGGGGCCGACATGATGAAGGTGGCGCGCGGACCCAATATAGAGGAAGTGATACAGGTCTTCAACACCACGGTCTATATCACGAAGCTGCTGGAGAAAGGCATCTCCAAAGAGCTTTTCCTGCACGAGGGCGCCCGGGCGGCCAAACAAGCCCAGAACTATGGAAAGAACTATATCTTTAGCGCCCTTTGAGCTCGGCCTGGTCACGGCAGAGCGGCTGAAGGGCTACGACGCCGTCTACCTGGGCGGGGAGTTCTGCGAGAACCGGCTCCCGTCCCCGGCCGACTACAAAAGGCTCGCCGCCATTTTCCCGGGCCGCGTCGTCACCGTCACCTCCATTTTCAGCGAGCGCGGCCTCGGGCGCGCCGCGGACCTGCTGAAGAAACACCTCGGCGAACAGAAAGACTTCGAGATAGTGGTGAACGACTGGGGCCTGCTGCGGCTCCTGAAGGACAAATACGGCGGCAAGGCCAGGCCGGTGCTGGGCAGGCTCATCATCTGGGAAATAGCCCGCATGGACAAGGCTTTCCTGAACTCTTTCTGCCGGGAGTACGGGATAAAGTCGGTAGAGGCCGACTGCGAGCCGGTGCTGAAGCAGCTCTCCGGCTACAAGGGCTCCGTCAATTACCACGCCCCTTACAGGTTCCGCTCCACCTCCCGCTACTGCCCGCATCTGAAGGATTTCGTTTCCAGCCCCTGCGCGCGCAGTTGCGGCGCCCCCGTCAGGCTGAAGAACCCGAAGGTACTGGGCGAAGATCTTTTCCTGATGGGCAACGCCTATTTCACGCCGAACCGGCCGGTGAAGCACCGGCTCATCCGCCGCACGGTGGAAACCTTCATCAGGGAGCCTTGACCACCGGCGCCGCGGAACCTCCCGGCGCCACGCCGCCTATGCGCAATGCCCTGACCGTGGACGTGGAGGAATGGCATGACACCGTGCTGTTCCGGGATCCTCCTGCCCCGCGGAAAACCTGCTTCAGCCGGAATATCGAGGACATCCTCACCCTGCTCGACAAGCGCGGGGTCAAAGCCACTTTTTTCATCCTCGGCGAACTGGCCGCCCGCTGCCCGGGCCAGGTCAGGATAATAGCCTCCTGCGGCCACGAGATAGCCAGCCACGGCTACACGCACAGGTCCCTGTGGCGGCTGACTCCCGGGGAATTCGCGCTGGACCTAGGGAAGTCGCGCGACACCCTGGGCGATATCACCGGCGCCGCGCCGCTCGGGTACCGCTCCCCGACCTGGTCGCTGAAAGGCCGCGGGCGGGACTTTCTGCCGCTGATACGGGAGGCCGGCTACTCCTACGACTCCAGCCTTTATCCTTCCTGTTTCGCGGCGGCGCGGGGCGCTCCCTACGAGGCTGTACCGGGCCTTACGGAGTTTCCTCCCTCGGTTTTTAAATTCGCCGGGCTCAACCTGCCTTTCCTGGGCGGCACCTTCCTGCGCTGGGCGGGGCCGGCTTTCCTCAAAGGGAAGACCGCGGCGCTGAACGCGGCCGGCCTGCCGGCTCTGCTTTACTTCCATACCTGGGAGTTCGACGCCGCCCCGCCGGAACCACTGCCTTTTTACAAGCGGGCCCTGCAATACTACAATATAGGGAGCGTGCCCCCTAAAGTGGACGCCCTGCTCGGCGGCTTCAACTGGGCCCCCATCCGCGCTATTCTTAACAAATGAGAAAACGGGACTGCTGCGAAATTATACTGAACCATGCCTGCGACCTGGGCTGCGCTTTCTGCTCGCAGGCCGACTTCGAGCCGTCCTCCTCCATGCCGGCCGCCGAGGCCGTGCGCCATATTTACGCGGCCAGGAAGGCCGGTTTCAGGAGGCTGGGCTTTTCCGGCGGCGAAGCTTTGCTGCGCCGGGACCTGCCGCAGTTGATCAAGGCCGCCCGCAGCGTGGGCTTCAAGGCGGTGCGCCTACAGACCAACGGCATCCGCCTGGCCGGGACAACTGCCGCGGCCGAACTGGTCAAAGCCGGCCTCACCGTCTGCAAGTTCACCTTCGCCAGCCATCGCCCGGAGACGCATGACCGCCTGGTGGGCGGGAAAGGGGCTTTCAGGAAAAGTCTGGCCGGCCTGGAGAACATGCTGAAGCTGAAGGCCGCCGTCGGAGTGAACCTGCTGGTCACGAAAGCCAATTACCGGAACCTGCCGGAAACGCTTAAATTCTTCATGGAGGAAGGCGTACCTAACTTCGTCCTCATCTACCCGATACACACCGGCGCCATGGCCCGCTCCGCCGGGCTGCGGGTAAGCCTGCCGCGGGCGGCGCCCTACCTGGTCGAAGCGCTGCGCCTGGCCTCCGACTCCGGCCTCGGCCGGGAGGTAAAGGCCCTGAACGTCCCGCCCTGCCTGCTCCCCGGTTTCGAGCACAGGGCCTCCGGTCTGTACCGCTTCAACACGGTGGTGGTGGCCGCCGACGGGGAGAAGCGGGACCTGGATACGGCCGCAGCCGCGGCCAGGCGCCGGGGGCCGCCCTGCCCGCGCTGCTACTTCGGGACGAAATGCCGCGGCGTGGACGTTAATTACCTGGAGCTCTTCGGCTGGAAGGGCATCTTCCCGGTCAAAAGCAGACCGGCCCCGGCGCGGTCCAAAGCCGGGCCCTTCTTCACGAACAACGAGAAATGTTTCCTCGAACTTCTGCGCGGCGGAAAGACACGCGGCACCGCGGAGCTCCTGCGGGCGGCGAAGAGCGTGCCGCTCTGCTACGACTGCGCCGACGGGGCTAACGTGCTGCTGACCGGTTCCTCGCTGGTGAAAAAAGGCCTGGTGAACCGGTCCTTCAGGAACGGCGCCTATTTCTGGAGCCTGAACGATGCTTGAGGAACTGCTGCGCGCGGCCGCCGAAAGCGGCCTGGAACCGGACCTGGACCTGCGGAAGCGGGAATTCAGGCTCCGGTTCGAAAAAGGCGCGGACCCGGGAAAAGCGCCGGCCGTCCTCTATCCACTGCTGGCGGCGCTGGAAGAGAATTTCCTCGTTACCGTCGCCGGCGCCCCGGCCTGCCTGCTGCCCGACGCCGCCGAGCATTTCACCTGGCCGCTCGGCGCGCGCGGACCCTTCAGGCGCGCCAAGGCCTGTTCCGCCTGCGCCCTGAAAGGGCGCTGCCCGGGAGTGAACAAAACCTGGGCCGGCGCCACGGGCTTATTAAGGCCGGTACTGCCCTGCCCCGCCGAGCTGGTGCTGGAGCTGAACAAGGAATGCAACCTGGCCTGCCGGGCCTGCTTCGGCCGGAGCGGCGAACAACTGCCGCTTAAAACCGCCGAAACCGCCCTGCGGGAGGCCGCGGCCCTCGGCGTCAAAAGCGTACGCTTTACCGGCGGGGAGCCGCTCCTTCATCCGGGCCTGGAAAAACTTCTGCGCCTTTCCCGCAAGCTGGGTTTTTACACCCTCCTGAACACCAATGCCCTGCTTTTCTCGGCCGCCAAAGCGCGCTCCCTGGCCGGCCTCATAGACAATGCCCTGGTCTCCCTGCCCGGCGTGGACGAAGCCGGGCACGCGGCGGGTTCGGGAAAGACAGGCCTGTTCGGCGCGAAGCTGGCGGCTATTAAGCGGCTCCGTTCCGCCGGAGTAAAGGTGGTGAGGGCCGGCACCGTGGTCTCCGGGCCGCTGGTAAAAGATTTCGGGCGCTGGCATAAGGCCGTGAAAAGCCTGGGGTTCGACCTCTGGGAACTTTACAGGCCGATGATGAGCGAAGAGGCCCTGGCCGCGGCCCCGGAGTTCAGGGTCTCCGGGAGCGACTTCGCCGAGCTGGCTAAAAAGCTATTCCCCGCCCGGCGCTCCGGGCCGGGCGGAAAGAAAGCGGGAACCCGGACCGTGCTGGCGAACCCCGTCCCCTTCTGCGCCCTGCCGGCCGCGGCCAGGCCTTTCTCCCTCGGCGCCCGCTTCGACGACGGTTGGACCAGGCTGGTGCTGGACGCCTCCGGCGTTTATAAACCCAGCTACCCTTCAAAAGTATTCCTCGGCAGGACCCTGGCGGGCGCCTGGAAACATCCCTTCCTTAAAAAGATCCGCTCCGCGGCCTGGCTGCAGGCCGAATGCCGCCGTTGCGCCATGCTCCCGGTCTGCCTGGGCGGCAGCCGCTTCCAGGCCGCGGCCGCCGGCTCCGTTTTCGGGGCCGACCCGTGGATGGCAACTGCTCCTGGTGGGGTTCGGGTTGTCCGGGGTTTTGCCCCGCGAACCCCGAAAAGATGGAAACCCTTGCGTCGGGTTCCCCCCGCCAGGCGGGGCCCCCCCATCCGCAAGGTGTTCGCGAAACAAAACCCCGGACAACCCTCCGCTATCTGAGCGGTTACCATGGATGCATAAATGAAAACTTTCTTCCTGCGCTGCGACGATGTGACGAAGCCGGACCGGGCTTTCCTGCGCGCCTTCGCCCCGCTCAAGGCGGCCGGCCTTCCGCTTTCCTGCGCCGTGATCCCGGCTCAGGCCGGGGCCGCGCTGGCCTCTTTTTTCCGGGCCGAGAACGCCGCCGGCGCGCGGCTGGAGGCTTTGCAGCACGGGTTCCGCCACGCCGAGCATGCGGGGAACAAATACCTGAAGCATGAGTTCGGGCCCTCGCGCGCTTACGGCCTGCAGAGGGCGGACATAGCCGCCGGGAAAAAGCTGATGGAGAAACTGTTCGGCGGGCTCTCGCAGCCGGTTTTCGTGCCGCCTTTCCATGTCTACAACTCGGACACGCTCAAAGCCCTGGCCGCTCTGGGCTTCAAAGGGCTCTCCGCCAGCCGCAGGCTGAAGCGCCTGCCGCGGGGGCTCGCTTTCCTGGGCACCGGAGTGACGGTGAACGAATATGACCTGGGGCTGAAACCCCGCCCCCTTTCGCCGAACCTGCTCAGGTCGCGCACCCTGGCGGCCATAAAGGAAGGAAAGAAGCCGGCCGGCATTTATTTCCACCATGCCGACCTGAAAGGCGGGGACTTCAAGGTTTTCTCGGACTACGTTTCTTTCCTTAAGGACCTGGAAAGACGCGGCCTGGCCCGCTTCGTCCTCTCTTCGGAACTTCTCAAAAAACGCGGTCGATAGCCAACCGCCGGCAGCAGCGGGAGCAGCCCTGCGGCGGGCCGCCCTTGACGAGCCGCCGCTTGGCCTTCGCTATGGCCGCCCGGTCAAAGCCCTTCACGTCCCCGGCCCGCGCGGCGTACAGCACGCAGGTCCTTATCCGCCCGTCGGGCTCGACGTTGATAGTGGAAAGCAGGCCCGCGCAATGCCCGGAAGGCTTCAACAGGCCGTTATAATAGCGCTCCAGCTCCCCGGCCTTAAGATCGGGGCGCAGCTCGAAATGGGTCTTGAAAGCCCCGCGCAGCGCTTTTATTTTACGGATGGAAGCGGCAAGCGCGCGGGTATCCAGCTTGTAGTCCTCCAGGGCCGGGGTAATTAACTCGTCCGTGGAAAGCCCGGCGCCGGCCGCCTCTTTCTTTTTAACGAACTGCAGCTGCTCGAACACGGCCCTGTCGGCCCCGGCCCGGGCCGCGTCCAGGTAAACCGCCGGGAGCAGGGCCGCGTTGGCCGCGTTCATCACGCAGTTGCTCATTATTTCCGTGCCCGTCTTTTTAAATTCCGCGGCCAGCTTTATATTAGCCAGCAGTTTCTTATGCGCGCCTTTCACGCCGAGCAGCCGGTCATGCGCCGCGGCCGGCCCATGCAGCGAAAAAATAATATATGCCGGCTTTAAGGCCGTCAGCCTCTTCAGCTTGGCGGCATCCAGTTCCAGGCCGTTAGTGTTCACTCCCCAATTAAAGCCGCGCGCGGAAGCGTAGGAGAGTATCTCGAAAATATCCTTCCTCAGGAAGGGCTCGCCGCCGCTGAAGTAGAAACCGGTGCCGGCCGGAAAGCGGCGCATGAAGGCTTTTACCTCGGGGGTTCTCATTTCGGGCAGCCGCCGGTTCAGCCGGCCCGTCTTTCCCAGGTAGCAGAAAGCGCAGGCCGCGCCGCAGCGCCAGGTCAGCTCCAGCATCACCGTTTCTTTCACCCTATTATCTCCGCCGCCCGCTCCGCCCCGCGGAACCAGGCCGGCCTGACCTTTCTCGAGATCTTCAGCGGCCTTGACAGCCGCGCCCTTACCGCCGCCGCTATCTTCTCCGGCGTGAGGTCGCCGGGCAGGAGCAATTCCGCGCCGGCCAGGTCCCGCATCAGCCAGGCCCGGGCCAGTTGGTCGGAATGCTCGCGGCCTCTGGCTCCGCAGAAAGGCGCCAGCACCATTTTCTTCCGCAGGGCCAGCATTTCATACACCGAGCCGCCGGCCGTGGAAACGCAGACCGAGGCTCTTGCCATCAGGTCTCCAAGGCCCGCGGAGCCGCCTCTGACCTCGGCTTTACCGCCGCCGGCCGCCGCCAGGCGTCCGAAACGCGCCAGCCGCGCCGGCGGGGTGGCCGGGCCGGCCACCAGCAGGAAAGGCAGTTCCGACAGCGAGGCGGCGCCGATGGCGGCCTCGAAAAATCCGTCGGAAGTGGAACCGCCGCCGCGGATGACCAGGACGAACCCTCTCTCTTTGACGGGGCGGGCGGGCGGCCGCGGGAGCAGGTAGCCGGTAAAGACGATCTTGCGGCGCAGCTCCCTGAATACCGAGAGGAAGGCCGCCGGGCCGATGCGCCGCTCCAGGCTCACCGCCCTGGCCATGTACGGCAGGTCCGCTCCTTCCGGGCTGTGGACCAGGAGCCTGTCGTAGCGCGCGCAGGCCTTGAGCAGGGCTTCCAGCCCCCGCTCCGGGGCGGTGAAATAAGGCATCGGGACGCTGGCGAAGAGCTTCGCCCCGCCGGCCAGGGCGGCTTCCAGCGCCGGCTCTATTTCCGGGAGGCACTCCGTACGCCCGAAAGGGAAGAATTCCGTGACCACCGCCGAAGGCCGGAACTCCGAGACCAGGGAAGCGAGGCGCCCCCCCGAAGCCGCCGAAGGCGCCGCCGGCAGCGGGAGCACCCGGCCGTATTTCCTGAAAAGGCCGTAGGGGTAGATGGCCGGCGAGCGCAGTAAGATCAAACTGCGGCCGCCGCGGGCTTTTTTAAGCTCCGCCAGCAGCCGCAGCAGATGTACGGCATGACCGATATCCCCCGAGGGATTATGAAGATAAAAAACGCGTCTATGCACTACTTCTCAGTACGAACCGTGGCTGCCGTGCGAACCGTGGCTGCCGTGGCTGCCGTGCGAACCGTGGCTGCCGTGCGAACCGTGGCTGCCGTGCGAGGCGTGGCTGCCGTGGCTGCCGTGCGAACCGTGGCTGCCGTGGCTCTGGTGGCTGACATGGGCGCTGCCGGTGAAGTAATTCGAGTGAACCTGCGCCGCCGCCTGTTCCACCATGACGGTACCGAGTATGCCGAGGGCCAGGCCGGTCTTCACGATATCCGCGTCCAGCATCTTGCCTTCCTCGCTGCTCAGGAACATGCGGATATTGTTCTTCAGTTTCGACGTTTTCTTTTTCATAAGTTTACCGCCTTGTTAGTCGTCGCCCTTCTTGCCCATCAGCTTGCGTACATTCTCGTTTATCCGTTTGGTGGCGGCTTCCTGCTCCTTGCGGAGCCGGTCCTCCTCGGCTTTTTTCTCGGCCGCCAGGCGCAGGGATTCCTTCACCTCTTCCGGGGTGGACCCGGCGAAGCCGCCGGAGTGCTTGGCCAGGGCCTTGAAGGAGGCGCAATATTTCTTGGACATGTCCAGCAGTATGACCGAGCAGGGCGCCGGACTTTTCTGCAGCAGGGCGGCGCAGCTGGCCCGGAAGGCGGCGGGGCATCTGGCGGGATCGCCCGTGCTCAGGCCTTCCCAGAGGTCGTAGTTCGAGAGACATTCGGAGCTGGAACCGCAGGCCTTTTTGGAAAAAGCCATGGCTTTCTCGGCCATGGGGAACATCTCCGGCATTTTAGACCGCCCGTAGGCCAGCAGCTTTTCCGGCCCCTGCGCCGCCGCCGAGCAGAACTCGGGCGGCGAGATCTTGTTCATGTTGGCCGCTTCCCAGTCGCTCAGGTAGTCCGTGCAGTTCATCTCCTCTTTGGCTTTTCCGGCCACGTAAGCCTTGAAGAAGAATTCCACGTTCCGGTTCCTGCACACGTCCATCGGGCTCATGGGCGAGCCTCTCTCGCTCATGGGCACGCCGAACCGCACGCTGTCCTTCACCACGTCGCCGGGCAGCTCGCTGCAGGCGGTGGAGTCGCGCCGCGACGCGGCCACGCAGGCCTGGTAGGACCAGAGGAAGTTATAGAGCTCCTGCGTCTTGGGCGGATCGAAAGCGTTACGCCTGCCGGTGAAGTAGCCCCAGGTCTTGCCATGGTTCTCCATTATGAGCTTGGGGGACCCTTCCTCGCAGGCGCCTTTCATTTCGAGCGCCGCGGCGGGCAGGGCCAGCAGTTCGTAGCTGCCGCTGGCCTGGGCGGGAGTGGAGGCCAGCATCGCGGCCGGGGAGAGAGGGCTGGCGGACCCGGCCGGCAGGGCGACGCCCTGCGGCTCGGCAGGCATCCCGGGGGCCGGGGCGACTATAGGCTGCTTATTCGCGAAATATTTAAGGCCTATAAGGGCGGCCGCCAGCAGTACGACTACTCCTATGATCATCTTTTTCATATATTATAGACCGCAACCGCCTTCCCCCCTTGAGAACGGAAGCTGTAGCTAATGTTGTACCACAAATAACGCCGGTTTTCAAGGCCCAGATGGAACCGGCACAACCGCCGCCGGAATTTCTCAGGCGCGGAGCAGCCATCTTTCGAACACTTCCCGGACCCTTTTTTCGGACAGCCTTTCAAAAATATGGTCGAAGATGCCCATAAAAACGCGGCAGCGGGCGCTCGAAGGCATGGAACCCCAGAAACCGCCCTGGGCGGCCTGGTTATAGGCGGGGCAGACCCCGCAGAAAGGCTTGTAAGCGCAGCGCGAACAGGCGGGCTGCAGGTCCAGGCTGGAGGAGATGGCGCAGGCCTTGACCGGCTCGGAACAAATGACCTTGGCGTAACTGTCCTTCAGGACACTGCCGAGGCGGAAGGAGAAGTCCCCGCCGCGGGCGAGCATGCGCCCCTCGTCGCAGGTGTAGATCCCGCCGTCCACATCGTAAGCGAGCTGGCCCAGCCCGGCGCCGCAGGGGCAGCGCAGGTCCACGTATTTATTGTCCTGCGAGCCGAGCGCCTTCTTGACGATCAGGAAAGCGGTCTTTTCCTTGACGGGCAAGCCGCGCAGGTTCAGCTCCAGCACCCGGTCGAGGCCCGCCCGGTAGAACTCCAGGAACTCTTCAGGCGTATAGCCGATCTCGTCCCAGCGCCCCGGCGCGTCGCCCAGCGGCGAGAGCGGCCGGAGGAAAACATAGGGCAGAGCGAGGCGGGCGTACTCGTCCACTATCTCCCGGGCCCGGCCCAGCGAGGCCCGCGTGACCGTGAGCAGGGCGCTGGGGCCGCCGGGGGGCTCCGTGCCGCGCCTCTCCTGGAAATGCTTTATCCACTTCACGGCCCGCGCGTGCGAATCGCCGCCGGAGAATTTCCTGTTGGCGTTATGCAGGTCCGCCGGGCCGTCCAGGGAGGTGCAGAGGGAGATATCGTTCTCCACTATAAAATCGGCCTTAGCCTTGTCCAGCAGGCTGAAATTGGAGACCAGGGCCAGGGCGAGCTCCTTGCCGGTCTTTCGGGCTTTTTTACGGGCGTAAAGGACGGCTGCCTTCAGAACGGGCCAGTTCACCAGCGGCTCGCCGCCCTGGAATTCCAGGGTAAGGCCGTCCACGGGCGCGCTGAAAGCGAGCTCCACCGCGCGGCGGGCCGTGGCCGCGCTCATGCTCTTTCCGGCGCCGGAGGCGGCCTGGCAGTAGACGCAGCGGTGGTTGCATTTCCTGGTCAGCACAATTATGTGCAGGCCGGGGCCGAGCCGCAGGTATTCGTTGGAATCCCCCCAGTCGGTGAAAAGGGCGTCGAAATCCAGGCGGGAGCTCAGCAGCCCGGCCTTCACCAGCGCCTCGAAAGCCGGGCCGCTTTTCAGCTTCCCGGCCGCGAACAGGCGGAACTCGGCCGGCTTGAGCAGGGCCCAGCCGCCCAGGTCGCCGGTGACCAGCACGCCGGCCTTAAGACGGCGCCAGTTGAAATAAGAGGGCAGGTCCCGCTGTTCTTTCATAATACGGACGCTGATATCATATAAAAATTGCAACTACCCGGCTACCGGAGGGGGCGGCTGCGGCACACCCCTGAGCACCCGTTGCGGAAAGGGGGCCCCGCCCTGAATATCCCGGGCGGGGGGAAACCGACGCAAGGG
>JACQPH010000156.1 GCA_016207645.1 Elusimicrobiota bacterium
GGCCCGCACCGAAACATAGTTGGTGGCGGCGCTGAGCATGGCGTCGAACACGGCCGCCGGCAGCGCCCACTCCGCGGTATAGGACGCCAGGTTTATGCCGGTCACGGCGGCGGTCCAGTCCGAAGTGAAGGGGCCGGTATTACCGGGCATGGTGGAGGAGCGCACTTCCAGCCTGTCCACCAGCGAGGCGCCGGAGGCGGAGGCGTCCACGTTATACAGTCCGTCGTTGACGCTCCGCCAGGCCGTATCGCCGGCCTGGTTGTCGGTAATGGTCACGCTCTGGGTGTCCTTCCTGATATAGAAGACGTCGGCCAGCGTGCCGGAGGAGCCGGCATTGTCCCAGGCCCGCACGGAGAGATAGCTGGTGCCGCTGGGCAGCAGGGCCCAGAGCTCGGCGGTGAGCGCCCAGTCGGCGTCGTAGGCGGCGGCGTTAATGCCCGTTACCAGGTCCGTCCAGCCGAAATGCGGCGTGCCGGCCAGGCCCGCGGCGCTGGAGGCGGTCACCTGGAATTTCTGCAGCAGCGAGCCGCCGGTGTCGGCGAAGTTCACGTTATAAGCGCCGTTATTGGCGCTCCGCCAGGTATCGTCGCCGGCCTGGAGGTCCGCGACGGACGGCGGCGTGGTGTCCTTGCGCACCGCGAAGACGTCGGTCTGCGCGGCGAAGCTGCCGCCATTGTCGTAAGCCCGCGCCGAGATGTAATTGAGACCCTCGGGCATGGAGGCGAAGTCCAGCGACCAGGGAATATTGTAGTAGGTGGCGTTTATGGCGGTGATCCTGTCCGTCCAGTCCCAGACCAGCGTGCCGGTCTGCGCCGGGCCCGTGGTGATCCGGGTCTGGAATTTGGAGAGCTTAGCCCCGCCCAGGTCGGCGAAGTCCACGTCGAAAGCCGCGCCGGGGTCGGCGGCCAGCCAGTCGGTATCGGCCTGGTTGTCGGCTATGGAGGGATTGGTGACATCCTTGAGCACGTAGAAAGCGTCCTCCACGGTGCGCGAGGAACCCAGCGCGTCCCAGGCCCGCACCGAGACGTAGTTCGTGGCCGTCTCCTGCAGGGCGAAGAAATCCACGCCCCAGTCCGCGGTGTAGGAGGCGTAGGCCTGGCCGCTGAAGAGGTCGGTCCAGTTCTTCAGGACGGTCCCGCCACCGTTCGGCAGCGAGGTGATCCGGTACTGGGCGGTGCTCACCCCCACCCCGGCGTCGGCGAAGTCCACGTTGTAGAGCGAGCCGGAGGCGTTGCGCCAGTTGTCGTCCCCTGCCTGGCCGTCCGTTATGGAGGGAGCGCTGGTGTCCTTGCGTATCACGAAGGCGTCCGCGGCCGTGGAGGACAGGGCCACCCTGTCGAAAGCCCGGACGGAGACATAGTTGGAACCGTCCCTGGCCGCGGCGAAGTCCACGCCCCAGGCCGCGTTATAGAGAGCCAGGCCGCCCGGCGTGAAGCTGATCACGGTCCAGTCCTTGTACAGGTCCCCGCCGCCGGCGGGCAGCGAGGTGATGCGGTATTCCACCGAGGTCAGGCCGCTGGAGAGGTCGCGGAAGTCGATGTCGAAGACCGCGCCGGGGTCGGAGCCGTACCAGGCCGTGGGGCTGGCCTGGTTATTGATCACCTCCGGGCTGGAAACGTCCACGATGAAAGCCCGCGTGGCCGCCCAGGCGGAATAATTCAGGGCGTTGTCGGCCGCCCTGACGCGCCAGTAGTATACCCCGTCGGCTACGGCCGGCAGCGAAGCCGCCGAGACCGCCGGGGCCGAGGAGTAGGCGACGGTCTGGAAATCCGCGTAGGTGGAGACCTCCAGCGCGTAGCCGGAGGTCCCGGAGCGCAGGTCGGCGGCGTCGGTCCAGTCGAAAGGAACGGCGGAGACCGAATACAGGGCGTTATCCGCCGGCGAGGAAAGGGCGGGCGCGGAGGGCGGCGTGGTGTCCTTGAGCACGGTGAAGGCGTCGTCGAGCGCCGCGCTCTGGTCCAGCGCGTCGTAGGCGCGCACCGAGACATAGTTGGTGAAGACCTCGGAGAGAGCGGCGAAGTCCACCGCCCAGTCGGCGGTATAGGAGGCCTGGCCGGGGGTCAGGGCCGCGATGTCGGTCCAGTCTTTCAGCAGCGTCCCGGTCTGGCCCGCGCCGGACATGACCTTGTACTGCGCCGTGGTCAGGCCGGAGAGAGGATCCAGGAAGTCCACGTTATAGACCGTTCCCGCCGCGGCGCGCCAGGCCGCGTCACCGGCCTGGCCGTCCGTTATCGACGGGGCCGAGGTGTCTTTCTGCACGTAGAAAGCGTTGTCGAAGGTGCCGGAGCTGGGCACCAGGTCGTGCGCCCTTACCGAGACATAGTTGCGCCCGGCGGCCAGGGCGGTGAAGACGGCGCCCGGCAGTGACCAGTTAGCAGTGTACTCCGCGGCGCCGATGGCGGTCACTACGTCGGTCCAGTCGGGAGCGTAGGCGCAGCCGGAGGTACAGGTGGAGGCGCGCACCTGGAACTTGTCGAGGTTCTGGCCCGACTGGGACTGGAAGTCCACGTTGTAAACGCCGGTATTGGAGGCCCGCCAGGTATCGTCTCCGGCCTGGTTGTCCGCGATGGAAGGCGCGGAGGCGTCCTTGTAGAGCGAGAAGACGTCCTGGATGCTGGAATTGCCGGCGTTATCGTAGACCCTGACCGTTATATACGAGTACGCCAGGTTGGGCAGCACTACGAAATTCACGGACCAGTCCTGGCCGTAGGAGGCGGCGTTCATACCCGTGACTATATTGGTCCACGGTATGACCTCGCCGCCGCTTTGGTAGCCGTCCGACCAGGCCGTGTACTGCGCGTTATTGAGCAGCGAGCCGCCGGTATCCGAGAAATCCACGTTTATCGCTGAAAGGTCGGCCTGCGTCTGCGCCAGCGCGATATCGGCCTGGTTGTCGGTCACGCCAGGGGTGGTGGTGTCCTTCCTGACCTGGAAGACGTCATAGGAGGTGGCGTCCTGCGCCAGCGCGTCGAAGACGCGCACGGTGACGTATGAAGTACCCTCCGGCAGCAGGCTCCAGGCCGCGGCCGAGAGGCCCCAGTCGGAACTGTACGAAGGCGCGTTCAGGCCGGAGAAAATGTCGGTCCAGTCCTTTATCTGCGTGCCGGTCATGGCCGTGCCGGAACTGATGTAGTACTGCGCCGTGGCCAGGCCGGAGAGAGCGTCGGCGAAGTCCACGTTATAGACGGCGGAGTTGGCATTGCGCCAGGTATCGTCGCCGGCCTGGTTGTCGGCTACGGAAGGAGCGAAAGTGTCCTTGAGCACGGTGAAGGCGTCGGCCAGGGTCCGGGTGGAACCGGCCTGGTCCCAGGCCCGGACGGAGATATAGTTGGTGCCCGCCGCCAGCAGGGAGAAGTTCACCGCCCAGTTGTTCTGGTACTGCTGCTGGCCGTAGCCGGCCGCGATACTGGTCCAGGCCACGGGGTTCGCTCCCGTCTGGCCGGCGCCGGTCCAGGCGGCGTACTGGAGCGTATCCAGCGTGGAGAGCCCGTCGGCGAAGTCCACGTTATAGACCGCGCCGCCGTCGGTTTTGCGCCAGGAGACCTCTCCCGCCTGGCCGTCCGTGATGACCGGGGCTATGGTATCCACCACCAGTGCATAGGCGGACGGGTAGTCCGAATAATTACCGGCATTGTCCTTTGAGCGGACCTTCCAGTAATGAGTGGCCGACAGGGAGAGGGCCGCGGCGAACTGGGAGGCCGCCGGCGCGCCGGAGGAAGCGATGACGGAGAAGCCGCTGTGCGTGGAGACCAGCGCTTCGTAACCGGACAGGCCGGAAGTCCCGTCGGAAGCGTCCGCCCAGTCGAGCGCCGGCCCCAGAGTGCGGGCGTAAGCGAAGTCCGCCGGTGTCGAAAGCGCGGGCACGGAGGGGACCGTGGTGTCCTTCCTGACATAGAAGGCGTCGGACAGGGCCGAGCTGTTCCCGGCCTTGTCGTAGACGCGCACGGAGACGTAGTTAGGGCCTTCCGGCATAGCGTTCCAGACCCCGGCCGGCAGGGACCAGTTGGCGGAATAGGCGGAGGAATTAATGCCGGCCGCGGCGTCGGCCCAGTCCGAAACCAGGGTGCCGGTCTGCGACGGGCCGGTGGTGACCTTCACCTGGAACCTGTCGAGCAGCGAGCCGCCGGCGTCGGTGTAATCCACGTTGTAAAGTCCGGTATCGGCGTTGCGCCAGGTATCGTCGCCGGCCTGGTTGTCGGTTATGCCGGGCAGGGTTATGTCCTTGCGGATATAGAACACGTCGGCGGCCGTGGTGGTGGCCCCGGCCACGTCCCAGGCCCGCACCGACACGTAGTTGGTGCCGTTCTCGGCGAGGGCGGCGAAGTCCACCGACCAGTCCGTAGTATAGGCGGAGGCGTTGATATTCGAGGCTATGAAAGTCCAGTCCTTAAGCAGCGTCCCGCCCTGGGCCGGCAGCGAAGTCACCTTGTACTGGGCCGCGGAGAGCAGCGAGGTCCCGGTATCCGCGAAGTCCACGTTGTAGGCCGTGCCCGCCATGCCGCGCCAGGTATCGTCGCCGGCCTGGTTATCCGTCACGAGAGGGGCGGAGGTGGACTTCTTCACGTAGAAAGCGTCGGTCAGGCTCTGCGTGAGCCCGGCATTGTCGAAGACCCGGACCGAAACGTAGTTCAGGCCGCTCTGCATGGCGGTGAAGACGCCTTCCGGCACGGCCCAGTCGGTGGTATAGGAGGCGGCGTTAAGGCCGGAGAGCACCGTCAGCCAGTCCGAAACCAAAGCGCCGGTCTGGGCCGCCCCGGTCGTTACCTTTATCTGGAAATAGGCGAGCTTCGAGCCGCCGGTGTCGGCGAAGTCCACGTTATAGGTACCGCTGTTGGAGCCGCGCCAGGTATCGTCGCCGCCCTGGTTGTCGGTTATGGACGGCGCGCTGGTGTCCTTCCTTATATAGAAGGCGTCCGACAGCGTGGCCTGGTTCTGCGCCGCGTCGAAGACCTTCACGGAGACATAGGAGGTGCCGGGGCCCAGCAGGGTCCACTGGTCGAAGGAAAGGGTCCAGTCGTCGGAATAGGTCTCGGAGTTGATGGCCCCGGCCTTGTCGGTCCAGTCCAGCAGCAAAGTGCCGGTCTGCGACGGGCCGGTGGTGATCTTCAACTGGAACTTATCCAGCCTGGAGCCGCCGGCGTCGGTGAAGTCCACGTTATAGACGCCCGCATTGGAAGCCCGCCAGGCTTCGTCGCCGGCCTGGTTGTCGATTATGGAGGGCGCGGAGGCGTCTTTCCTGACATAGAAGACGTCCTGGGTTTCCGCGGAGCCCTGGGCTTTGTCCGCCGCCCGCACCGAGATATAGCTGGTGCCGGAGCCCAGCAGGCCGAAGTCCGCGGCCCAGTCGGCCGTGTAGGAGGCCAGGTTCACCGGCGGGGCGGTTATATTGGTCCACGGCACCAGATTACTGCCGCCCAGCCCCGGCTGGGTCCAGGCCGAATACTGCACGGTGTCGAGCAGCGAGCCGCCGGCGTCGGCGAAGTCCACGTTGTAGACCGCGCCGGGATCGCTCCCGCGCCAGGCGTCGTCCCCGGCCTGGTTATCGGCCATCGTGGGCGGGGCGGTGTCGATGACCACCGCGTAGGTGGAGGACCAGGCGGAATAGTTGCCCGCGTTATCCGCGGCGCGGGCCTTCCAGTAATAGGCGGCGGAGGCCAGGCCCGCGGCCTGATGCTGCGAAGAAGCGGCGGCGGCGCTGGCCGTGAAGACGGAGAAGAATTCGTCGGTGCCGATGTAGAGCTCGTAGCCGGACAGCCCGCTGAGCGCGTCGGCGGCAGCGCTCCAGTCGAAGAGCGGCCCCCCCGTATTGGAATAGCCGCCGTCGGCCGGGGAAACGAGGGAGGGCGCGGAGGGCGCGCCGGTGTCCTTCCTTACATAGAATACGTCGGAAAGAGTGGTGGTGGAGCCCGCATAGTCCACGACGCGCACCGAGACATAGTTGGTGCCCGACTGCAGAAGCGTGAAGGTGGACGCGCCCAGGCTCCAATCGGAGGCATAGGAGGCGGCATTCACGCCCGAGGCGAGGCTGGTCCAGTCGGAGATCAGCGTCCCTGTCTGCGCGGGGCCGGTCGTTACTTTCACCTGTATGCGGTCCAGCAGCGAGCCGCCGGTGTCGGTGAAATCCACGTTGTAAACGGCGGAACTGTCCCTGCGCCAGGCGTCGTCGCCGGCCTGGTTGTCGCTTACCCCGGGGGCCGCCGCGTCCTTCCTTATATGGAAGACGTCCTCGAGTATCGCCGTATTGCCGGCCGCGTCGGCCGCCTGCGCCGAGACATAACTGGTTCCGTTGGGCAGCAGGTCCCAGTGCGCCTGCGACAGCTTCCAGTCCGCCAGATAGGAATCAGCCCCTATGGAATCCGCTATGAGCCCCGCCGCGAAGGCGACAAGCTCGGCGCCCTGCCGGCCGGTGGAGGAATAGACCGCGTAGCGCACGCTCTGGAGCTTCGAGCCGCCGGCGTCGGTGAAGTCCACGTTGTAGACGGTACCGGAAGACCTGCGCCAGGTATCGTCCCCGGCCTGTCCGTCGGTTATGACCGGGGGAGCGGTATCCACAAAGACCGCGAAAGTGGAAGAATACAGTGAATAGTTAGAGGCGGCATCCTGCGCCCTGGCGCGCCAGAAATATTTACCGCTGGCCAGCCCCGTCCCCTGGTACTGGGAAGCGGCGGGCGCGGCGCTGGCAGAGAAAACCGTGAAATACTGCTCGGTGCTTATGTAGAGCTCGTAACCGGAAACCCCCGAGGTTCCGTCGGAAGAATCGGACCAGTCAAAGGCGGGGGACTGCGTATTTACAGCGGCGTTGTCAGCCGGGGAGGACAGCGAGGGGACCGACGGCGCGGTGGTGTCCTTTCTGACGTAGAAAGCGTCCACGATCGGATTGACGGTGGCGTTGAGCGCGCCGTCCACGGAACGCACCGAGACGTAGTTGACGCCCTCGCGCAGGACGGTCCAGGTGCTGGCGGCCAGCGCCCAGTTCAGCGTATAGGAATCCACGCCGGCGGTGGAAACCTGCGCGGCCCAGTCCAGGACCAGCGTACCGGTCTGACCGGCGCCGGTATAGACCTTCACCTGTATCTCTTTGAGGTAGGAACCTCCGGTGTCGTTGGCGTCCACGTCGTAAGAGCCGGTATTGGCGCCGCGCCAGGTATCGTCGCCGGCCTGGTTGTCGGCCACGGTGGGGGGTGAGGTGTCATGCCGGTGCAGGGCGAAGTCGAAAGGCATATAGGCGCTGGCCGAGATGGCCGTGGTATGCGCGGAGCCGTAGAGCGAGAAGGCCGAGCCGTTCCAGGTGGCCGAGCGCAGGTCGTTGCTGGCGGAAGCGGCGGTCAGTATCAGCGAATTGGTATTGGGGTCGGATTCCAGCACC
>JACQPH010000151.1 GCA_016207645.1 Elusimicrobiota bacterium
CCCGGCGATGGCCCCGAAGGCGTTCTCCGGCAGGCGGGTATCGGCGTGCAGGAATAAAAGGATCTCCCCGGCGGCTTTCTTCGCGCCGGCGTTCATCTGGGCGCCGCGGCCTTTGGGCGCGGCAAGCGTTATAGCGCCGGAGTCTTTCAGCGCTTCCCGTACCGCCGTCCCGGGAGTGGCGTCCGCGACAATTACCTCGCGCTCCGCGCGGCCCGGCAGGCGCAGCACTTCCTTTACCGCCAGGGCGATGCCGGCCTGTTCGCAGTACGAAGGGATAATAACCGAGAATTTCATATTTCCTGCGGCCTTTATGGAGATCTCCAGCCGCGCCGGGACAGGTTCAGTGTATAATTTTTGGGGCGCTGGTCCAATCAAAACGGTGCTTCGACGCCGCGATCTGCCGGGACGGGGAAGACGGGTCCCATCCGGCCTGCCATCTAATAGGCCTAATAACCCTGAAAGCGTGGGCCCAAAGCCTTTTCGCTGGCCGGGGGATTTATTTTAGAATTTCATGGTCGGCTATACATTTTCTTCAGGCAGAGCGGTACGCCTCCGCTGCGGTCCAAAGCGAATACTCGAAAGGGCGGTTAAAAGATGAAAAGAATAATTCTCGCGGCGATGATGACAGCTTCGTTCTCCGGTTACGGCTCGGCCGGCACCGGTTTCGGGCTCGACGGCGTTAATGCAGGCGACCTGCTGGCCGTGCCGGGCCGGACCGCGCAGTTCCCGGTTTCCGAAGTTGAAAAGGTGTATCCCGGTCCCGCCAACGAGCCGGTGGTGCTGGAAGCCGGCGACAACGGCAAGACCGTACTGCTGGGCGTAGGCCGTGAAATGCGCATCAGAGTGGCAGATCCCCGCGACGGCGGCTACGTCCTGCAGGACCCGGTTTTCGACCGCTCCAAACTGGCCTTCACCGGGCGCGTCGCCCTGCCCCACCCCGGCTGCGTAGGTTGCGCCGGCAACTTCGGCCTGGTCGAGTACCGCTTCAAAGGCATGGCCGTGGGCAAGACCAGAGTGAGCATAAAGGCGAAAAGGCCCTGGGAGACCGGGAAGCCGGGCATAGAAGTGTTCAAGGCTAATATCGACGTTCAGCGCCTGTTCTACATCATGGAGATGCCCGGGGACAGGAAAGGCTCCGCTTATTGCAGGGATTCCTTTAAAGAGCTGGAAGCGCGCGCCGCCGAGATAAAGGCGATGGACGCGAGCGAGGAGACGAAGGCTCTGCTGCTGAAGATGAACGACAACGCCCGAAGGAGCGTCGAGCTGGCCTGCGGCGTCGTCAAGCCGGAGCCTTACGATTACTGCGCCGATTCCTTTAAGAAGCTGGCGGAGAACGCCGCCGAAATACAGGCGCTGGACGCAGGCCCGGAGACGAAGGCGCTGCTGCTGAAAATAAACGACAATGCCAGGAGGAGCGTGGAACTGGTCTGCGGTTCGAAGTAAAGAGTGGCTTTCAATAAAGTGCGCCGGGCCGTAAAGGCCCGGCGCATTTATTGTTCCCGCACTAAGCCGCCACCGAGACTTTGCCGAGCGCTTCGCAGGCCAGGCTCCTGTCGCCCCTGACGGCGAGATCGCCGATGGAGACGATCCCGGACGGTTTCCGGTTCGGCCCCAGCACGATCACCCGCCGGACCTGCTTTTCCTCCATGAGCCGCGCCACCTCGCGCAGGTCCTGGTCCTCGTCGCAGCAGACCGCGTTCTGGGTCATCCCTTCGCGCACTTTCATCTGCGCCGGGTCGCGGCGCTCCGCGACGCAGCGGATGGTTATGTCGCGGTCGGTGATCATCCCCGCCACTCTCTGGTTCTCCATGACCGGTATCGCGCCGATATTGAACTTCTTCATCATGTCGGCCGCGTCCCTCACCGTATCGTTGACGTTCATCACGTCCAGGTTACTGGACATTATTTCTTTTGCCTGCATTTTTCCTCCCATGGGTACCCGCCGCGGCGTCCCGCTGCGCCGGCCGGGTCGGCCGGCGGAACGCGGTACAGCCGGTTAGCCTGACGCGGGTTTCCCCCTAACCGGGATTTTACATCTTTTTCCCGGCCTGTCAAATGCTGATTTAGGGCTAGACCGGGGGGGCTCAGCGGCCGGGGGGGAGTTTCGGCGGCGGGGGAGGGTTCGGGTTCATCGGGCGCTCCGCGGGGGCTTTGGCGAGCTGCTTTTTTACCTCGGCCATCAGGACCTCGGGGTCCGTGGGCTTCCTCAGGGCGGAAACGTTAAACATCTTGCCCAGGTCGCCGAGGGTTTCCGGCTTGCCGGTGGAGAAGATTATCGGCGTCAGGTCGTTCCGGGCGCGCAGGGTCTCGTAGACGAGGACGCCGCCGCCGCCGGGGATGTTCAGGTCCTGCAGGATGGCGTCGGCCTTGAATTCCCGCTGCGCCGCTATGGCGCCGGGGGCCGTGTCCGCCGTGCGCACCTCGAAGCCGGCGTCCTCGAAGAATTCCCTGGAAAAATCCACTATGGCCGGGATGTCGTCCACTACGAGTATTTTGGGCATATATCCGCCTACGGTCCGGCCCCGCCCTCCCGCAGGTACGGCCGCCGCGGCCGCTTACACCAGGCCCTGGGCCATCATGGCTTCGGCCACTTTCTTGAAGCCGGCTATGTTCGCGCCGGCGACGTAGTTGCCGGGGAGGCCGGCCTCGTTGGCGGCGGTCACGCAGGCGTCGTGGATGTTCACCATGATGCCGTGCAGGTGCTTGTCCACTTCCTCGCGGCTCCAGTTCATGCGCAGGCTGTTCTGGCTCATCTCCAGGCCGGAGGTGGCCACGCCGCCGGCGTTGGAGGCCTTGCCGGGGGCGAACAGCACCTTCGCGCTCTGGAAAGCCGTCACGGCTTCGGGGGTGCAGGGCATGTTGGCGCCCTCGGTCACGCAGAGCACGCCGTTCTTGATCAGCGCGGCCGCGTCGCTCTCGTTAAGCTCGTTCTGGGTGGCGCAGGGCAGGGCCACGTCCACCTTCACTTCCCAGGGCTTCCTGCCGGCGCGGAACTCGGCGCCGAACTTCTCGGCGTAAGGCTCCACTATGTCCTGGCCGGAGGCGCGCAGCTCGAGCATGTACTCCCACTTTTCGCCCTTGATGCCGTCCTTGTCGTAAATGCAGCCGTCGGGGCCGGAGATGGTGACCACCTGGCCGCCCAGGTCGTTGACCTTCTGCACCGCGCCCCAGGCCACGTTGCCGAAGCCGGAGACGGCCACGGTCCTGCCCTTGAGGTCGGTGCCCCGGGTCTTGAGCTGCTCCTGGCAGAAGTAGACCACGCCGAAGCCGGTGGCTTCGGGGCGTATCAGCGAGCCGCCCCAGGCGAGGCCCTTGCCGGTCAGCACGCCGGTGAATTCGTTGCGCAGGCGCTTGTACTGGCCGAACAGGTAGCCGATCTCGCGGCCGCCCACGCCGATGTCGCCGGCGGGCACGTCGGTGTTGGGGCCGATGTGGCGGAACAGCTCGGTCATGAAGCTCTGGCAGAAGCGCATCACTTCCGCGTCGCTCTTGCCCTTGGGGTCGAAGTCGGAGCCGCCCTTGCCGCCGCCCATGGGCAGCGTGGTCAGGGAGTTCTTGAAGATCTGCTCGAAGCCCAGGAACTTGAGGATGCTGGCGTTCACCGAGGGGTGGAAGCGCAGGCCGCCCTTGTAGGGCCCGATGGCGCTGTTGAACTCGAAGCGGAAGCCGCGGTTGATCTGTATCTCGCCCTGGTCGTCGGTCCAGGGCACGCGGAAGGTGATGGAGCGTTCCGGCTCGACCAGCCTGTCGAGGATCTTGGCCTTGATGTATTCGGGGTGCTTTTCAAGCACGGGGGTGAGGGTCTCGAGGACTTCCTTGACCGCCTGGTGGAATTCCTTCTCGCCGGGGTTCTTGTTCACCACATGGGCCAGAAGGGCGTTGATGTAATCGTGCGCGGACTTCCTGCCTTTTTCCGCTACCGCTGAAGTTGTAGACATAAGTTCCTTCCTTTGTCGATCTTTGCCGGTGAAACCGGGAAACGGACCGAGATCCCGTATCTCCATATTACAAACCTAAATATGGGTTGTCAAACCTGCGCGGCCTCCCTAATTTGTACAATTTCCGGATGGAACACGGTCTCGCTCTCGCCGCCGCGCTGCTCTTCGCCGTGTCGGTGCCGGCCGGCAAACTGCTGCTGGAGCATCTGAAGCCGCTCGAACTTTCCGCGCTCTGCTACCTGGGCAGCGGCCTGGGCCTGCTGGCCTGGCGCCTGCTCCAGGCCGCGCGCGGGGCCGCGAAAGAGGCGTCCCTGGACCGGCGCGATCTCCCCTGCATAGCCGGCTTCGTGCTGGCCGGCGGGGTGCTGGCGCCGCTGCTGCTGTTCAGCGGGCTGAAGCTCACTTCCTCCTCTTCGACGTCGATACTGCTGAACTTCGAACTGGTCTTCACCTCCCTGATAGCGGTGGCCGTTTTCAAGGAACAGGGCGGCGCGCGTTTCTGGACGGCAGCCGGCCTTATCACGGCCGGGGCCATGGCCCTTTCCTGGGAGGGCGGCGGCTTTTCTTTCGGCCTGGGCGCGGCCCTGGTGCTGGCCTCCGCTTTCATGTGGGGGGTGGATAATAATCTGACGGCGCGGGTTTCCATAAAAGACCCGGTCGCGCTGGCCTCGATAAAAGGGCTGGCCGGCGGCCTCATCAACGGCGGGCTGGCGCTGTACGCTTACGGCTCCCTGCCGCCGCTTAAATGGTCGGGCGCCGCGCTGCTGCTGGGCTTCGCCAGCTACGGCGTAAGCCTGGTGCTTTTCATCCTGGCCATGCGCGGCCTGGGCGCTTCGCGGGCCGGCGCTTTCTTCGGCTCCTATCCCTTCCTGGGCGCCGCCCTGAGCGTGGTTTTCCTGGGCGAGCCGCTTACCGCCAGGCTGCTCTGGGCCAGCGCGCTCATGCTGGGCGCCTTCCTGCTGCTGGCGCTGGAGAGCCATGTCCACGTCCACAGGCACGAGCCGCTGGAGCACGACCACGGCCACGACCATGACGACGGGCATCACGGCCACGCCCATGAACCGGGCGAGGCCGGCGCGCATTCCCACGCGCACCGCCACGAGCCGCAGGAGCACGAACATCCCCACCTGCCCGACGCCCACCACAGGCACGGCCACGGGTGAGGCGGCATGTGACTTGGGTTACAATAATATTCTATACTTTAGCGTGTTATAACCGCGGACGCTATGAAAAGATTTATTTTTATCTGCGCGGCCCTTGCTCTCGCTTTTCCCCCTTGCGGCCTCGCCGGTGAGTTCAAGGATAAGGGCGAGACCATCGCCGTCGACTTCCCGTCCGGCTGGAACCCCGGAAAAAGCGACGACCCCACCGTCACGCTGAAACTAGAAAAAGGCAGGTCTTTCTTCGAATTCTCCAGGCAGGATTCCGAGCTCGGCGACTACTACCTCAAGGCCCGGGTCAGGGAGCAGGTGGACTCGCTGCGCGGCAAGGGCAACCAGCTCTCCGGAGATATCAAGTCGGTCAGCCTGCACGGCGTTTCAGCGGCGTATTACACCTCCTACGAGTCCATGGGCGCCGACAGTTATATAGCCTTTCTGACCTATAACGGCGTTTCCTACGCGGTTTCCGCGCGCGGCCTTCCGGACGGCGACTTCCGCTCGGTGCTCTCCAGCGTGAGGAAGCCGGGCGAGAAAATAGAGCTGCCCAAGCCCAAGAAGATCAGGGTGGTGCGCAAGAAGAAAGAGAAGGACGAGGACGAGGAGCTCCTGAACGCCGGCGAAGTTCCGCTCTCCACCGGGGCCGTGACCGCGTCCACCGATATCCTGAACGCTTTCGCCGTTTCCACCGTGCCGGCCGTCGTCGAGTCCTCCACGCAGGGAGCGGCTGCCGCGGCCGGCGAGGCCGCGCATACTTTCCTGTCCGAACTCGCCAGGAAACAGGAGGAGAACGTCCTTCCGCCCTATATCCCCCGCAAGCCGCTGCCGCTGCTGCTCTGGGCCGCGCTGATAGGGGTCTGGGTGGCGGGCTCCTTCGCCGCCAGGTCCGCGGCGGAGGCCTACACCAATCCCAAGCTGCCGCCGCCCCCGGCGGACGTGCCGCCCGACTTCTTCTTCCCCTTCGTGATCTCCAGGTTCTCCACGGTCAAGGAGACCACCTACAACGTGCTGACCAGGCAGCGGCAGCTGCTGCTGGCGGAATTCCCCTACGAGCATGAGCTGTACGTGGCCGGTTCCGTCTACGGCTGCCTATCTTTCCATGTCGCCTGGAGCCTGCTGGGCTTCATCGGCCGCGGCGACGCCGTGCTCAACGCCCTGGCGAAATTCCCGCTGCTGGGCCGCGCCTTCGCTTCGCTGCCGGAAATATTCTTCATCGTACCTTTCGTCATCGGGCTGTCCATCTACTTCGGCAAGGAACGCTCGCTCCAGGTCATGGACGCGCAGTCCGCCCCGGTGATGGCCGTGCATCCCGAAACTAAATACTACGCCCTGATCAGGGACGGGGCCGGCAAGGAAGTGGCCCGCCTGGTGCGCAAGGGGACCTTCCTGAACCGCTACTGGGAATTCGTGGATACCGACGACCTGGTGGTGTTCTCCATCCGCGACGACTTCCCCAGGGGCTTCCTGCTGCGCAAGCTGTTCGGGAACCTGGGCGGCAAGCTGCGCTCTCATTACGGCATTTTCGTCCAGGAAAGGCGGGCCGGCTTCATTTTCCTCGACCCCACCTCCTCCGACCGCTTCCAGATACATATGGACTACGCCTTCGCGCGGCTCGGCCATCCGGCCCAGATCCTCGCGGCCGTGCTTTACGTGATCTCGAGGGAGAAAGACCCGATCTATCCTTCGCCGTTCTGATCTCGGGGCTATTATGAAAATAGGCATCCTTACCGGCGGCGGGGACTGTCCCGGCCTTAACGCGGTGGTGCGCGGGGTCACAAAGTCCGCGCTCCGGCGCGGCTGGGAAGTCATAGGTTTCCGGGACGGCTACCGCGGCCTGGTGGAAAAGGACTTCGTCGGGCTGGGGGACGGCGACGTCTCCGGCATAATCATACGCGGCGGCACCATCCTGGGCACCTCCAATACCGCCAACCCCTTCGCCTATACCCTGGCCCCGCTGGGCTCGGCGGAGAAGCCCCGGGACCTTACGAAGCTGGTTTTCAACAATTTCAGGGACCTCGGCCTGGGCGCCCTGGTGGCCATAGGCGGCGACGGGACGCTGACCATGGCGCAGCGGCTTTACAAAAAAGGCATGGCCGTTATAGGCGTACCAAAGACGATAGACAACGATCTCTCCGCCACCGACGTGACCTTCGGCTTCGACTCCGCCCTCAACGTGGCCACCGAGGCCGTGGACCGCGTGCACACCACGGCGCAGTCGCACCACCGCGTAATGATAGTGGAGACCATGGGCCGCTACGCCGGCTGGATAGCTTTACGGGCCGGCATAGCCGGCGGCGGCGACATCATCCTGCTGCCGGAGATCCCCTACCGCGCCGGGGACATCGTGAACGCCGTGCTGGAGCGCAAGCGCCGCGGCAAGAAATTCTCCATCGTCGTGGTAGCCGAAGGCGCCCGCCCGGAGAAGGGGGGAATGACGGTGACCAAGGTGGTCAAGGGCTCGCCGGACCCCCTGCGTCTCGGCGGCGTCTCCTATAAGATAGCGGAGATACTGGAAGGAAAAGTGGGCCTGGAGAGCCGCGTGGTGGTGCTGGGGCATGTGCAGCGCGGCGGCGAGCCCACGCCGTTCGACCGCTGGCTGGCCACCGGCTTCGGCGTGAAGGCCGCCGAGCTGCTGGCGAAGAAGAAGTTCGGGCAGATGGTTTCCTTCAGGGATTTCGGCTTCACTTCGGTCAGTATCGCGGCCGCCGTGGGCGAACTGCGCCGCGTCTCCCCGGCCTCGCAGGAAGTGCGGACCGCTTTGGCAGTAGGGACCAGCTTCGGGAATTCCCGCATCGCGAATTAAAGCGTACCCGAAGATCATGGCCACTGAAATTTTATTCGGGATAAACACGGCGGAGGAGATCATCAGGGCGGGCCGCCGCCGGGTCCTGCGGCTGGTGATCTCGCGCAACGAAAAGAACCAGCGGGTGACCGACCTGGCCTCCCTGGCCCGCAAGGCCGGGGTGCGGATAGATTTCTGCGACCAGCGCACGATAGAGAAGCTGGCGGCGGGGGGGCATCACCAGGGCGTGATCATCGAGACCGAGCCGATGGGCAAGCTGGACGTGGACGAGGCCATAGGCCTGGAGAAGGACCTGAAAAGAACGGTCTGGGCCGGCCTGGACGGCATCACCGACCCGATGAACCTGGGGGCTATTATCAGGTCGGCGGCCTGCCTGGGCGTCTCGACGGTGATCCTGCCGGAGCGCCGCTCCGCCGGTCTGACCCCGACGGCCCATAAGGCCGCCTCGGGCGCCATGGAGCGCGTCAACATCATCGAAGTGGTGAACCTCAACCAGACCATCCTCAAGCTGAAGGAAAAAGGCTTCTGGATCTACGGCCTGGACATGGGCGGCCAGCCGCTCCCCAAAGTGGACTTCACCCTCCCCGCTTTCATCCTGATAGGCTCCGAAGGCGAAGGCCTGCACCAGAAGACCCGCGAACACTGCGACGTCCTCGTCTCCATCCCCCAGAAAGGCGGCGTGGAAAGCCTCAACGCCGGCAACGCCGCCGCCATAGTCTTCTACGAGCTTTCCAAAAGAATATAAAAGAGCAACGCGGGCCCGCGCCCGCGCTGTCTCCCTCAGAACTGATGGAGCGGAAGGCAACCGTCGATAAGGTGTTCCGCTCCGGAAATAGTATACCAGATTTTTTAAAATTGTCAAGGGGTAAAGTCTTGACATGTCAAGAGGCGGGTGCTTATTTGAGGATCAGGAGGTATAGCTCGCCGGGGGCTTTCATCGAGGACGCTTCCGTTTCCGCCGCCGCGCCCGCGCCCCAGAACAGGTCCACGCGGCCGGGGCCGCGTATGGCCGAGCCGGTGTCGTGGGTGGAGACGAAGCGGTTGAAATCCCTGAAACCCAGCCCGCCCTCCTGAGCCACCGGACGCCTCGACTTGAGCAGGCCGAACAGGCCCAGCGGTACGTACTTGGGGTCTATCGCTATCGAGCGGCCGGCGGTAAGCTTGCGGCCTATGGCGCCGTAAGGCGGGCTGTCCTTCGGCCGCTGCCTGAAGAACACGTAGCGCGGGTTGAGGTCGGCCAGGCGTTCCTCGCGCGGTCCCTGCGCCGAGAGGTACCGGATAAAATCCTTGAAAGACATGGCCGGGAGCTCGCCGCAGTCTATCAGGAGCTTCTGCACGCTGCGGAAAGGGTGGCCGTTCGCCCCGTCGAAGCCGGCCCGGAGATAGTCCCCGTCCGGGAAGCGGAGAACGCCGGAGCCCTGGATCTGCAGCAGCATTATCTGCGAAGGATGGGCCGACCAGACCAGTTCCAGCCCCTGCCCCGAAAGCTTTCCGGAGTGTATCTCGGCCCTGGAATAGTGCCGGACCAGTTTCCCGTTCTCGTCGTAGCGGCCGTAATCGAAATCCGCGCCCATGGCGGGACTGGTCTTGACCAGGTCCGCCGGCTTCAGGTGGACGGCGTACTTATGCGTTTCGTCCGGGGTTTTCGTTACCGCTATCTCGGCCTCGTAATAGCCGGTGACGACGGTCCTGCCGGTGCCGTCGTCGGCGGAAGCGCGGTAGACCCTGAAACGGCTTTTCAGGGTCTTAAGCAGCTCTTCGGCCGGCAGCTCGGAGGAGAAGAGGTCCAGCAGGGCTTTGGCGGTGGCGCGCAGGCGCGGCGCGTCATAAGAGTCGCGCCCCAGTTGTATCTTCATGGAATCCGGGCGGTAGTTCCAGTAATCGAGAGCGGTCTTTAGAACCTCTATTATGCCGGCGCGCTCCAGGTCGTCGGCCGGCAGCGGCAGGTTAGCGGCGTCGACTTCGGCTACTTCCTTCACTGCCGGTTCGTCGCTGTAGCCCGCGTCGGCCTTGAGCTCGTTCAATTTGGGGCAGGCGTCCAGCGTGTCGGCCGGCCGGTCCGGGAGGGGGAGGGCCGTTTCCGCGCGCAGCGGGGCGTACCAGGGGATCCGGCAGAAAGCCGCGGCCGGCATAAGCAAAGACAGGAGAAGCACGGAGAGCCGCATAGGGGAATACTACATAAAGAGTTTGAGCGAAATCAATACTCGGAGCCGCGGGACATTACTGGCTCCTGAACCACTCCTCGAGCCTCTTCATGCCCTGCTCTATGGTGACGCCGGGGGCGTAGCCCAGGTCCCGCCGGGCGGCGGAAATGTCGAACCAGTGGGCGGTGGTGAGCTGCTGAACTACGAAACGGGTGAGGGGCGGTTCGGATCTTATCCCGGCCAGCCTCCAGGCGGTCTCCATCAGGGCAGCGGCGGCGGAAGCCGGGCCGTAGGGTACGGTCTTTACCGCCGGCGTGGCCCCGGCCGCGGCCAGTATCATGTTGATAATGTCCCAGTTGGGGCGGGGATCGCCCTGCGAAATAAAATAAGCCTTCCCGGCGCAGGCCGCTTCCGGAGAAAGTTTCTCCGCGGCCAGCCAGTGCGCCATAGCGGCGTCGTCGATATAGGTGGTGTCTATCAGCTTGTTGAAAGCGCCTATACGCCGCACTTTCCCTGCCCGGCCTTTGGCCACTATCGCCGAGATAAGGTGGTCCCGCCCCGGCCCCCAGACCAGATGCGGCCTTAAGGCCACGGTCGGGAACAGCGGCGAATTGAAAGACAGCACCAGCCGCTCGGCCAGGGCCTTGGTCCTGGCGTAATAGGAATCGAAGCGCGCGGGGTAGGGCGCGGTCTCGTTCCAGCCTTCCACGTCGCCGCCGGCGAAGACCACGCTGGGGGAGCTGGTGAAAACGAAGCGTGAAACCCCGGCGGCTTTCGCCGTGTCCAGCAGATTGGCCGTGCCGTTGACGTTGGTTTCGTGGAAATCGGCGTAGCCGCCCCACATCCCCACTTTTGCCGCGGCATGGAAGACCGTATCGCAGCCGCGGCAGGCCGCCCTGGCCGCTTCCCTGTCGTTCAGGTCGCCCCTGAAGCATTCGACCCCGGACTTCGCCAGTTCCGGGTAGTCCCCGCGCGAAAAATTGCGCACTGAAGCGCCTTTGGAGAGCAGGAGCTTTACGATGGCTCCGCCCAGGAAACCGCCGCCGCCGGTTACCAGCGCTTTCATGCCCTGCCCGCCCCGGTAAATTGTTCTTCCGCCCAGGCGGCGAGCTTCTCCCTGGAGATCTTGGCGTTGTGGCGTATATCCACCGGGAAACCGGGATGAAAAAGTACGGTCTTTATGTTCTTCGTGCGCTCGTCGTCCGCGCCCATGGCCAGCAGCTCGATGCGCAGGGCTTCGCTTTCCGCCGAGCTCTTTTGCAGCTCTACGCAGAGCACCGGGTTCTGCCTGCCCGCGGGGCCGATGCCGACCAGCGCGCTGCGCCGGACCGCGGGGTGCGCGTTGAAGACGGCCTCGCAAGGGATGGTGAAAAGCGTCCGCGTCAGGGTGGTCACCCGGTGGCTTTTGCGGCCGCAGAACCACAGCCGCCCTTCTTCGTCCTTCCAGCCGGTATCCCCCATGCGGTGGTACAGGGAGCCGTCACCGCCGGTTATCTTGGCCAGGGCGTCGCTTTCCGGCCTGCCGAAATATTCCGGGGAGACCACCGGGCCTTTCACGGCTATCTCGCCTATCTCGCCTTTCCGCGCCAGCAGGTCGTCCGACCAGGAAGGAATGGGCCCGTCGGTAATTTTTATTATGAAAGTCTCCATCCCTTCCCAGGTCCGGCCAACGCAGATGCCGGGGAGGTCCGGCTTGAGCCCGGCGAGTTCGTCGCTGGAGACGCAGGAGACCGGCAGGGCCTCGGTGGCGCCGTAAGGGGTGAAGACCTGCGTTCCGGCGGGGACCATTTTTTTGACCCGCCCGATCACGGCGGGGGAGACCGGGGCGCCGCAGGAGATGACCCGCTTCAGGGAGGGCAGGGCGGCCCCGCTTTTCTCGCCATAACGGCCGAGCGTGTCCAGCAGGGCGGGGGAGCCGAACAGCTGCACGGCCTTGTATTTGTTTATCAGGCCGGCCAGCATTTCCGGGTCCGCCGCCGCGGGCCGGGTGAAGTCCATCCGGGGGATCACTATAGTAAGCCCCAGCGCCACGTCGAAAAGAGCGAAGAGGGGGAAGGTGGGCACCGAATAGAAGCCGGGTTCTATCCTGAAGTATTCCTTCAGCATCCTTGTCTGGGCGGAGAACATCGAGTGTGTGTAGACCGCGCCTTTAGGCGCGCCGGTGCTGCCGGAGGTGAAGAGTATGGCGGCGGTACCGGCGGCGCTTTCCGGCGCCGGTTTCCCTGCGCCCAGTCGTTTTATATCTTCCAGGTTAAAGCCGCCCCAGAGCCAGTTCTTGCCGACGGTTATGGAGAGCCGCAGGGACCTTGTGGCCCAGCGCAGCAGCAGCCTGGCCGCTTGCGCCTTTGGCACGCCTATAAAAGCCTCGGGCCGGGATTCCTCCAGGCAGGCGCGCATATTCGCCGGGCCTATGCCCGGGTCTATCAGCACTATCACCGCGCCGGCGCGGAAAAGCGCGAAGGTCAGGGCGACGAAATCTATCGAGGGCGGGACCAGCAGGGCGGCGCGCATGCCGGGCTTGATGCCGGCCCGGGCCAGGCCGGCCGCCAGCAGCGAGATCTCGGACTCCAGGTCCTTGAACGAGACCGTCCTTTCCCCGTCGATGACGGCGGGGCCGTCCGGCATGGAAGCCGCCAGCTCCGAGATAAGAGTGGAGATATTCTTCAGTTCAGACATTCTGGATAAAACGCTTTATCAGTGGAATGACTTCTTCCCGCGCGTCCTCGAGTATATAATGCCCGCAGTCGGGGAAGCCGTGTATCTGCGCTCCGGGGAACCTGCGGGTCCATTCCTCCAGGAAATGGCGGTCGAAAACGAAATCCTTGAGGCCCCAGCAGATCAGCATGGGCAGGGTAGCGAGGGAAGCGAGTTTTTCCTGCGTCTCCGCCACCAGGGGATAAGCTTTGTCGCCGGGGGCCAGCGGTATGTCCTCCACGAAGCGCAGCGTGGCTATGCGGTTAGCCCAACTGTTATAGGGCGCTGCATAGGCGCGCCGTAGCGCCGGCGGCATCCGGCGGCGCTTGCAGCCTATCCAGGCCGTGCCGCGCGCGAAAGCGTTGAGGCCGCGTATCAGCAGCGCGCCGAGGGGGGTGCGGCAAAGCCGCAGGGCCGCGGGGAAGGATTTCCCGGCCGGCAGGAAAAAAGCGCCGGTGTTCAGGATAACCAGTTTTTCTATGCGCTCCGGGCAGCGTACGGCATAGGCCAGGCCTATCATCCCGCCCCAGTCATGCACTACCAGCGTGATATTGTTCCTTATCTCCAGGCTGTCGAGAAGGAATTCCAGGTCGTCTACGCGGCTTTTAAGCGTATATTCATACCTGTCGTCGCCGGGCTTGTCGGAGAGGCCGCAGCCTATATGGTCCGGGGCTATCACCCGGTTCCCGCCGCGCAGGGCCAGCGCCAGGTCGCGGTAATAGAAGGACCAGGACGGGTTGCCGTGCACCAGCACCACCGGCTTGCCGCCTCCTTCGTCGAGGTAATGCATTTTTGAGCCGCTTTTTAGGGCTAGGAATTTGCCGGCAAAGGGATACAGGGTTTGTGAAACTCCGGTAGGAATATAAGGCGACATAAATGATATCTGTAATATGTGGTCTTGATTTTATATTACAATCTGCTATACTATATATAAC
>JACQPH010000164.1 GCA_016207645.1 Elusimicrobiota bacterium
AGTTGCCGGCCACCAGGCCCGACAGGATATTCAGGGAAGCGCCGCCCTCTTTCGAGGCCGACAGCACCTCGCGCACGTGCCCGGAATTAGTGGAGGTGAACACCTTTACCAGCTCGGGGATCAGCGCGCCCGCGATGGTGCCGCAGGTGATGATGGTCGAGAGCTTCCACCACAGCGTCGCGTCGCCGTTCAGCTCGGGGATCAGCAGCTTGCTCAGGAAGTAGGTCATCGCGATGGAGACGAACGAGGTCAGCCAGACCAGCATGGTCAGCGGGTGCTCGAAGTTGAACTTCCTGGACTCGCCGTACATGCTCTTGGAGATCAGCTCGTTGACGAAGTAGGAGAAAGCGCTGGTCACGATCATGCCGATGCGCATCACGAAGATCCAGACCAGGAGCTGGATCTGGGCCTTCTGCGAGGCGGCGTGAGCCGCGGCTTCGTCCAGCCCGCCCCTCATGAACACTTCGGGGGAGACCGCCAGCAGGATGAAGGTGATCAGGGCCACGCCGGTCACGCCGTAGGTCTCGAAGCCGTCGGCCGTAGGGCCCACGGAGTCGCCCGCGTTGTCGCCGGTGCAGTCCGCTATCACGCCCGGGTTGCGGACGTCGTCTTCTTTTATCTTGAACACTATCTTCATCAGGTCGGAGCCGATGTCCGCGATCTTGGTGAAGATGCCGCCCGCTATCCTGAGCGCCGCGGCGCCCAGCGACTCGCCGATGGCGAAGCCGATGAAGCAGGGGCCGGCGTAGTCGCCCGGCACGAAGAGCAGGATGAAGAGCATCATCACGAGCTCGACGCTGATCAGCAGCATGCCGATGGACATGCCGGCTTTCAGCGGGATGTGCATGGTCGGGTAGGGCAGGCCCTTCAAGCCCGCGAAGGCGGTGCGGGAGTTCGCGTAGGTGTTGATCCTGATGCCGAACCAGGCCACCGAGTAGGAGCCGAGGATGCCGACGATGGAGAAGATCACGATGGTCAGGATCTTCAACGCCGTCATGTGCGGGTCGAGGCTGAAGTACCACACCATGATGGAGGCGATGAACACCCACAGCAGGGCGATGAACTTGCCCTGGGTGAAGAGGTAGGTCTTGCAGGTCTCGTAGATCAGTTCCGAGATCTCCATCATCGACTTGTGGACGGGCAGGCTGGAGATCTGCATCGACTGGACGATGCCGAACAGCACGCCGAGCACGCAGATGACGAGCCCGCCGAGGAGGAGGTTATGCCCGGTCATGCCCAGGAAAGAGACGCTGGACAGGTCCGGTATTATCAGCGCCGCTTCGCTGGCGAAAGCGGGAGCGGAAGCCATCAACAGAGCCGCTGCAGCGGCGAGAGTCTTAAGTTTTCGCATTGTTTCTCCTGTAGGTTCGATTTTATTAAAAAGCCCGCCGGTTCGCCGGCGGGCTTTTGTGATCTTAGGCCTTCTGGTCCACGGCGACGGCGATACCCGCCCCCATGGTCGAGGACAAGAACACCGACTGCATGTAGACACCCTTGGAAGAGGACGGCTTCACTTTCAGCACCGCGTCTATCACGGACTGCACGTTCTCCGCTATCTTCTCTTCCGGGAAGGACACCTTGCCGGCCACGGCATGCACTATGCCCTGGGGGTCGGCCTTGAACTCGATGCGCCCGGCCTTCAGCTCCTTCACCGTCTTGGCCACGTCGAAAGTGACGGTGCCGCTCTTCGGGTTGGGCATCAGGCCTTTGGGGCCCAGCGTCTTGCCCAGCTTGGCGGCGTCCTTCATCATGTCGGGCGTGACCACGAGCACGTCGAAGTCCAGGAAGCCGCCGAAGATCTTCTCTATCAGGTCGGCCCCGCCGCAGACGTCGGCGCCGGCGGTCTGGGCTTCCTTCTCTTTCTCGCCCTTGGCGATGACGGCCACCTTCTTGGTCTTGCCGGTGCCGTGCGGCAGGCTGACGGTGCTGCGCACCTGCTGGTCGCTCTGCTTCACGTCGATGCCCAGCTTGAAGTGGACCTCCACGGTCTCGTCGAACTTGGCGTTGGCGGTCTTCTTGAGCAGCGCCACGGCTTCCTTGAGGGCGTACTTCTTCTCGAGGTCCAGGCCTTTCTTCAGGTTCACTATTCTTTTTCCCATTTTATTTCTCCTTGTGTTTTCCAGGGCCTAGGGCCCCCGAGGTTCCGGCGCGGGCAGGACCCGCTTCCTCGTTCCCGCGGACGGCCGCCGTCCGCTTAATCCGTTATGTCCACGCCCATGCTGCGCGCGGTGCCCTTCACCATCTCCATCGCCCTTTTCACGTCCTTCGTGTTGAGGTCCGGGAGCTTGATCCTGGCCACTTCCTCCACCTGCTTCAGGGTGAGCTTGCCCACTTTGTCCTTATTGGGCACGCCGGAGCCCTTCGCCAGGCCGGCGGCCTTCTTGATGAGGGCGGCCATCGGAGGCATCTTGGTTATGAAGGTGAAGGTGCGGTCCTCGAACACCGTGAGGACCACGGGTATCGGCACGCCCTGCTCCAGCTTGCGGGTCTTCTCGTTGAACTGCTTGCAGAAGTCCATGATGTTGACGCCGTGCTGGCCGAGGGCGGGACCCACGGGGGGCGCGGGGTTGGCGGCGCCGGCCGGGATCTGGAGTTTTACGAACGTTTTTATCGCTTTAGCTTTAGCCATAGTAATTTCTTAAGGATGTTATTCCTTAATTGGTCTCCTTATAATAGTCCCGGACAACCCGCGTAACACGGACGCCCTGAAACCGCTGAAGCTGCGGCTTTAGACTTTTTCTACCTGCAGAAAATCCAGCTCCACCGGGGTGGGGCGGTCGAACACGGTGACGGTGACGCGCAGTTTCGCTTTCTGCTCGTTCACGTCCTCGACGACGCCCATGAAGTGCTTGAACGGCCCTTCGATGATGCGCACGTTCTCGCCCTTCTCGAACTGCACGGCCGGCTTGGGCTTTTCCTGGCTGGTGGAATTCATCAGCTCCAGGATCTGCTGCACCTCCACCTCGTCCATCGGCACGGGTTTGGGGTCGCCGAGGAAGCCGCTGACGCCCTGCACGCCGCGTATGGCCCAGTAGGTGTTATTGTCCAGTTCCATGTTGACCAGGACGTAGCCCGGGAAAAATTTGCGCTTGCTGACCTTCTTCTGGTTGTTCTTCACCTGCATGACGTCCTCGGTGGGGATGAGGACCTGCGCTATGCGGCCGGTGAGCTCCTTATCTTCCACCTTGGCCTGGAGCATCTTGAGGACGCGCTCCTCGAAACCGGTGCGGGTATGGATCACGTACCATGACTTAGCCATTAGCGGCCTCCCAGTATCGCCTTGAGCACGGTGTTAAGACCGAGGTCCACAAGGCTTACGTAGATAGCGATAATCAGGACCACAAAACTGACCGCCACGGTGGAGCGGACCACGTCCTTGCGGCCCAGCCAGGTGACCTTGGTCAGTTCGATGTAAACTTCTTTGAGAAACCCGGTTATTTTATTCATAATTTCAAACGCTCTTACTGCATACCCCATACCGGCGTTCTTGCGGGAGCAGCTGCTCTTGCGGGAGCAGTTGCTCTTGCGGGAGCAGTTGCTCTTGCGGGAGCGGTTGCTCTTGCGGGAGCGGCCTGCGAGCGTCAGCGAGCTTCCCCTATCAAGAACAATTCCGACAACTGCCTGAACACCGAAAACTGGCGGGAGCGGAAGGAATTGAACCTTCAGTTGCAGTTTTGGAGACTGCTGGTTTACCGTTAACCGACGCTCCCGCGAAAAAATATCAGGACTTCACTTCCTTGTGCTGGGTCTGCTTGCCGCAGGCCCGGCAGAACTTCTTGAGCTCTATCTTGAATTCCTTCTTCTTGCCCCTGGCGTAGTGGTAGTTCTTGTTCTTGCAAGCCGTGCAGCCGAGGGTCACGTGTATTCTGTCAGCCATAGTTAAAACTCCAGTTCGGTTCGGCCGGCGGCGCCCGCTTCCGACGGGCGCCGCCGCCGGCCGCTTATTCGATTATCTCCGAGACCACGCCCGAGCCCACGGTGTGGCCGCCTTCGCGGATGGCGAAGCGCAGACCCTTTTCCATGGCGATGGCCGAGATCAGCTCCACGGTCATCTCGG
>JACQPH010000155.1 GCA_016207645.1 Elusimicrobiota bacterium
AAAGCATGTTATCGCTAGTTCCCTGGTAGATTTTCCCCTTCCTTGCGCATAAATTTTTCAAAAAACTCGCCTATTCCGCTATAATAACAAAAAGCGGGCTCCTTTCCGTGTTTTTTCGCGCGGGTTCCGGGCCCGGCGGGCGCCGGACCTGTTTTAATGTTGTCAGGGAGTCAGTCTTCCGGAGCAGGCGGATCTATTTCGTCGTATTGGTCGAGCCCTCTGGGCCTGCCGTATCAAGCGCTATGCGCCTCAGACGGCCACCCGCGGGTCCGGTTGGCAGTCTTCATCGGGCGGGCCGCGTTTTGCGGCAAATAAGGACTGCGCCGGCGCCGGCCTGAATTTAGGGAATTCAGCCGGCAGGCCGAAATGGTTTAAGAGCCGCACAAGTTCTTTGTCCTTGAATATCACGGCTACCGGCTTAAGTTCCAGGTTGCATTTGGGACAGATAAGCGGGAAGACCTCGAACACCCGCGCCAGGCAGGCGGCCCAGGAGCGGGCCTTGTTTTTGAGCTTTTTAGACCTTTCCTCAGTAAGACTTCTTTTAGCTTCCTTTTCCGCTTTGGCTATTAGTGTACGCCGCAGCGGCGAGCGCGGTGCCAGCGCGCCGTAATAATGCACCAGGTTCTTGTGCGGCGGCGGCATTAGTAATCCCCAGCGCCGCAGGAATTCCAGAGCGTCCATCGTCATCAGCTCCGGCTTGCCGTCCCGGCGCGCGGCACGGTAAATCACGGTCTTCGTCGCGGCCGCGTACATCAGCCGGCTTATGGATAGTGCCGGGCGGGAGCAATATTCCACCAGCCGTTCCAGCCCCGGGCGGTTGCGCGGGTATATCACCACATCTTTATGCAGCGAAAATCCTGAGTTCTTCCACTTCAGCATCTGCTCGGCGGCTTCCGGAGGAAGGCAACCCAGATTGCGCAGGTGGCGCAGCAACTGCCTGCGGATAACCGTTACGATCTTACCGAGTTCCTCTTCATCGGGGCCAGGGGCCGGCGAGAAAACCAGCTCCTTCTGACCAGGCAATAGCCCCTCCTTTAACACGAACGCGCCGTCTGAAACCACGGCGTGCACATGCACGTGCAGGTTAAGCGCCCCGCCAAAGCGCTGGATGAAGTGCAGTTGCGCCGCGGTTCCGGCGGTTTTGCTTTTTATGAACCTGCGTATCGCACGCGCCAGTATTTTTGAAAGATAACCTGACAATTCAGGCCGGGTGTTCATGAAATACCGCAGCCGTTTGGGGATAACCAGCACCCATTGCCGATACCGGGCCGGTGGCAGCAGCCGGTCCATGGCGGCGGCTGTAGTTATAGCGGAGCGCTTGGCGTCGCAGCTTGGGCAAAGGCCGCGGCGCTTGCAGGAGAAGGCCACAAAGACATCGTGGCCGCAACCGGGGCAGAGGTAGCGCACCACGCCATAGCGCAGGACGCCGCATTCACTGAACTTTCCCAGGGCATTTATTACGGACGGGTGCGGGCGCGGCCTGGGCGAGGGCGGCTCTTTCAGGAGCTCTTTGAATTCAAACAGGTTATCAAGGACTATGCGGTTGAGCGGGTTTTTAGAGGTATCGCGCGCGCGGTAGCGGGTATTACTATCACACAGGCCGGCGTGCCTTCGCCCGCCCGCCACAGCAGAAGCTCCCCCCACTGCGCACATGTTCCCCCCTGAAACAATTGAGCCGCGGAAATAGTGTAGCAGACGAACACGACAACTGCGTGTCGGATTGGAAAAGCTTGCAATGAACAGAGAGTATTTACCGCCTTTACAAAAGGACCAAAAATAAGATCAGGATGGTGTTCTTGCCCCCCTTCAGGTATGCCTGGAACTTAACGCCCGAAACCAGCAACGCGAACTGAACGGCCTGGTTGCGGCCTGTAAGCGGCTGCGGAGAAAGGAAGGATTCTGCCAAAACAGGACGTTACCCGGTAAGGCTGCCCGGGACGAACCGTCCCCGGGGGCCCGTCCCCGGAATTATGCTAAGATTTTTTCACGTAACGGAAATGAACAAGTTCTACAGCCTGCTGCTTAACTCCTACGCCGGCCTTTTCGGCCGGCGGCCAAAGTTCGGGAACAGCGAAGAATTTTTCGCCGCCGTGGAAGCGCTGACGGCCGCGCTGAATGCGGCCGGCTGCGGCGCTTCCGCCGTGAGCGTGAAAAAAGGCTATGGCTGCCTGAACGGCCTCACCGACGGCTGGGCGCTTTTTCTGGAGCACCTGGAAAAGGCCGAAGACGAGCTCCCGCCGCAAGCCCCGCCCGAAGACAGGAAAAAACTGCGCGAGCTCGCCAGCGCGGCGCGCTACGCGGTCTACCACCCCCGCGGCTGAAACAACTTTTTCCCCTTTGTGTTGCCGACCCGGCCGCCGGCGGCAAACGTACCGGAAAAGCGGCCTACTGAAGCCCGGACTATTCCGACGAAGGGCGAATGCGGTCCTTGTAGGCCGCCGCTTCAGGCCAGGAGAGGGCTTCCGCCAGCAGGCCCGGCGGCACTTCCAGGGCGGCCGCCAGGTCCAGCGGCACCGAGGAATTTATCTTGACCTCCATGTA
>JACQPH010000163.1 GCA_016207645.1 Elusimicrobiota bacterium
GCCTGGTAGCAGGCCATCTCGGAGAAAAGTATATGGGCGAGCCCGGCCCCCGTTTCACGGGCGGCTGCGGAGAGGGCGGCGGCGGCTTCCGGGGACCAGTACAGGCCGGGCAGCGCCGGGAGACGGGGGTCCGCTCCTCCGTCCGGCCTGGACGGCAGAAAGACCCTTTTAAAAACATTTCTTTCCAGGCTCATGGCCAGCGCGGTCTGGTGCGTCTCCGCCCCGGGGTTCGCGAAAGCGAAAAGCGAAACCTCGTAGTCCCGCGCCAGGCCTCCGGCCAGCGCCGCCGCCCATTTTTCGCCGCCGCTCAGGGAGGGGTAGGGGAAGCGGGGCGCTATAAGCAATATTTTGCGCCGCGGGGCCATTAACGCACTCCTTTTACTACGAGGCGCAGGCAGCCGAGGATCTCGGCGGCGGCGTTCAGCTTCGAGCTGTCCCGGGTCCGGGCTTTCATGACCACCGGGATTTCGGCCACCTTAAGACCGCGGGCCAGGCATTTCGCGAGAAGTTCGGCGTCCAGGGTAAAGCCCCGGCTCTCGAAGTCCAGCGTCCTGAGCGCGGAGGCCTTGAACAGCTTGAAGATCTGGGTGTAGGAAGTCGCTTCGCCGCCGAAGCGCAGCCGCAGCAGCAGGTTGGCGGAGTACGTGAGGGATCTCCGCAGCAGCCCGAGGCCTTCGAAGCCTCCGAGGAACGGCGAGCCGCAAACACAGTCATAATCGCCGGCTTTGGCCGCGGCCAGCAGTTTCGAGATATCTTCCGGCGCAAATGACAGGTCGGCCTCGAGGAAAACCACGTAGCCTCCCCTGCAGACCGGCAGCGCGCGGGCCAGGGATTCCGCGAAGGCCGAGGGCGCCGCCGCCCCGAGCAGGCGGGCCTCCGGCCGGCGCCCGCAGAGAGCGCTCAGGATGGCGATAGTGCCGTCGGTGCTTCCGCCGTCGGAAAAGATGACTTCGCTTTCAAAGCCGGCCTTGCCGAGGGGTTTGAAGAGCGTCTCTTCATAAAGCGCCGCGTTCCCGGCCTCGTTAAGGCAGGGTATCACAAGGGAAACTTCCGGTATACCGCGACCGGGCGGCGGGGGGGTCGGCGTCACGTTTCTTCATCCTGCCGGCGCGGGCTTTTAAGGTGCTCTTTCAGATAAAAACCGGTGTGCGAGCCGCGCGCCCTCAGAACTTCGCGAACGGGCCCGGAGTAGGTCAGGCGGCCTCCGGCGTCCCCGCCCTCGGGGCCCAGCTCCAGCAGCCAGTCCGAAGCCGCTATCACGTCCAGGTTATGCTCTATGACCAGCACGGTGTTGCCGGCCTCCGAAAGGCGGTGGAGGACTTTGAGCAGCTTCTCGACGTCGGCGAAGTGCAGCCCCGTGGTGGGCTCGTCCAGGATATAGAGGGTCCGGCCGGTGGCCCGGCGGGCCAGCTGCTCGGCCAGTTTGAGGCGCTGCGCCTCGCCCCCGGACAGCGTGGTGGCGCTCTGGCCCAGCTTGAGGTAATCCAGGCCCACCTCGCTCAGCGTGGAAAGTATTCTGGCGATGCGCGGGATGTCGGCGAACAGCGCGCCCGCCTCCCCGACCGAGAGCTCCAGGACTTCCGAGATGTTCCTGCCTTTGAAGCGCACTTCCAGCGTGTCGTCGTTGAAGCGCCGGCCGGCGCACTCGTCGCATTTCACGTAGACGTCGGGCAGGAACTGCATCTGGATCTTGATGGTGCCGTCGCCCTGGCAGGCCTCGCAGCGCCCGCCCTTCACGTTGAAGGAGAAGCGGCCGGGCTCGTAGCCCCGGCGTTTCGCCTCGGGCAGGGCCGCGAACAGGTCCCTGATATGGTTGAAGACGCCGCTGTAGGTGGACGGGTTGGAGCGCGGCGTGCGCCCTATCGGGGACTGGTCGACGATGATGACCTTGTCTATCTGCCCGGCGCCTTTCATCGAGCGGAACGCGCCCGGCGCTTCTTTGGACTTGTAGAGTTCCCTGGCCAGGGCCTTGTAGACTATCTCGTAAAGCAGGGTGGACTTCCCGGAGCCGGAGACGCCGCAGATGCTGACGAACAGGCCGAGCGGTATTTTAACGTCTATATCTTTCAAGTTGAACTGCCGCGCGCCGGTGAATTCCAGGAACCTGCCCGAATGCCCGCGGGCTTCCCGTTTAACGGTCGTGGAGCGCTCTCCGGTCAGGAACGGGCCGGTCACGGACCGCTTGTTCTTTATAATTTCCGCGAGCGGACCCTGCGCCACTATCTGCCCGCCCGCCAGGCCCGCGCCGGGCCCCAGGTCTATGATATGGTCCGCGGCCCTTATCACGGCTTCGTCGTGCTCCACCACCAGCAGGGTGTTCCCTATGTCGCGCAGGGACTTCAAAGTGTTGATCAGCCGGGCATTGTCCCGCTGGTGCAGGCCTATCGTGGGCTCGTCCAGCACGTACAGCACGCCGGTCAGCCCCGAGCCTATCTGGGTGGCCAGCTGGATGCGCTGGGCCTCGCCGCCGGAAAGGGTCTCGGAGCGGCGGTCGAGAGAGATGTAGCCCAGGCCCACGTCGTTGAGGAAAGTAAGGCGGGAATTTATCTCCTTGAGGATCAGCCTGGCTATGGAGCGCTCTTTCTCGCCGAGGTCCAGCGAAGCCATATGGCCCTTGGCGGCCGCTATGGGAAGGGCGGTGGCCTCCGCTATGCTCTTTCCGCCCACGAGCACGCTCAGCCCCTCGGGCCTGAGCCTCAGGCCCTTGCAGGCCGGGCAGACGGCCTCGCGCATGAACTTGGTGTAGATCTCCTCTTTGACGAATTCGGATTCGCTTTCGGCGTGGCGGCGCTTCAGGTTGGTGAGTACCCCTTCGAAATCACCGGCCCCGCGGAGCAGCAGCTCCCTGTGGGCTTTGGGCAGGTCCTTCCAGGGCTTGTCCAGGTCTATGCCGTTCTCGTCGGCGGCGGTCTTCAGCATGTCGGCGTAATAGCCGGACCAGGACCCTTTCCACCGGTGGGTGCGGGTGGTGACCGGGTTGGCCCAGGCTTCCAGCGCGCCGTCGTTGACGGACCTTGACCTGTCCGGGACCACCAGGTCGGGGTCCAGCTCTATCTTTACGCCCAGGCCGTCGCATTCGGGGCAGGCGCCGTGGGGGGAATTGAAGGAGAAGAGCCGCGGCTCCAGCTCGGGGAAGCTGAGGCCGCAGGCGGGGCAGGCGTTCTTCTCGCTGTACAGGTCGCCGCCGGTCCTCCCGGCCTCCTCCGCCGTCAGCAGCCCTTTCGACTCCCGCAGGGCCAGCGCGACGGCTTCGCCGAGGCGTTCGCGGTCTTCCCCGGAGACGGTGAACTCGTCTATGAAAAGGTCTATATCGTGTTTTATATAGCGCTTCAGCTCCGGCGGGCTTTCAAGCGGGAAGAGCCTGCCGTCGGCGCGGGCTTTGGTAAAGCCGGCCTTGCGCAGCCGGGCGAAGAGCTCCTCGTAGGTGCCGCTGCGGCCGCGTACCAGCGGCGCCAGGACGCGGGTCTTTTTGCCGGAATATTTGGCCAGAAGCTCCGCGGTTATCCCCTGGGCGGACCAGGCTTTTATCGGCTTGCGGCAGTTGGGGCAGTGGGGGCGGCCGGCCTTGGCGTAGAGGAGGCGCAGATAGTCGTAAACCTCGGTGACGGTGCCCACGGTGGAGCGCGGGTTCTTGGACGGGCTGTGCTGCTGTATGGCGATGGCGGGCGAGAGGCCCTCTATGGAGTCTACGTCGGGCTTGTCCATCTGCTCCAGGAACTGGCGGGCGTAGGCCGAAAGGGATTCCACGTAGCGGCGCTGCCCCTCGGCGTAGATGGTGTCGAAGGCCAGGGTGGACTTGCCGGAGCCGGAGAGGCCGGTGATGACCACGAGCCTGCCCTTGGGTATCTCCAGGCTGAGGTTCTTGAGATTATGGGAGCGCGCGCCGCTGATGACGAGTTTGTCCATACTAATACCTGTCGACGGCGGTGGGCCTGAGGAATTTAGCGGAAGGCTTCGGGTAATCGACCGTGTAATGCAGGCCGCGGCTCTCCTTGCGGCTGCGCGCCGAGCGGATGATGACGCCGGCCAGGCAGGCTATGTTCCTGAGCTCCAGGAGGTCGCGGGTGGGCAGGAAGTCCCAGTAATATTTAACGATCTCCTCCGAGATGACCTTCATGCGCGCGCTGGCCCGCGCCAGGCGTTTGTCGCTGCGCACTATGCCCACGTAGTTCCACATGAGCGTGCGGATCTCGTCCCAGTTATGGGTCATTATGACCGCCTCGTCGGAGGGGCGGGCGTTGCCCGTGGTCCAGCGGGCGGGCTTCCCGGCGGCCGGGAGGCCGGGGCGGTCCCGGCCGGCGGCCTCCGCGGCGCGGTGGGCGAAGACGCAGGCCTCCAGCAGGGAATTAGAGGCCAGCCGGTTCGCGCCGTGCAGGCCGGTATGGGCCACCTCGCCTATAGCGTAGAGTCCCGGCAGGGCCGTCCGCCCGTGCTCGTCCGAGCGCACGCCGCCGCAGAAGAAGTGGGCGGCCGGCACTACGGGGATGGGGTCCCTGGTTATGTCTATGCCGAGCCGCAGGCACTTGGCGTAAATGGTGGGAAAGCGCTTCCTGAGGAAGGCCGCTTTCAGCCGGGTCATGTCCAGGTGGACGCAGTCGGCCCCGGTGCGCTTCAGCTCGGAGTCAATGGCGCGGGCCACGATATCCCTGGGCGCCAGTTCCCTGTAGCGGGAGTAGTTCTTCATGAAGGCTTTGCCGCCCTCGCCGCGCAGGATGCCGCCCTCGCCGCGCAGCGCCTCGGAGATCAGGAACGATTTCGCCTGCGGATGGTAAAGGCAGGTCGGGTGGAACTGTACGAACTCCATATTGACCAGCCGCAGCCCCGCCCGGTAGGCCATGGCCATACCGTCCCCGGTGGTCACGTCCGGGTTGGAGGTGTAGCGGTAAACCTTGCCGGCGCCGCCGGAGGCCAGTACGACGGCCGGGGCGAGGAAGCTGTGCACCCGGCCGGTGGCCTCTTCCAGGGCGTAAACCCCCAGGCAGACGTTCTTTTTCGGGCGGACGCGCGCGGGGCGGCCCTTCAGTATGAGGTCCACCGCGGAGTAAAAGGGGAAAAAAGTTATGTTCCGGTCGGCCTTGCAGGTTTCGAGCAGGGCCCGCTCTATTTCATGCCCGGTGGCGTCGGCGGCATGCAGTATGCGGCGGCGGGAATGGCCGCCTTCCAGGCCCAGTTCGTAGGCGCCCTGCCGGAGGCTGAAGCGCGTTCCCAGGGCCACCAGTTCCCGTATCCGGGCCGGGGCCTCGCTTATCACCAGGTTTACCACGCGGGGATCGGAAAGGCCGGCGCCGGTGCGCAGGGTGTCGGCAATGTGCAGGTCGAAATTATCGCCGGGCGCGGTCACCGCGGCTATGCCGCCCTGGGCGAGATCCGTGTTGGAGATCTCGGGGGAACGCTTGGTTATGACGGCCACGCGGCCGGTCCCGGCCAGCTTATGGGCGGCCAGCAGGCCGGCGGCCCCGCTGCCCACTACGATGAAATCGAATTTGAATATGGCCATCTTTGCCTCTTCTGCCGATAATAATATAAACTAGTTTTATGTAACCGCTCTGGTTCGGGGGCGGCCGCGGCCTGCCCCTGCTCACCCGGAAGA
>JACQPH010000157.1 GCA_016207645.1 Elusimicrobiota bacterium
AGCTCCGCGCCAAAACCCCCGCCGCTCCCAAAACCGGGAATTAACAAATTTCAAGCACCGGAGCAGTTACGTTATTTGTTAATTAGCGGCTTTTGGAGCGGCCGGAGCGGCGCGGATCTCGAAACTGTCGATGAGCTTGCTGTCCATGTCGAAGACTTCGCCCTTGAGGACCTCGCCGCAGACGGAGAGCAGGCAGTAGTGGTGGGCTGAAACGAATTTTTTGCTGTACCGGCTTTTGAAGTACCGGCGCCGCAGCGGCGCGCCGCCGCCGCCGGTAACCACGTGCACCAGGCCGTCCTTTTCCAGCCTTTCATAGTCGTGGTCATGCCCGGCCAGCACCAGGCTTACCCCGGTCTCCTTGAAAAGTTTCTCCAATAGTACGGCGGGGCCCCAGTCGTCCTGACCGTGGCGGCCGGTGCTGTACAGGGGCTTGTGCATGACCGCCGCCTTGAATTTGACGCCGGCCGCGGGAGCCTTCAGCACTTTTTCCAGCCAGCTGTACTGCTCGCTGTCCTTATCGAGCGGGGAAAGGTAATCCAGCATTACGAAGCGTATGCCGTACAGGTCCCGGCTGTACCAGCGGCCGTTGCCGGGATAGCCGAACAGGTCCGTGAAGAACTTCTCGCCGCCCTTTTCGTGGTTCCCCAGCACGGCGTAAAAAGAGGCGGCGGACCGCAGTTCCTTCGTTATTTCCCTGAAGTCCTCCCAGCCTTTGGGTTTCTTTCCCCTGGGGACCAGGTCGCCGGTATGGAAGACCGCGGCGGGTCCGGCCGCCGCTATCAGGGCGGCCATTTTTTTATGGTTCTCGTTCCCGGTGCGGGTGTCGCCGTAAACCGCGATGCACCTGTCGCAGCCGCAGGGCGCCGGCGGGTCCGCCGCCCGGACGGGCGCGACGACGAGAAGGGAAAGGGCCAGGAATATCTTTTTCATCCCGCCTCAGTGGACCACGTCGCAGAACTCCTTGGGCTCGGTGCCCCTGATGAAGGCTTCCAGGATCTTCTTCTTGCAGGTAGGGAGGGAGAGCTTGCCGGTCTCCTGGTCCACGGTCACGAAGACTATGCCCTCCGGCACGGGGAAATCCCTGACCGGCTGGTCCTTGAGCACCGTCTCCATGATCTCGGTCCACCAGGGCACCACGGTGCCGCCGCCGGTCCAGTCCTTCATCGGCAGGGACATGAAATCGTCGTAGCCCATCCAGGCGCCCGCGGTCAGGTCGGGCGTCATGCCGATGAACCACATGTCCTTGGAGTCCTGGCTGGTGCCCGTCTTGCCGGCTATGGGGCGCTTGAGCCTGGCGGCCGCCGCGCCGGTGCCGCGCTGCACCACGCCCTTCATCATGTTCACCAGCACGTAGGAGAGCTGCGGCGAGAAGCTCTCGGTCTCCTCCGGCACGGACTCCTCGAGCACCCGGCCGCCGTTGTCCGTGACCTTCAGCACGCCGAAAGGCACGGCGTGGATGCCGCCGTTGGCGAAAGTGGAGAAAGAGCTGACCATTTCCAGCGGGTTCACCAGCGAGGTGCCGAGCCCTATGGACGGCACGGCCTCCAGGTTGCGCTTGATGCCGGCGCGGTGCGCCACGTCCGCCACCAGCGTCGGCCCGACCCTGGTCACCAGGTAGATGGAGGAGAGGTTGCGCGAGGCTTCCAGCCCGCGGCGCAGGGTGATGCGGCCCTGGAACTTGCCGTCGAAGTTGTTCGGCACCCAGATCTTGAAATCCTTGTTGCCCACGAAGGGCTGGATGGCCAGGTCTATGGAGTACTGGTCGGTGGCGCCTTCCAGCAGGCGCCAGTCCTTCCCGTCGTAATAATAGGCCATCGGCGAGTCTTCCACCAGGCTGGCCGGGGTGTAGCCGTTCAGCAGCGCCGCCATCCAGACCATGGGCTTGAAGGTGGAGCCGGCCTGGCGCGCGGCCTGCGTGACGCGGTTGAACTTGCTGTCGCGGTAATTGCGGCCGCCTATCATGGCCTTTATCGCCCCGGTCCTGGTGTCGAGGATGAGGAAAGCGCCCTGCAGGGTGGGCGAAGAGGCCGCCACCGCCTCCTCCCCCTCTTTCTTCTCCGCCGGCTTCTCCTCTTCCGGCTTCGGCGCCTTGGCGGCGTCCTGGTCGTATTTGGCCAGGCTCTTCTCCATGATATCTTCCGCCGGGACCTGCATCGAAAGGTCCAGCGTGGTGTAGATCTTCATGCCGCCCTTCCAGAGCTGGGCCACTCCGTACTTGGGCTCGAGCAGCTGGCGCACGTATTCCACGAAGTAGGCCGCGTGGCTGGAAAGCAGCGTGGATTTCGCGGTGGGCACGGGCTCCTTCTCGGCCTCTTCCGCTTCCTTGCCGGTGATATAGTTCTCCGCTTTCATGCGCTGCAGCACCAGGCGGCGGCGCTGGCTGGCTTTCTCGACGCTGTTGAAAGGGGAGTAGCGCTCCGGGGAGGGGATGAGCCCGGTGAGCAGCGCGCATTCGCTCAGCGTCATCTCCGAGACGTCCTTGCCGAAATAGAGCTTGGAGGCGGACTGCACGCCGTAGACGCCGTTGCCGAAATAGATCTGGTTCAGGTACAGGGTAAGGATCTCCTGCTTCGAGAAATTGCGCTCTATCTGCAGGGCCAGGACGATCTCCTTGATCTTGCGCGTGTAGGACTTCTCCGGCTTCAGAAAGATGCCGCGCGAAAGCTGCTGCGTGATGGTGGAGCCGCCCGCCGCGCGCCGGTGGGCGCTGATATTGCGCAGCTGGGACCGGATGATGCCGCGGGGGGAGATGCCCCAGTGCCTGAAGAAGTTCTGGTCCTCCATCGCGATGACCGCGTTCTGCATGTCCACCGGGATCCTGCTGAGCGGCAGGATGGCGCGCTTCTCCACGGAGAATTCGGCTATCACCTGGTTGTTGATGTCGTAGACGTAGGTGGTGAGCGAGGGCGTGTATTCGTCCAGCTTGTCTATCGAGGGGATGTCGGAAAGGATCTTGCGTATCAGCACGGCGGAGACCAGGATGCCGGCCACCGACAGCAAGCCTATGAGGTAAATGGCCTTGAGCACCAGCTCCCGGGCGGAAAGCCCGTCCAGGTAGTCCAGGAACCGGCGGATGAAATCCATGGCTCAATTATATAGATTAATGGCGGCGCAAGGCAAAGAGAGCGGCCGACGCGACCGAAAGCGCGGGAAGCGCGTATTATAAATAACGGCGCCGGGCGGTCCGGCGCTTCTGCCCGATTGCCGTTCATCCTCGTAAAATGATAGATTTATCCTAATTATGAAAAGACTTATAGCCCTCCTCACCATCGCCGCGGCGTTCCCGGCCTGCTCCGGGAACGAAGGCAAGGTCATCGCCCGCGTCGGCCCGGAAAAGATAACCGAGACCTACCTGCAGGAGAAATTCGCCGAGATCAGCCCGGCGGCGCAGGAATACCTGTCCTCCAAGCCGGGCCGCAGGCAGTTTCTGGACGTGATCATCCACGAGCGGCTCATGCTGATAGCCGCGCGCTCCAGCCGCGTAGCCTCCGGCGGGGAATACAGGGAGAAAGTGAAGGAGAAAGAGGCGGAGATGAAGGAGACCCTGCGGGCCTACAAGGACTTCATGCTCACCCGCATGTGGGTGGACGACATGCGCTCCACCGAGCTCAAGATCACGGATGAGGAAGCCCGGGACTATTACCGGAAGCACCCGTACACGGTGACGCTGGCCCATATCCTGCTGCCCAGCAGCGACGAGGCGGAAAAAGTCTTCAAAAAACTGAAGGCCGGGGCCGATTTCGACAGGACCGCCAGGGAGTATTCGCTGGACAAGGAAACCGTGCGCCTTCCGCCGGTCATGTTCGGCGAGTTCATGCCCGAGCTGGAGGATATGGCCTTCAAGATGCGCGTCGGCGAGACCCAGGGCGTGGTGAAGACCGCGATGGGCTACCATATAATAAAGAAGCTGGGGCAGGACAAGGCCCCCGAGGCTCCCGCGCTGGAGCGGGTGCGCAAGATAATGGAGAAGAAGAAATTCGACGCCTACCTGGCCAGGTTCCAGGAGAAGAACAAAGTGGAGGTCATAGATGAAAACTACAAGTAAATTCCTGTGCGCCGCGGCCCTGTGCGCCTGCGCGGCCCCGGCCGGCGCGAAAGTGGTGGAAGAACTGGCCGCGAACGTGAACAACGAGCCCGTCACCCTCACCGACTACAAGCGCGCCAAGGAGGCGCTGACCGAGCAGTACGCCGCCGCGATGCCCGACTTCTTCAAGCAGAAAGACGCCGAGGCGCAGCTCGAGAAAGCCGCCCTGGACAAGCTGGTGGACGAGGCGCTGCTGCGGCAGAAGGCCGAAGCGCTGAAGCTGAAGGTCTACGAGCGCGAGCTGGAGAACGGCGTGGCCGAGATCCGCAAGCGCTTTTCCCGCTCCCCCGACGGCGCCCAGCTGGGCTCCGAAAAGGCCGAGGAGGCTTTCCGCGCCGAGCTGAAGAAGGAAGGCGTCACCATGGAGGAGTTCCGGGAGCGCATCCGCAGGCAGCTCCTGGTGCAGAAGCTGGTACAGGACACCGTAAAGACCCGCGCGAAGATGCCCGGCGACGCGGAGACCAGGGCTTATTACGACAATATCCTCCTGGTGCTCAAGGGCGAGGAGGCCTCGGTAAAAGGCCTGGACGCGGAGGCCCTGCAGGACCTGCTGGCCGTGGCCGGGAAGTTCAGGGAGCTCACCGCCGAGCGCCTGCGCCTGCGCCATATCCTGGTGAAGCTCAGCGAAGGCGCCTCCGCCGAGGAGAAGAAAGCGGCCCAGGACAAGGCCGCGGCCCTGCGCAAGGACCTGGACGGCGCCCTGGACTTCGACGAGGCCGCCGAGAAGAACTCGGACGACCAGGAAAGCGCCAGGCGCGGCGGGGACCTGGGCTACGTGGTGAAGGGCATGCTGCCGGCCGAAGTGGAGGCCGCCGCCTTCAAGCTGCAGGTGGGCGAGAATTCCCAGCCCGTGGAGAGCAAGTTCGGCTGGCATATCCTGCGCCTCGAGGAGAAGCGCGCCGCCCAGAAGCTGCGCTTCGACGCCGTAAAGGAAGACCTGGAGCAGGTGCTGACCCAGAATTCCTTCGCCGCCGAGCTCGGCTCCTACATCAAGGAATTGCGCAAGGGCGCGAAAATAAAGCTCTTCGTCGGCGAGAAGAAATAGCCGGAAACTCCGGCAACGGAAGGCAAGAGAGCCGCGCGTTCTGTCGCCTTCCGTTGTTTTCCGCCGCGAAAATTCCGATCAAGTGAAACCGCTCATACTGATCACCGCCGGCGACCCGCTGGGGATAGGGCCCGAGATAACGGTCAAGGCGCTGAAAAGCGCCGCCGTGCGGCGGGCCTGCGACCCGCTCATTATCGGTGACACCCGCGCCCTGGCGCGGGCCGGCTGGACGCCCGCGCTGTGCCCGCTGCTGCCGGCGGACGCGGCCGGCCGCCTGCCGGCGAAGCCGGGCCCGACGGCCGCGGGCGGGAAGGCCTCCCTGGAAGCCGTGCTCCTGGCGGTAAAACTCTTAAGGTCCGGTTTTTTCGACGCGCTCGTAACCGCCCCGGTCTCCAAGGAAGCCTGGGCCCTGGCCGGGGCGCCGGCGCCGGCCCACACCGACCTTTTCCGCCTTCTCGAAGGCCGCGAGCCGCTGATGCTGTTCTCGCGCGGCCGGGTGAACGCCGCCCTGGCCACGGAGCATCTGCCGCTCAAAGAGCTGAGCGCCAGGCTCACGAAAGGACTTGTAAAGGAAAAGGCCCGCCTCTTCGCTTCGGCGCTCAGGGCGCTGGGGCGGAAAGACCCGCTCATTTCGCTCTGCGCCCTCAACCCCCACGCCGGGGACGGCGGGGTGACCGGCCGGGAGGAGATAAGAACGCTGCGCCCCGCTCTCGCGGAGCTGAAGAAAGAGGGGCTGAACGTTTCCGGCCCGCTCCCTTCCGACGCGGCCTGGGCGGCCCACCTCGCCGGAAAAAGCGACGGCCTGCTCTGCCTCTACCACGACCAGGCCCTGGCCCCGCTGAAGGTCTCCGGCGGCGGGCCGGCGGTGCACTGGACCTGGGGCCTTTCTTTCCCCCGCACTTCCCCCGCGCACGGCACGGCTTTCGACATAGCCGGGAAGAACAAGGCCGATCCCGCCGGCATGGCGGCCGCCGTGATTTTCGCGGCCGGGCTGGCCGCCGGGAGGAAGAAATGACGGAGCTTATCGGCTACCTGGCTTCCGCCCTGGTAGCGGTCTCCCTGCTCACCAGCAACGTGCTGCGCCTGCGCGTGCTGAACCTGGCCGGCGCGCTGGTCTTCGTGGTTTACGGCGGGCTCGCCCGGGCCTGGCCGGTGCTGGCCGTCAATCTTTTCGTGGCCGGGATAGACCTCTGGCATATCGTCTACCTCAGGTCCAGGAAGGACTTTTTCAAGCTGATGCCCGTGGAGACCCGCGACCCGCTGCTCGCCAATTTCCTGGCCTACCACGCGCCCGGCATCCGGCAGTTCTTCCCCGACTTCGACCCGGGCGGGCTGAAGGAGCCCCGCTGCATCTTCATCCTGCGCAACCTGCTGCCGGTCGGGCTTTTCATCTACACCGAGGAAAGCCCGGATATCCGGGTGCACCTCGACTACGTGGCCGAGGACTACCGCGACCTGAAAAGCGCGCGCTACCTCTTCAGCAGGCCGCAGAACCCGGAAACCTTCAAGGGCTTTTCCTCCTTCACCGCGGCGGGCGGCACCGCGAAGCACGCGGCCTACCTGAAGCGCGTGGGCTTCGCGGAGGACGCCGCGAGAAAGGGCTTTTTCAGAAAGAAGATCTAAGGAGAGCGCTACGGCACCTGTTTAAGGCGCACGGCCGCGCCTTTAGGCACGGGCGCCGAGGAGTAGGAATCCCTCTGCCCCGGCGGCAGCTCGGCGGACATCGCCAGCGGGTCCACGCGGTAGCTTACCACGGTCTCTTTTTTCACGCGCTCGACCCCGGTTATGATGAAGATGCGGTTGGGGAAATCCGAGAGGGAAACGAGTATCAGCAGGTCCTGGGAGGAAAAATCGTGCTGCCCGGCGCCCAGCTTGCGCGAATCGGCGAACGCCTTCCAGGTGGCGGAACTTTTGAAGAGCTTGTAATCCACCGGCGCGCTCAGCAGAGTCACCCCTTCCTGCGCCGCCCCGCGCCCCATCTCGGGCATGGAGGAGGTCTTGAGAGGAGGCTCTTTCCCTTCGTCGCCGCGCAGGCTTTTGATCTCCTTGTCCAGGTCCGAGTCCTTAAGCGCTATCGGGGCCGGCTTCTTCTTGTCGCCGCCGCTCAGCTCGCTGAGTATGGACATCATGTCCTTGGGCGCTTCGGCGACCCCGCTGAACTCCTTCTCTCTTACCAGCATTATGGCCCCCGCGGAATTGACGGAGGAGGCGGGGACGACCTTCCGCTGCGGGGGGATCATGGAACCGCTGCCGCCGGCCGCATACCTGGAGGCGTTCATGGACTGCCTGGCCAGTTCCTCGGAGACAGGGAGTTTCCCGTCCGCCTCCTCCTGTCCCGGCAGGTCCCGGCGGGAACCGGAGAGGGTGCCGACATAATTGACGAGGATGAGCAGCAGAAAGACGATTATCAGCCCGGAAAAGAGGTAGACAAGCGTTCGCAGGAATTTCACGTCCATGCCCAAATTGTACAAATATTGTGGCTACTCGGGTTCGGGGGCGGCCGTGGCAGGCCCCTGCTCACCCGGAAGAGGAAACCCTTGCGTCGGTTTCCCCCCGCCCAGGGAAATTAAGGCGGGGCCCCCTTTCCGCAACGGGTGCTCAGGGG
>JACQPH010000165.1 GCA_016207645.1 Elusimicrobiota bacterium
CCCCTGAGCACCCGTTGCGGAAAGGGGGCCCCGCCCTGAATATCCCGGGCGGGGGGAAACCGACGCAAGGGTTTCCTCTTCCGGGTGAGCAGGGGTGTGCCGCAGCCGCCCCCGGACCCGAGCAGTTACAAAAATAGTCCCCCCTGAAGAAACCGCCCCTCCCTCCTTGACAATACGACGGGGAAATACCTTTAATTAAACAGTCGCAACGATTAAAACCCCGCTGGAGATAAAAATGCCCATGGATATCGCGAAGTCTTTGATCGAACTCGGGAAGCTCGGCGCCGACCTTTACGGAAAGGATTTTCTGCTGACCTGGGAAAAATCGGATAAGGAACTGAAAGCCGTGTTCCTGATAGCGGAACTGCTCAAGGAACTGCATGCGAAGAACATCCCGGTCGCCATGTTCAGGACCGGCCTGGCCGTCTCCAACTTCCGCGACAATTCCACCCGCACCCGCTTCTCCTTCGCCTCCGCCTGCAACCTGCTCGGCCTGGCCGTGCAGGACCTCGACGAGGGCAAGAGCCAGATAGCCCACGGCGAGACCGTGCGCGAGACCGCCAACATGATCTCCTTCCTGACCGAGGCCGTCGGCATCCGCGACGACATGTTCATCGGCAAAGGCCACGCCTACATGCGGGAAGTAGCCGAAGCCCTCGACGACGGCTTCAGGAACGGCGTGCTGAACCAGCGCCCCGCCGTGGTGAACCTCCAGTGCGACCTGGACCACCCCACGCAGTCCATGTCCGACCTGCTCTTCCTCAAGAACCATTTCGGCGGCTTCGACAGGCTGAAGGGGAAGAAAATAGCCATGACCTGGGCCTACTCCCCCAGCTACGGCAAGCCCCTCTCCGTGCCCCAGGGCGTCATCTGCCTGATGACCCGCTACGGCATGAACGTCGAGCTGGCCCACCCGGAGGGCTACGACCTGCTCCCCGGGACCATCAAGGTGGCCGGCGACAACGCCAGGAAGTCCGGCGGCTCCTTCAAGGTCTCCAACAGCATGGAGAGCGCCTTCAGGGACGCCGACATAGTCTACCCGAAGAGCTGGGCCCCCTATAAAGTGATGGAGCGCCGTACCCAGCTCCTCGAAGGTAACGACCATCCCGGCCTCAGGGACCTGGAGAAAGAGTGCCTCGCCCAGAACGCGAAGCACGCGGACTGGGAATGCGCGGCGAAGAACATGAAGCTCACGAAGGGCGGCGAAGGCCTGTACCTGCACTGCCTGCCCGCCGACATCACCGGCGTCTCCTGCAAGCGGGGCGAGGTGAGCGCGAAGGTGTTCGAGAAGTACCGCATCGGCACCTACAAGGAAGCCGGGTACAAGCCCTTCGTCATCGCGGCCATGATAACCGCCTGCACCAAGAAGAAGCCGGCGAAAGTGCTGGAAGCCCTGTTCAAGGCCGGGCAGAAACGCGTACTGTGATCCGGCCCGGGCCGCCACCGCTCCCAGGCAAGCCGGCGGTTTGCATGGGAGCGGTATTATAGGACCCCGGGCCGGGCGACTCCCGAATGAAATATCCGCTCCTGACCGTGCCGGCGCTGCTCGCCGCTCTGCTTTCCCCGGCGGGCCTCCCTGCCGCCGGGCAGGACCCGCGCCTGCGGAGCTATTACTGCGACGAGGTAAAGAAGCCTTTCTTCTCCGGACCGGCGGACGGGAAAGGCCTGTACACGGCGCGGAGAACGGCGGCGATGCCGGAGAGCTTCCTGATGCCCAAACCCGCCGGCGCCAGGCGGGTCTTCGTCATAGGCGAATCGGTGGCCGCGCTGCTCGGGCCGGGAAAGGACGCCGCCTACACCGGGGGAGTAGAGATAATAAACTGCGGCATGGGCGGCTATGAGAGCTCCCGCATCTACGGCGTGCTCAGGGAAATACTCGCCTATTCCCCCGACCTGGTGGTGGTGCTCAGCGGGAACAACGATACCAACGAGGAGTCCTGCCCCGGCCTGGCCTGCGAACTGCGGCGCCGCAAGGCCAGGCTCTTCGCCGGATTCTATTCCCTGAACAATTCTCCCCGCGAGGCCAGGAAAAGGGCGCTGCTGAAGCTGCACGAGGACAACCTCCTCAAGATGGCCGGGGCCGCCCGGAAAGCCGGCGTGCCCATAGTGTTCTGCACCCTGCCCGCCACTTTAAAGGACCTGCCGCCCTCCTCGCCCGCGCCCTTCGAGAACAGGGAGTTCACCCTGGGCTACCGCCTTTTTTACTCCGGGAAATACAAAGAGGCCCTCGCCGCTTTCAACCGCGGCCTCGAAGCGGACCGGCGCGAGCCCTACCTTAATTTCTACGCGGCGAAAGCCCTCGGACGGCTCGGCAGGGAAAAGGACGCGGCCGCCCATTACTCCAACGCCCTGAACTTCGACACTATCATGTCGCGGGCGGGCAGGGAACGCAACGACGCGATAAGGCGCGCGGCCTCGGAGGAAGGCGCCTGCGCCGCCGACCTGGAAAAACTGTTCCTGGACCTCTCCTCCGGCCTGCCCGGCTTCGACCTGTTCACGGACGGCATGCACTGGAACGTCGCCCATAACGGCGCCGTCTGGGAGGAGATCTTCCGCGCCGCCGGCCTCTGCGGCATAGAGGGGTTCGGCGGGTTCTCGGCGGGGCCGGCGGCGCGCTGGGCGGAACCTCCCGAGGCTACGGCCCGGAAGCGTCTGGCCTACGCTTTCTCCTGGATAGAAGAGAAAGAACTGAACGAAGGCAGCCTGGCCGAACTCTCCCGGATCAGGGAAGAAAGGCCGGCGCTCCTCAAGGAGGCCGCGGCCTCGGCCGAACGGCTCGGGAAGCTGCTCCCGGACAATTTCTGGTCGAACGAGAAGCTAAGCCGCCTGAAGGACCTGTACCCTTTCTTCCTGGCGCACCTGGCGGAAACGGAAAGGCGCGCCCGGAATTACGCCGGAGCCCTGGCCCTGTGCGGGAAAGCCCTGTCGCTGAAGCCCGGCCACCCGGTACTGAAACTGGAGCGGGCCCAGGTGCTCGCCGACACCGGCGCGAAACCGGAGAATGAGTTCGCCTCCCTCGCGGCCGAGCCTATGCTGGGCGGCAAGGCGGCGGCTTTCGCCGCCGCTTACGGCTTCAGGCTCCCGGAGAAAACGGAGTCGCCGGCGGCCGGGCCCGCTTCCCGGAAGAACGCCGCGGCGTCCAAGAAATTATCCGACCAGGCCGTGAAAAAAATATTCGCCGGCGACTTCAAGGCCGCCGAGGCGCTCCTGCTGAAGGCCGTGGAGAAGAACCGCTTCAACCCTGAAGCGCTCATGAACCTCTGCGCGCTCCGCCAGAAGGACGGCAGGACGGTGCAGGCGCTGGAAGCCTGCCGCGGGGCCTCCGCCTCCGTGCGCCAGGACCCCGCCAACAACCTCCCCTCGCTGGAGCTGCTCTCCTGCGACGCGGCTTTGGAGAGCCACAAGCTGCTGGTAGCCCTGCGGCGCGGCGCCGAGGCCGCCGCCGTCCTGGCGCCCTGCGTAAAACAGCCGCCCCCTTCCTGGCCCGGCCTGGACGCGGCCAAAGCCGCCCTTAAAAAGCGCTAAGACCGCCCCGGACTCCCAGGCACAAGTTTTATATAATCAGATAACTACTCGGCTACCGGAGGGGGCGGACGGGGCATACCCCTGAGCACCCGTTGCGGAAAGGGGGCCCCGAAAAAGGGTTTCCTCTGCCCGGGTGAGCAGGGGTATGCCGCGGCCGCCCCCGAACCCCGGCGGCTACATGATCAGGTTCAAAGAATATATGGAAAGCATAGTCTTCTTCGGAAAAGGCGGCATAGGCAAAAGCACCATAGCCGCCAACATCTCCGTGCTCTTCGCCGCGAAGGGCCGGAAGGTGCTCCATGTAGGCTGCGACCCCAAGAGGGATTCCACCCTGTCCCTCATGGGCCGCCGCATCCGCCCCTTCAATGAGCAGGGCGGCTCCACGGGCGAGGAAGCCCTGCGCCTCTCCCTGCACCGCACGATCAAGGGCATAGACTGCATAGAGGCCGGCGGCCCCCAGGCCGGCGTAGGCTGCGCCGGCGCGGGCATAGGCGCCATGCTCGACGCCATCAAGGATTCCTCCCTCATCGAAAAAGAGGGCTACGACACGGTGGTCTTCGACGTGCTCGGCGACGTGGTCTGCGGCGGCTTCGCCGCCCCGCTGCGCCGCGGTTTCGCCAGCAAGGCCGTGCTGGTGGTCTCCGAGGAGCTCCTCTCGCTTTACGCGGCCAATAACCTGATCTCGATGGTGAACAATTACGCCAGGAACGGCGTGTTCCTCGCCGGCCTGGTGGTAAACGCCAAGGACCCGGCCGCGGTAAAGCTGGCCCGCGATTTCGCGAAGGCGGCCAATACCCGCGTGCTGGGCGTGATACCGCGCGACCCCGCCGTCATCAGGTCCGAGAGGGCCCGCAAGCCCGTGGTGGCGCTGGAGCCGCGCAGCGAAGCGGCCAGAAGCCTGGCCCGCCTGGCCGGCGAGCTGGCCGCCGCGGGCATGCCCGCCTCGCCGCCGCGCATGCTGGGCGAAGCCGAATTCGAAGCCTTCATGAACGAAAGGCCGCTGCCGCGGGCCGCGCGGAGCGCCGCCCCCGCCCCGGCCCGCGAAAACCGCAAGGCCAGGGTAGCCGCCTCCGTTCTGCTGGAAAGGTCCGGCTTCAGCATGACCGGCGTCACCGGCGGGCAGGTGGTTTGCGCCTGGAAAGGCGGCGGCGACACTTTCCGGCTCTTCATAGCCCCGGCTTCCGACTCCAGGCCGGCCATGGTCGGAGTAGGCGACTGGGCCTACTGCTTCCTCCCCGGGGAGGGACCGGGCTCCAACTCTTCCAGGGACGCTTTCCTGGCCGCGCTCGGGGAGATCTCCGGCCTGCGCTTCGACGATTTCATCTCGGCCTTCAGCGGCGGCCTGGATTTCTACGGGAACGTGGACTCCTTCGGCAAGACCTCTTCCCACCCGCTCATGCCCGAGGGCGGCCGGCCGGTGGAACCGTACCTGGGTTTCGGGCAATGGCAGCGCTTCCTTTTTTCCGACAGTTCCGGCATCTGCATCCCGCCCGGCTCCGTCATGGTGGAGCACGGAGACAACGAGTGCCGCTTCAGCGGCTGCTCCCAGACGCCGCTCAACACCTTCCAGAAAATAGCCGGTCTCGCCAACGACTCCACCCCCTCCCTCGGCCCGCTGCTGCCGAAGGAAGAGCGCCTGATAGTGACCACCGATTTCCTGTATCAGGACGCCGTCAACGGCGACGAGAAGAAGATAGCCGCCGCGCTGAAAGCGGCCGCCGCGCGTACCGGCCCCGGCGGGCTGGTGGAATTCTACACCGGCTGCGCTCCTCTTGTCCTGGCCAGCGACGTTTCTTCTTTCAGCGACAGGGCGGCCCGCGACCTCGGCGTGGAAGTGCTGCGCGAGAATTTCAACAGCTTCTGCACCGAGACTCCGGAGAAAGTGAGGGCCCGCTCCGCTTTCGTGGTCAGGAGGCTCTCCGCCCTGAAGCGGGCGAAGAAGCCGCTGGACGTGAACCTGATAAATTTCGGCGGCTGCCGCGAGCCCCTTTCCGCCCTGCTCGGCTCCAAGGGGCTGGCCCTGAAGACCTGGGAGGAAGAGTTCTACTCCGATATAGCCTCGGCGCGGCTGCAGGTCCTCTCGGCCGCCGACCCCGTGCTGACCGCGGCCTTCGACCAGCTCGGCATTAAATGGGCGGCGCCGGGAGCGCCCTACGGCGCCGCGGCCACCGGGGCCTGGCTGCGCTCGCTGTTCTCCGCCCTGGGCAGGAAAAGCCCGAAGGAAGGGTTCGGCCCGGCCAGGAAAGAAACGGAAGCCGTCGCCGCCGGCGTAAAGCGCCTGTCGCGTTTCGCGGCGGGCTTCGTGGCCTCGCCAGAAGAAATAGGCATGCTGGAGGGTTCCTGGGCGGTCTCCGGCGTGCCGCTGGTCTCTTTCCTCGCCGAAGCCGGGCTGGCGCTGAGGCTTTTCGTTTACGCCGCCGACCGCGCCGCCAGGACCCTGGCCGGCGCGGAGACGGCCGCCCTGGCCGCCAGGACCGGGACTAAACCCAGGCTGGCTTTCTTCGACAGCCCCGGCGGGCTTTTAAAAGCCCTGTCCGGCGACCGGGCCCTGCGCCTGGTCTATTCCGACATACCGCTGGACCCGCGGCTGGCCGCCGCCGGGAAGAGCGCTTTCTCCGTCTCCGCCTGCGAGCCCGGCTACGAGGGCGCGGCCGAGACCCTGCGCCGGCTGGCGCAGCTTTGCGAATGGGATTTCAATGAAAGATATTTCCGGACAAAAAGCGTTTGAAAAGACCTTCCAGCTGCCCTACCTGCTGGGCGTCTTCCTGGGCCTGAACGCCGTGAAGGACGCCTGTCTGATGGTGGACGGGGCCAACTGCGTGATGGTGAAGGCCGACCTGATAGCCGGCAACCACGACCTGTTCTCCACGCTGCTGTCCGAGAGCGGACGCCACCGCATCATCTGCACGATGTGGACGCCGGTGAACCCGCCGAAGAACCCGGAGAAGAAGCTGGGCGCCATGCTCAACAGCGTGGCCGGCTCCGGCCGGTTCGGCGCCGTGCTCCTGACCGGCCTGCCCTACTGCTGGCTGGCCGGCATGGACTACGAGGGGCTGGCGAGGTCCGTGGTTTCCGGCGCGCCGGTGACGGCCATACCGGCCAAGTCCATGGACCAGGACTGGCTGGACGGCTACGACATGACGCTGGAAGCGCTGGCCCGGGCCCTGCCGGAGGCGCGCGGCAAAAAACGCGCGAAGCACAAGGTGGCCCTCGTGGGCTACATGTTCGACAGGAACGAGGGCGACCATGCCGCCAATCTGAAAGAACTGACCCGGCTTCTGAAGCTCTCGGGCCTCGACTGCGTCTCGGTCTGGCCTTCCGGCGGCACCGTCGCCGAACTGGCCAGGGTCTCCGGGGCTTCCCTCATAGTCTCCCTGCCCTACGGCAGGAAAGCGGCCCGCGCTTTGGCCAAAAAATACGGCGCCGGCCTGCTGGAGACCGGCCTGCCGCTGGGGCTGAAAGCCACCTCGGCCTGGCTGGCCGCCGTGCGCCGCGCCGCCGGCCTGACGGGGAACCTGCCGCCGGCCGTGCTGGAAGAGGAGCGCGAGGCGGCCAGGACCATCGCCCCGGCGCTGCGCGCCCTCCTGCACAAGAAGGCGCTGTTCGCCGGCGACCCCCGCCTCTACTCGGCTTTTTCCTCTTTCGCCGCCGAACTCTGCCTCAGCCTGCCGCTGGTCTTCCTGGATTCCGCGCACCGCCCGCTGGGCGGCGGCGCCGTCGCGGGCTCGGTGCTGTTCGGACCTTCTCCGGAGGACGTGAAGGCGGCGAGGGCCGCTCTTTCCCGCTACGAGCTGCCCGACCTGGCCGTGGTGAATTCTTTCGCCCTCACCGAGGGCTTCGCCGAAGGTCTGCCGTTCGTGGAATTCGGATATCCTTCCTACGGGCATCACTGCCTGGCGGACGAGCCTTTCCTCGGCTTCAGCGGCGCGCGGGTATTGGTCTCGCGCATGCTGAACTCCCTCCAGACGCGCAGCAAAGCCGGCCCCGCCGCCGGGAACCGCGCGGTCTGATCAGTATCTTTCCAGTTCCGCCTTGGCGCCGGGAAGCCCCGGCCAGTCGGCGGGAGCTCTTTTAACGCACTCCCGCAGGACAAGCGCGGCTTCCGGTCCGCGCCCCAGCGATCTGAGCAGCTTGTAACTTACAAGGTCCGCCTCGCTCGCGAGCATCCTGAAACCGGGCAGCCTGTTCTCGGGGAAAGCATAGACCGCGTAAGAACTGCTTCTGCAGGCCTCCAGCGCCCCGGCCTTCATTTTCTTTTTCAGCCTGAGCACGCAGATATCCATCAGCGCCTCCGGGTTGTAGGCGTTGATCGCGACGGCTTCGCTCAGCAGTTCTTCCGCCCCGGCCGGATCGCCGGCGCGCATCTTTTCCGCGGCCAGGTCGGACAGCTTCTTGGACTTTTCCGAGTCCTCCTCCCGTATCAGGCGCAGAAGCCCGGGCGGCAGGCCTAGAACGTTCAGGAACATTTCCGAAAAGATCCTCCCGCGCGCCAGCCGGTCCCCGAACTCGCCATGCGCGTCCAGCAGGGAAAGCTCGGCGTCAAGCTCCCTCAGCCGCGGGGTAAGCCCGGACCGCTCTTTCAGGCCGGCCAGTATCCTGGCCGCGCCCCGGGGAGGCCAGAGCAGAAGGGCGGGATAGACCGACCTCTCCCAGAAACCGGAGGTGTTCTGCCGTATGAGGCCGGCCAGCTTCCTGTCGGTCTCGTTAGTCTCTTTTCTCAGGAGATTCAGGTGGGTGTTGTATTCGTAAAAAGCCTCTTCGAGCGAGACCGAGGCCGCGGCCCGGTCTCCCAGCTCCAGCTCCCGCAGCATGCGTATCACCAGGCCGTCCAGGCCCTCCCCGCCCTTGTTTTTTATTTCCGAGGGCTTGCCGGACTTTACCGCCAGCAGAAAATATTCTTTTGCCCCGTCCTTGAACTCGCGGCCGTAGTCGGAGAGGCAGCGATAGAACCCCTCGTCGTCCCCGCGCTCCCTGAGCCGGGCGCAGCCGAGCTCGCGAAATACCCTGTCGCGGGGGAAGCGCCCGATGGCGCGCGAAAAAGCCGCGTGATCGGCGCTGTTGCGCGCGGCCCGCTGGGGATACGCCAGGATGAGCGCTTCGACGGCGAGAACCGCGCAAAAGGACAGGCCGGACAGGAAATAGACGCTTTTGGCGGGGCGGGCGCTCTCCTCCGCGGGCCTGCCTGAGAACCGGGAAAACAGGCTTCCCGCTATCAGCGGGGGAAGCAGGTACAATAAAGGATAAAAATAGCGCTTCTCTATGGAAAGGAAAGAATGGATCAGCACAAAATACAAGGGCAGGCTGAAGAGCGGGAGCTTGTTCTTTTCGCGGCTAGCCGCGGCCGCCAGCAGCAGCGCTGCGAACAAGGCGGGATAAAAGAGAAGTATGTACCAGACCCGCCTCAGCACCGTACTGGCGTGAAACACGGGGTCCTTCAGTATTTCCCGGACGTAAAATTTTACGGAGCTGTCCTCCTCCCCGATGCCGGCCAGCAGGCGGGAATCCCCCTCCATGGTGTAGATACTGCCTTTGGCCGCGGTGATGATGTTGCAGGCCCCTCTGCGCCCGTCGAAAAAGGAGAACTCGCCGGAAACGGAGCGGTTCAGCAGGGCCCAGGGAACGAGCAGGGCGTAAGAAGCCAGGATGAAAAGGAGCGAACGCCGGAGAAAAGCTTTGGAGCGGTCCCCCCCGGTAGGCCAGCCGCACAGCGCGAAGAAGGGCGGGAACAGGAACAGCGGCGTGCGCACCAGCAGGGAAGCCCCCGCCGCCAGGCCGCACAGCGCAGCCGTTCCGGGCGAGGGGTCGCGGCGCTTCAGCAGGAGCAGCGAAAGCAGCAGTAAAAGGAAAAAACTGTAAAGGGACTGTTCGGCGTCATAGGGGAACCCTCCGCCGGCCTCGAGCAAGCCCGAGGCCGCGAGCGAGGCCAGCCCCGCGTAATAGCCGCCGAGAAGGCCGCCGGCGCTGTAAACCAGCGCATAGATGCCCGCGTGCAGCAAGACGAAGATCGAAGCCGGCGGGAGCCCCAGGTTCAGCGCGGCCGCGCCAAGCAGCTGGTACATGGGCATGCCCCAGGACACCGTGTTGAGCGGCAGGCCGGCCAGCAGGAACGAGCCCGCGTAAACGCCTTTTAACCCGAGGGCCGGGAGGGCGAGGAACAAATTCAGCAGGATGAGCCCGGCGGCGAGGGACAGCGCCAGCGCCGTCTTAAGCCGGCTGGAGGCGTCGAAAGCGGCAAGGTACTTTTTAAGCGGCATAGGCTGCGCACCGGAGGCCGGGCCGGCATGGCATTACCGAAGAGGGGCACGGCTTAGCGGGGAGTCCGTCCGCCCGGCCCTTACAGGTACTGCGGTATGGCGGCCTACAAGTACTGAGGAATAGCGGCGTAAAACGCTGCGGCCTTCACCAGGTCCCCGGCCGGCATGAATTCGTTGACGGTATGGGCGTGCACCTCGTTGCCGGGGCCGAAGCCGATGGTCGGTATCTTCAGGCGGCCGGCGGTGGCCACGCCGTTGGTGGAGAACACCCATTTATCCACTACGGGAGTTTTCTTCAGGGCTACCTTGCCCGCCTCCACGCCGGCTTTCACCAGCTTATGCCCGGCGGGCAGCACCCAGGTGGGAAAGTACTTTTCCTGGTCCACTTTCGCGCCCGTCCAGGCCACGGCATTATACCAGAGCACTTCCACTTTTGCCCCGGCCTTCTTCACGGAGGGCAGACGCCGGATCTCCGCCACCGAGCTCTTCAGCGTCTCGCCTACGGTCAGGCGGCGGTCCAGGTAAATGGTGGCTTCGTCCGGCACGGCGTTCAGGGACGGGGTCTTGCACTCTATGCAGGTCACGGCCACGGAGCCTTTGCCGAGGAACTTGTCGGTCTTGAGCTTCTTGTTGATTGCCGTTATTTCCTTCACTATATCGGACATCTTCACCACGGCATTGTCTCCGCGCTCGGGGGCGGAGGCATGGCAGGAGCGGCCCTTGGTGACCACCTTCATCTCCATGCGGCCGCGGTGGCCGCGGTAGACCTTGAGGTCGGTGGGCTCGGTGATGACGACGAAGTCGGGGCGTATTTTTTCCTTATTGATGAGGTGGAGGAGCGGCAGGCCGTCGCAGTCCTCTTCCATGACGGAGCCGACGACGATCAGGGTGTAATCGCCTTCCAGCTTGAGGTCCTTTATTATCTTCCCGGCATAGACCATGGAGGCCATGGAGAGCTTCTGGTCGGTGGCGCCGCGGCCGTAGATGGTGTCGTTCCTGTAGAGGCCGGCGAAGGGGTCTATCTTCCAGGCTTTGGGGTCGCCGATGCCGACGGTGTCGATATGGGCGTCGAGCATGATCTTCTTTTTGCCGTGGCCGATGAAGCCGATGACGTTGCCTATTTTGTCTATCTTCACTTTGTCGAAGCCGACCTTCAGCATTTCCTTCTTTATGAGGGCCACGAGTTTGCCTTCCCGGCAGGAAAAGCTGGGCGTGCGTATGATATTGCGCGCGAAAGCGACTATATCCTTCTTATATTTGTCCGCTGCCTTGCGAATAAGTTCGGCGTCGTTCATGTTTTTCCTCCGTAGTCCGTCTTAAGTATATTCTATTTCAATAGTGAAAGGTATTTTTTCAGGGCCTGCACAAAGACTGCCGTGTCTTCAGAGGTGTTGTAGGCGAAGAAGGAAATTCTGATGGTCTCGCGGTAGCCGGAGGAGAGACAGGCGAGGTCGGCGCAGTGGCGGCCGGTGCGCAAGGCTATGAAGCGGCCTTTGAGCTGGTGGTTGAGGTAGAGGTTGAAATCGGGGATGGAGAAGCCTTTTTTCTCCGGCACTATGGAGATGAGGGAGCCTTCCAGCAGGTCTTCCCGCCCGCCCAGGACGCGGACCCCTTTTATCCCGGCCAGCTTCTTGAGCGCGTCGTCCACCAGGCAGGAAACATGGGCCCGGATATTCTCGAAGCCGCAGTTCTCCAGCCGGTCGAGCGCCGCGGCCAGGCCGGCGGCGCCGGAACAGTTCTGCACCCCGGCCTCGAAAGCCTGGTAGTTGCCCAGGTACTTCACCTTGTAGCGGCCGTCCGAGACGGAAACGTCCTCTATCGTGCCGCCTCCCACCCGCCAGGGGCGGAGCCTGCCCAGGAGTTCCCGCTTCACGAAAAGGGCGCCGGTGGAATAAGGCGCGCCCAGCTTGTGGCCGGAGAAGGCGCAGGCATCCGCGCCGTACAGGGCCCCGCTGCCGCCATGCGTGGGGGCGTACTGCGCGTCGTCGGAAAAGAGATAAGCGCCGGCGGCGTGCGCCAGGTCCGCCGCGGCGGAGAGCTCCATCCGGCCGCCGAAAATATTGGAGGCGTGGGTAAGGCAGACCAGAGCCGTCCTCGGCCCCAGTATTTCAGCGTAGGCCTCCAGGTCCGGCTTGAAGCCTTTCAGCGGAACGACGCGCAGCTTTACCTTTCCCGCCGAGGCCAGGCGCTCGAAAGGCAGGAAGACCGCGTTATGCTCCACCGGAGAAAGGACGACTTCGTTCCTTTTGGGCGTGAAAGGGAAGGAGTTGGCCAGCAGGTTCACGGCGTCGGTGACGCCGGCGCAGAAAATTATTTCCTCCGGTGTTCCTGCCCCCATGAAAGAGGCCACGCGCGAGCGCGCCGCCGAAAAATTCTCCTCCATGGCCGCGGCCAGGGCGTGGAAGGACCGCTTGCCGCCGCAGCCGCCCAGCTCCAGCATATGCCGGCGCTGCGCGTCGGCGGCGCAGCGCAGCTTCAGCACCGTGCAGGCGCTGTCCAGGTAGACCATGCGCTTCCCCGAGAAGCTGGAGCCCAGGGCGGGAAACTCTTTTTTAAGGGCGGCGATCTTGTTATTCATAGCGACCTGTATACCGCGAAATAATCTTTCCTGGGTCCCGGGCAGAGCTTCGCGTAGCGGCAGCCCCGGCAGGCCGCCACCTTTTTCTTCTCTTCCAGGTGCGGCCCCTTTACCCCTTCCCTCATTTTTACCATATCCACGTTCAGCGCGTAAAACTCCCCGAGGAAACAGGGCGGTATATGGTCCACCTCGCAGCGTATTTTGTTTTCACGACAGACGGAAAGCGCTTTTTCCAGGTAAGGCCGCACGGCCGCGTATCTGGGCAGGTACCTGGAGCCCTCGGCGCGGCCTATGCCTTTTATGTAACTGAACTGAAGCCAGGCTATACCCTTCAAGTTCTTGGCCGCAAAGGCGGCGAAAGCCGGCAATCGTCTGTAATTCACTTCACTAACTACGTGGGTCAGCCTTACGGCAGCCCCGGCCTTGATAAGCCGTTGCACCCCGGCCAGCCTTTTTCTGAAACCGCCGCGGGCCCTTGTGATCTTATAGTCCAGGGCAGGGGTAGCCGCCGGGAAATTCACGTTGAAATAACCGCCGGCCGCTTTAAGGGCGCCCACGAGCCTTTTTAGCTCTTCGCCGGCCAGCCCGGCGGCCGCCAGCGCGTTCGTCTGCAGCTCGGCGCGGCGGCCCAGCTTTTTGACCGCCGCCAGCAGCAGGCGTAAATTCTCCGCCCCGGCCAGCAGCGGCTCCCCGCCGGAGAGCTGCACCAGCCCGGGCGGCATGGCGGTTATCTCCTTCAGCCAGCCTTTAAGGGAAAAGCTCTCTTCGCCCCCCTCCTCCGCCGGGTAGGAGCAGAACACACAGCGCTGGTTGCATTTGCGGAAAAGGTGTATTAAAGCCATTGCGGAACCGGTTCACCGAAAACCGGCATGAACATTATACCGGTTATCGGGGACGGACGACTATACGCCGAGGAAAAGGCCGGGAACCCTCCGCAGGGAAAACAGGGGAAAACAGGGGGAAAACAGGGACAGCGACCTATTTGTTGTGACTCAAAAAAACCGCGCCAAGAGAACACCACCGCGCCAAGAGAACACCACCGCGCCAGGAGAACACAGAACAGCTCTCAAAATTCCTAAAGAATAGGTCGCTGTCCCCGTTAACCATTAACAATTAAGCCGGCTTAAAATCTACTACCACCCGGTACTTTAAAACGCCGGCGATCTTTTCAAGCATACCGAAGGTAAGGTTTTGTTCACCGCTTTCGATACGCGAAATTGCACCCTGGCCCGTTCCAATTGCTTTAGCCAATTGAACCTGGGTCATATGCTGATGTTCCCGCATCTCTACTATCTTTTCCGCGACAACCGCTTCCAGGTAATGCCGCTCAAAACCCTCTTTAAAGCCGGGCTTCTTCATTTCCTCATTGAGCCTGTCGCGGAAAGTCCTTTTCTTGTTTGTCATTCTCATAATATTACCCCTTAATTTTAAACTCTGTTTCGTTTGGTCCACTCGCTCATTGCATGTTCCGCGCTTGTGATTTCGCCTCCCGGGACGGCCCGCGTCTTTTTTAGGAATCCGTGGGTGATTACAATAACTTTGTTCCAGAAGAAGTATAAAAACCTGTGTTCGCAAGTATGGAATCCGCAACGAAGTTCCCGGATCTTCCCCCGCAGAGTATCAGCGTGTGGACGTTTTAAGTTCGGCCCTTTTTCCTCAAGTCTGGCCATGATCGCCATAGCTTTCTGCCGGTGTTTCTCCGGCATTGTGTCAAGGTAATCATCCACCGGTGATCTCTCATCACCCGCTTTTTTATAAAACTCGATCTCGTAACTTGTCCGATCGCCCATTATTCCTTCTTCATTTACAACCCTCCGGCCAATATCACATTTATAGTATATCACATATATGGCATATAGTCAAGGCCTGGCTCGGCGAAGAGCGTCCTTCCGGGGCTTTACCGGTATTTTCCCAGCACCCTGCCGGCGGGATTGGAGCAGCCGGGGGTCTGGCGGCCGTTCAGCGTCTCGTCCCCGGCCATGGCGGCCTTCACAAAATCGCAGAGCTCGGTGTCGGTCACGGCGCCGTCCCGGTTCCCGTCGGCCTCGCCTTTAAGGCCCAGCATGAAGTAATAGCTGAAGTAGCCGTGCCCGGCCTTTTCGAACTCGAGGCTGGGCTGGGTCGCGCTCGAGCCCGTCAGCACTACGGCCTTCTCCTGCGCGAATTTGGGCGCTATGCCCAGGCCCTTCTGCGCCAGCGGCTTCGGCGCGCTCAGCGGGTTCCCCGAGAAGCAGGCGTCCAGCAGCACCAGCACGTCCTTGGTCTTATGCTCAAGCGGGGAAATTATCTCGTTGAGCCGGATAAGCGTGCGGCGGCCCAGGTCCAGTTCCGCGTCGAAAGGCACGATATAGGGGTCGCCCGAGCGCTGGTCCTCCGGGTCGGGGAGGCCGTGGCCGGAATAATAAAAGGCGATAAAATCCAGCCCCTTTTCCGCCAGCTGCTCAATAGTGGCCTCTATGCGCGACTTGGTGGCCTTCTCGTCCAGTATGAGTTTTATGTTCTTCTCGGGAATGCCGAGCACCCCGTTGAGATACCTGGCGGCCAGTTCGGCGTCGCGGGCCGCGTATTTGAGCGGCCCTATAGTCTCGTTGTAAGCCCCTATCCCCACGACTATGGCGCCGGCGTTCGCCCGGCCGCCGGCGTTGGCGGCGGGCACCGGCAGCAGGCCGGCCAGCTGCCTGACCACCGTGCGCGCCCTGGGCTGGAAGGCCGCGCGGGCCTCCTCCACCTTGTTGGCGTCAAAGCCGCCTTTTTCCGCCACCCTGATACTGAAAACGGCTTCCTTGCGCGGCAGACTGTCCGGAATGGGCGCGGTTTCAAGCACCACGGTCCTGTTGCTGCCGGGCGGGATGTCGCCCACCAGGCGTCCCTCGAGCAGGGTTTTAACGGTTTCGTCGCCCTCGACGACTATGGCGACGCCGCGCGCCGTTTTACCGCCTGTATTGCGTATGCCCACTTTATAGCGCAGCACCTCGCCCGGCTCGTAAACCCCGTTGCCGTTGGCGTCGCCGTCGGCCAGCTTGTTCACGCCGAACTCGAGCACCGGCGGCTCGCCGGCCATAAGGGTAAGCACCTCGGCGGCCCTGGCGTCCGAAATCGGCCCGGCCAGCGCCGGCGCGGCCGCCAGCGCGGCGGCGGTGTCGAAATCTTTGAACACCGGCTCTATGGGGTCCTTGTAGAACCCGCCCAGCGCCAGGCGCGCCGGCTGCTCTTTGGAAAAGCGCGGCCGGGCTTCCGTAATTTTAAAGGTAAGAGGCAGTTGCGCGGGCCCGGCATAGCCGGGCGCCACCTTGAAAGTCAGCAGCACTTTCCGGCTCTCCCCGGGTTTAAGGATCCCGAGCTCCGCTCCGGGCGGAGTTATTATCTCAAGTTCCGGCTCCGCGGAAACGGCCTCGAACTTAACCCCGCGCGCCTCGGTAAGCCCGGCGTTCACTACATAACCGGTCAGCTCCACCTGCTCGCCTTTCTCTATGATGCCGTCGCCGTTCCCGGACGAATTACCGCTATTATAGGGGGAGACGGGGGAGACGGGACGCTGTTTACTATATGATTATTCGTCCGGGGCAGGGGGTGGCGGCTTCATAAGGGTGAAAGAATTAAAAAACTACGGACAATAACCCGACAAGGAACGACAGCTCCTTGTCGGGTTCGTCTGCTATCCTATTCTTGTAGGATAAGGAGGCTATATGCCAAGACAGGCGAGAATAGATATTCCCGGGCAGATGTATCACGTGATGTCGCGCGGTATAGAACGCCGCGCTATATTCCTGGACAATGAAGATTACACGGATTTCCGGGAGCGCATAGCCGTCTGGCTCAGAAAGACCGGAGGGAAGTGCCTGGCGTGGTGCCTGATGCCCAATCATTTTCACTTTCTCGTGCTGAGAGGCGCGCGCCCACTTTCCGAAATGATGCATCGCGCTATGACCGGTTACGCTATCAACTTCAATTTAAGGCATCACCGCGCCGGGCACCTGTTTCAGAACAGGTATAAGGCGATCATCTGCGATCTGGAGGGATACCTTCTTGAGCTGGCGCCATACATTCACCTCAATCCGCTGCGTGCCCGCCTGGTGCGGGACCTCGCGGAGCTTGCAGACTATAGATGGTGCGGCCATTGCGCCGCGGTCGGCGGCGCTCCCGACGGGATACTGGACAGGGACGCGCTTCTGGAGCATTTCGGCGACACCGGGCAGCCGGCCCTGGCAAAATACAAGGCGGTAATGGCGGAAAAAGCGGCGACCATGGAAGGACCGGACCTTTCCGGTGGAGGGCTGGTGCGGAGTTTCGGCGGGACGAACGCCGTATTGAGAGCCTTCCGTGCCGGAGAAAAAGTGTTTTCCGACCAACGGATACTCGGTGAAAGCGATTTTGTGGAATCCGTCCTGCGGGCCGCGGGCGAGGCTATGGGAAAAGAGAAGAAGAGCCGCGAGGAGGTGCTGGTGGAGGTTGAAAATATTACCGGTATCCCCAGCCGGGATATATTACGCCGTACGCGTGAGCGCGGTCCCGCGCAGGCGCGCGCTGTTTACTGTTACTTCTGCAAGGAGGCCGGGGAAACAGCCGTCGCCCTGTCGCGTGAGCTGGGAATAGGTCAGAGCGCCGTTTCAAGGTTAGCCTCCAGAGGGCGCAACCTGGCTGAAAAGCTGCGAATAATCATATAGTAAACAGCGTCCCGTCCCGGCCAGAGCTCAAGGGGCGAACGGGATAACGAAACAACCCTCCGGGAGGCGCAGCTTTCGCGGACTTGTTATCATCCCCGACGGGGACAGCCGCAGGGCCTCCACGGCCGACAGCGCTTTCTCCGTTCCCGCGGCCAGCAGGGACCTCGGGGCGGCCAGTCCTTTATAAGCCACGCCGAACCCGCCGGCCGAGGGTCCGCACCGGCCGTTGAGCACGGCGAAGAGGAATTTATCCCGGAAGACCACCGGCTTCGACAGCAGCTCCCTGCGGCAGGCCGCCGTGCGGGGCATCAGGCGCTTCAGCACTTCGTATATCAGCCAGCCTTTCTTCAGGGTGGCGGCGCACATATACGAACAGGGATGCCACGGCACGATGGATTCGCGGTCCAGGCCCCGGTTCAGGTCGGAGAACGCCAGGTACTCCCTGCGGGCCAGGGGGGTGTTCAGCCGCGAGTAGTAATTGAAAACGTTGTTCATCCAGAACGGGAAAGTGGTCCCGGCGGGCGAAAGGCCGCGGATGTGGCGTATCAGGTCCCCGCCGCCGTTGCCGGTATGCCAGGCGATGTACGACCTGACGCAGCATTCCGGGTAATCGAGGGACATGCCCCACTCGAATGAAACGCCCCATTCGCCGGAGCGCACTTCCCTGTAGGCTTTTTCCGCCGCCGCCAGTTTTTTCGCGCTCGTGCCGATAAGCAGGTCCGTTACCGGGGCGGCGTCCGCGCTCCTGTTCCCGCCGAGGATGACTTTTTTGAATTTGAGGTCGGCGCACAGCGCGTCGAGCGCCGCCGCTTCCCGCCTGTCGCGGATGCTGGTGTAAACCACCTCTTTCACGCCCGCGGCCAGGCTGGCGAGGTCGTTGAACTGGAGCCCGGGGCAGCGGACCCTGTTAGCGTCGTCGGAGAGATATCTGGCTATCTTCATAACTTGCCCGGGCGACAGGTCAAAGCCATTTTTTTATCTCCTCGTACGGCCTGGCCAGGGACCAGCGGTAGATGCCGCGCGCGAAGCCGCTTTTAACGAAGCCCTTGGCGATCAGGCTTTCGGCGGAGGTCATCACGGCGTTCCCGTCGGAGCAGTCCCGGCACAGCACGATATTCCTCGAAAGCGCCAGGACTTCCTTCGTGGAGGCCCCGCTCTTGATGCGGAGTATCTCCACCAGGCACTTCTCGTTGTCGGACAGGTAGACCCGCCCGGCAGCCTCCGCTTTTTTCCCGGTTCCCGCTTTCTTCACCGGCTCGAAGCCGGCCCAGCCGAAATTGGCTATGTACTGCTCGTCGGCGCCGCGGCATTTTTTATTAAGCGCGCAGGAGCGGCAGGGCGGGCCTTTCACCTTGGCCGCGTCGGCGTTCGCGTCCAGGTCGGTGCGCCCGCCCAGCGGGTCCGTCACCAGGGTATTGAAAAGGTCGAGGCCGATAGCCAGTTTTTCCCTGCCTTTAAGAAAGCAGGGCGGGGTGTTCAGGAAAAGTATCTCCCCCGGCAGGCCGGCGGCTTCCATGGTCTTAACCGCCTCTTCGAAATACGGCTCGCAGTCCGGGAGGCTTACGCCAAGCTTTTTCGCGTTCTCCGCCATGGCCCCGTTATAGACCGGGTAAATTGTCACGAAGTTGGTTATGCCCCGCCCGAGGTAGAACTTTATTATCTCCGGCAGCCGTCCGAAGTTGAGCCGGTTCACCAGGATATTGGTGCCGAGGCGTATCTTCAGCTTCCGCAGGTGCTCCAGCCCGGCCAGTGCTTTCTTTAAGGCGCCGGGTACGCCCACCAGCGCGTCGTGCTCCGCCGCTTTATCGGTGGTGAAGGAGAACTTGCAGAAGGTGAGGCCGGCTTTCACCAGCGAGCGGCAGAAGGCCGGGTCGGCCAGCTTTATCCCGTTGGTCTGCACGCGGATGAAACGGAAACCCACCGACTTTCCGAGGGCTATGGTCTTGAGGATATCGGGGCGTATCAGCGGCTCCCCGCCGGTGAGGCCGAGGCGGCGGTAGCCGTCTTTGTAGGCGGAATAGATATTGCGCGCTATGGCTTCGAAAGGGGCGTTGAGCGACTTGTCGAAATCCCCCTGCGAACAGAAGCCGCAGCGGGCGTTGCAGTTATAGTTGAGGATCAGCTCGTAGCACTTGCCGGATTCTTGTTTCATTTTAGGGCTCGCGACAAAACAAGATGACTGTTTGGAGGCCCAGATTTGAGCCGGATGCAAGGCGCGACGAACGAGCATACCGGTGGTATGTGAGTGAGGAGCAACGCGGCAGCCGGTTCAAAGATGGGCCTACAAATGGTCATATTATTTTGTCGCGAGCCCTTACCGGCTTCAGCTCGGCGTCGCCGTAATTCTTCAGGTATTCCGCCCAGAGGCCTTCGCAGGCGGAGTACAGGCGGCAGCCGCGGCAGCGGGCCGTCTTTTTCCGGGAGACGGCGGCGCGGGAGCCTATGGCGTCCCTGTTCACGAAATCGGGGGCCCAGTGCTCGGTCAGGAAGAGCTCTTTCTCGTTTATCTCGCTGATCTGGTCCAGGCAGTCCCCGAAATGGCAGAGCGGCACGTAGCGGGCCTTCCACTGGTCCAGGCCGGCGGCGCGGCCCAGCGCCAGCGCGCGGCGCATATACGGCGCCGCCTTCGAGATGCGCGGCACCAGGTTCCCGAAATCGTTCCTGGCCCCGCCGTAATTCGGGTCCACGAAGATGTACTCCACGTTTCGTATGCGGTTCTTTATATAGAACCCGGCCAGTTCCGGCAGGGCGGCCATGTTCTTCTTCACCACGGTGGTGTTGCCGCTGATCCGCTTGAAGCCCAGGGCGCGCAGGTTCTTCAGGCCTTTGTTGAGCTGGGCGAAGCTGCCGGGCGCGCGGGTGAGCGCGTCGTGGCTGCGGGCGTCGGGGCCGTGCACGGAGAAAATGAGGGCGTCTATGCCGGAGCGGACTATGGCCCGCGCGGCGGCGGGGTCGGCGAAGACGCGGCCGTTGGTGGCGCAGGTGACCTGGGGGATACCGAGCTTCTTGGCCGCGGCTACTATGCGGTTGAAGTCGGGCCTTATGGTGGCTTCGCCGCCTATTATCTCGAGGATATAGGCCCCGGAGTTCTTCGCGCGCAGCACCTCGCGCAGGAGCCCGGCCGTGCTCTTCTGGGGAAAAGCGCGCTTGTCGGCGTCTATGCAGAAGGCGCAGTTATTATTGCAGGCGTACCCCGTAAAGAGCACGATCTTGAGTTTCTTTTCTTCCTTGTTCATCCTATCTCATCAGCCCCACTATATTGCGGTCCAGGGCCAGCAGCAAAGCGGCGCCGGCGAAGATCCAGAGGGCGAAGGGGCGGCCGCGCACCACCTCCACCCTGGGGTCCTGCAGCCGCAGTTTTCCGAGCCACTCCCTGACGGCGGCCACCTGCTCTTCGGTCAGGCCGTCCTTGAAGCAGTCCTCGAACCGCTCCGTGTAATCCGGATTGGCCTTGATATCGCGGCAGGCCTTGGAGGAGAGCACCAGGCCGGGCTCCAGCTCCGCCGCGGTCAGGTACCGTATGTCCTTCCTTTCCATCAGGAATTCCAGCATGAACCTGCCGAAGAAAAGCAGGAGACCGAACTTGAACAGGTTGGCGACGGACGAGAGCAGCAGCAGCCAGAGCCGCTCCCGGAACAGGAAATAGCCCAGGAAGAAATAAAGCAGGTAGCAGGCGGCGCTGAGATAGAACCAGCGGCGGCTGCGGAAGAGGCCGCTCACTTTGTCCCAGAGTATGAAAAGGAAGAAGAAAAGCAGGTCCGCCCTGGAGAACAGGCGGCCGATCAGCCCCCGGGCCTCGAGCGCGAGCACCTGCTGGAGGAGGAACAGGAAGCCCAGGTTCAGCGCCGCGGCCGCTATGGCCGGCTTGTTCTTTTCTCCGGCCATGTCGGCCAGGCGCTTTTTTACGTCCCCCCAGATCCGGGAGAAGAAATCCGAAGGCGAAGCCGAGGCGAACCCCGAGGCGATATGGCTGCCCACGGCCCAGAAGGCGGCGGCCACGAAGATGTTTATCAGCAGGCTGAGGACCAGGAAGGAAGGGAAATTCTTCAGGTACGGATCGGCCAGCGGCAGGGCGGCGGAGACCAGGATGAAGAACTTCGCGTCCCCGGCCGGCCAGATCTCCGCGTACCAGAGTATGATGCCGGCCGCCGCCGACCAGAGGAAATGCTGGCAGAAGAACAGGTAGAACTTCGCGTTGAGGAAACTGTCCACGCGGCCGGCGTAGCCCAGCCAGGTATAGAGGCCCAGCGCGGCCAGGGCGGCCGCCAGCAGCTTGAAACCCGTCCTGATGCTGGCGTTGGAGATCTTGCGCGTGGCCAGGTCGCGGCTCACCACGGAGGCGGACCAGGCCGTGAAAGCGGCGAGGAAGAGCAGGGAAACGTACTTCATTTCTTCACCGGCTTAAGTTCGGAATCGCCGAACATCCTGTAGTACTCCAGCATCAGGCCCAGGCAGTTCTTCTTCAGGGCGCAGTGCCCGCATTTCCCGGGCGGGTAGATCCTGTCCTCCGGCGGCAGGGTGACCCAGCAGAGCGGCCGCAGCTCCTTCCGGACCAGGCAGAGCGGGAAATGGTAGAGGCGGAGACCGGCGAAGCGCCGTATGAGCGGCAGGCAGCTCCCGAGTTTGGCGGCGGAAGCCCGGAGCCTGAGCGCCAGCCCGCCGTGGTTGGCCAGCGACATGCCCTCCAGCTCGTAATGTATGACCGTCACGCCGTAGGCGGAGGTGTCCGGGAAGGTCTTCAGCAGGAATTTGAGGGTTCTATCCAGCGCCGCCGCGTTCTTCCCGTGGAGTACGAGGCGGACCTCCACCCCGGGCGCGCCCGGGATGGAGAGCAGGTTCTTCAGCCCGGCCACGGTCTGCGCGAAACTGCCCTTCACCCCGGCGACGGCGTCGTGGAGCCGGGCCGAGGGTCCGTGCAGGGCGATGGCCACCGAGAACGGCGGGCGGGCCAGGGAGCTGAACTTCTCGGCGAAGCCGCGGGCCGCGAAGCGGCGGCCGTTGGAAAGCAGCGTGATGGGCAGGCCGGGCAGGCGCTTCCTGAAATAGGAGAGCAGCTTGAAGAACTCGGGGTGGATGGTGGGTTCGCCGCCGGTAAGGCTGACGAATTCCGCGCGCCCGGCGTTCTTGAGGTAGACCGGGCCCAGCCCCTTGAGGTAGCGCTCCAGTTTCCCTATCTGGCCCTTAAGCCCGTAATTGGCCCCGGGCTGCCGCGCGAAATCGGGCAGGTTGGTGCACATGACGCATTTATTATTGCACTTGTTCCAGAACGGTATGTCGGGCATATTAACGTTTAAGGGCAGCTGCTCAGCTACCGGAGGGGGCGACCGCGGCATGCCCCTGAGCACCCGTTGCGGAAAGGGGGCCCCTAAAAAGGTGCCAGCCTCCTTTTTGCCCTTTTTGTCAGCTGCCCTTATTGAGGGTGCACAGCAAAAAGGAGGCTGGCACCTTTTTAGGGGGGAAACCGACGCAAGGGTTTCCTCTGCCCGGGTGAGCAGGGGCATGCCGCGGCCGCCCCCAAACCCGCGCGGTTGCGTTCAAGGGCTGTATGTTTCCCTTTAACCGGCTTGAATTCATCCCAGCCGTAGAGGCCCGGATATTCCCGCCAGGGCCCCTCGCAGAGCCTGAACCAGCGGCAGGCGCGGCATTCCTTCCGCTTGGCCTTCCCCTCGTCGCGGCGGTAATCGCCGTAGCTCTCGATGTAGAAATCGGCGTCGGAGACCGGGCCTTCCGGGATGACGCGCTCCGCCACGCAGTCCTCGTAGCCCTTCAGCAGGCAGTACGGGACCGCCTCCGTATAGCAGGCCGTCCCGCTTTCGCGGCCGACGTCCAGCGCCCGCTTCAGGTAGGGCAGCACCGCGCTTTTCCTGGGCGCCAGCGTTTTCCGGTTCTCCCAGGCCGAGCCCACCAGGTGTACGTAGGCGAACTGGAACTGGTTCACCCCGAGCTTGACGAACAGCCTGGCCAGTTCCGGCAGGTCCTTGTAATTCGCCGAGGTGATGACGGAATTGGTCAGCACGTACAGCCCCAGCTTTCTGCAGTTGAGTATGCCGCCCACCGCTTCCCTGAAGCTGCCGGGAGCGCGGGTCAGCTTTTCATGGAGCTCCGGCGTGGAACCGTGGAGCGAGGGGCCCATCTCGGTCACGCCGGCCTCTTTCAGTTCGAGGCAGTAATCGTAATAGGCGAAGCGGCGGCCGTTGGTCTGCACCTGCACGCTTTCGTAGCCCAGCGCCCTGGCCGCCCGCACCGCGGCTGTCAGGTCCGGATGCAGCGTGGGCTCGCCGCCCGTGAAGACCACCCCGGTGGCTCCCTCTTTCTTCGCCCGCGACAGGTCGGCTTTTATCCGCCGGAGGCTCTTCCGCCCCGTACGGGCGCGCTTCCCGCCCTGCGCGCAGAAGCCGCACATATTGTTGCAGTCGAAGCCGATCTTGATATCGATGCGTTTCACGGAGTTTCGGGAGCGCTTTCCCGCCTGCCCAGCAGCTTGCGGACCCGGGCATTGACCTCTTCCGTGATCCTCTCGTTCTCCCGGCGCAGCCGCTCCGCTTCGGCCTTGTCCTCCTCTTCCTTCCCGATGGCCGCCTTTACCTCTTCCGGCGAGAAACCGGCGTAGCCGCCGGCCCTTTTCTGGGCCTTGGCCAGGTAGCCGCAGTATGCGGAACCGGTTTTGGAGAGCAGCGCGGAGCAGGAAGCCTCCGACTTCGCGGAGAAAGCCGAGCAGAGGCCGCCGAGACCTTCCGGGCAGGCGCCCCCGGCGGCGGTAAGGGAAGAAACGGACCGGTAATATTGCCCGCACAGGTAATTGGGACTGCCCTCGCGCGTGATCACGGCCCGGCCGCCGCGGCTTTCCCCCGGCAGGTAGTCGCAGAAGGCCGGGTCCCCGCGGGCCAGCCCCACGCAGGAAAGGTACCTGGCCAGCAGGTCGTAGGTAGCCGCGTTATGCTCTTCGAGGAAGGAGCCGTACGCGGACAAATAGCCCCAGACACGCCCGTGCGCCGAGAAGATCTCGTTCAGGGAACCGCCCTTGCAGGGACCCTTGTCGTAGCTCTTGTTCTTTATGGTCGGCAGGGCGCCGTAAGAGGAACGCGCCCCGGACCGGGCGGGAACGGCCGAGAACTCCTCCGGGATAGAGTACCGGGTGTCGCCGTCCGGGGCCGGGGCGCCCGGCGCCGCCGGCTGCCCGGGCGTGGAGCCGGAACTTCCGTAGGACCCGTGCCGCGATAATTTAACGGCGCCGGCGAGAGCGAGCAGCAGCGCCGCGGAGAGGATCAGCCATTTCTTCATGGGTTGAACTGCCGTTCCGGGAGCCGGGCCGCCGGCCGGCCCGCCGGACTATCCCCGCTTCGCCGCCTTTTCCCCGGCGGCGGAAAGCAGGGCTTTGGTGGCTATGAGGGAAGCTATCTTGAAATTTTTCCGGCCCAGGTCCAGACGGCACTGCTGGTTCAGGGCCTCGTTGCAGAATTCCAGGGCGGCGCCGGCGCCGGCGGCTTCCACCCTGACCCCGCCGGCGGCTTTCACGGCGCGCACGCCGCGCCCCTCGAAGACCGCGGAGGCCAGCCGCACCGCCTCTTCGCAGTAGATCTCGGAGCTCAGGAAGAGATACCCGGTTTTTTCAGCAGGCTTCATTTTTGCACCCACCCTTTCAGGATCCCGGCGCTGGCCGGCTTCTTCAGCAGGCCGAAGAGCGCGTCGAACATGCCCAGGGAGAGAGCGCAGCGCCCGCTGGCCGGCATATCGCCCCACAGGGAGCCCTGGGTCTCGTAGTTGTACACGGGGCAGACCCCGCAGTAAGGCTTGTAAACGCAGCGGGAACATTGCGGCTGGGCTTCCAGGTTGGAGGCCGCGGCGCAGGCCCGCGAAGCCGGAGCCAGCATCACCTTGCGGTAGGAGTCCTTCAGCACGTTCCCGATCCTGAAGAGGTCGTCCCCCTCCCAGCCCACCATGCGGCCCTCGTCGCAGGTATAGAGATCGCCGTTATAATTGTAGGCCACCTGCCCGACGGCGGCGCCGCAGGGGCAGCGCATGTCCAGGTAGCCGGGGTCGCCGCCGTTGACGATCTTCTCCAGCATGATCACGGCGTGCCGCTCCTTTATCTTCTTTCCGGCGGCGTTCAGTTCCAGGATATAGTCCAGCGTGTTGCGGTAGAAGCGGGCGAATTCCTCCGCGGAATAGCCTATGCGCGGCCAGAGGTTCCTGGCGTAGCCTATCGGGGCCAGCGGCCGCACGAAAATATCGGCGAGGCCGCGCCTCACGTACTCGTCCACTATCTCTTTCTCGCGGCCGAGCGAATACTTCGACACGGTCAGCAGGGCGCTGGGGTTGAAGGTCTTGTACTCCGGCACCTGCTTCGCGGCGCGGGCCGCGAAATACCCGAGCCACTTCACGGTATCGGCGTGGGAGTTCCCGCCGGTGAAAATGCGGTTCTTGTTGTGCAGGTCGGCCGGCCCGTCGAGCGAGGTGCAGACCGAGACCTCGTTCTCCACCAGGAAGCGGGCTTTCTCTTCCGACATCAGGCTGAAATTGGAGACCAGGGCCAGCCGCACTTCCCGGTTGAGTTCCCCGCCGCGGCGGCGGGCGTATAGAGCGGTGTCCTTCAGCGTTTTCCAGTTGAGCAGCGGCTCCCCGCCCTGGAACTCTATCGTGATGCCGGGATTGGTGCTCTTGAGCGCGAAGTCCACGCACTTGCGGGCCGTCGCGGCGCTCATGTCGGTCCTGGCGCCGGCGGCGCCGAGCGCCCCGGACTGGCAGTACAGGCATTTATGGTTGCAGCGCAGCGTCATGACCAGGATATGCAGGCCCGGCCCGGCGCCCAGGAAAGCGTTCTTTTTCGAGCAGGCGGCGGCGTAGCTCTCGAAATCCGTCATCTCGCGCACGAAGCCCTTGGCCGCGAGTTCGCCGTAAAGAGCCTCGCCGGCGCCCAGGCGCCCCGAGGAGAAGCGCGCGAAATCCGCTTTGGAGAGCGCGGCGGAGAAGCCGGCGTCGTTGGAAAGCAGGACGGAGCCGTCCGCCATGCGGCGGAAGGTGAAATAGGGCAGGCCGGCCACGCGCGGCTTACCTGTTTTTTTTGCGGCCGTTCTTTGAGTCATACTTTTCTTCCCAGGTGCTGGTGATCCCCAGCGGGTCGGCCGAGGCGCCCTTGGCGGTCTCCGCCTTTATCTCGCCCTCTATCTGCGCTATCAGGTCGTTCAGCTCTTTTTCCTGCTGTGGGGTAAGGCCGGAATCGTCCTTTTCGGGCGGCTTAGGCCGGTAATTCAGGGCCTTGAGCAGCAGGAACTCCCGCAGTTCCCTGTTCGCCGAGGAAACACGTTCGCGCAGCTTCTCGTCCTCGAGCTCGCGGCGGAAACGCTCCGCCAGGCCCGCGGCGGCCCCGGAGCCGGGCCTGGGCGACAGGTCCACCAGCACCCTGCCGCCGGGCAGGGGTTTTATCAGGGCATAGGCCAGGCCGCCCAGCGAGTGGGCGGCGTAGCGGACGGACTCGAGACTGTATTTTTTCAGGCTGACCCGGATGGCGATATTTTTAGACAAACGGAACTCCTTGGACTCCGGCTCCCGGCCCGGCCGCGGCGCCCTGGCGGCCGGCGGTGAGCCGCTAAAAACTAGAACTTGCAGCAGACCATGGTGCCGCCCCAGTCCTCGCCGAGCACTATGTACGTACCGACGCTGCTGGTGGTCTGGGTTTTAGGCAGGAAGCCGGTAACCCTGGCCACGCCGTCGCCGTGAAACCCCACCACGTTTCTCCCGGCGGGACAGGAAACGACGCCGCCCACGCCGTAGTTGACGCGGCTGCAGACGTTCATTATATTGCCGTCCACGTAAAGGTCCCCGTTAATATGAGCGTCGCCGGCCACCTGGAGGAGCCTGTCGGGACTCATGGTTCCTATCCCGACCCTGCCGTTGGTGTTAATGAGGAGATCCGCGCTTACGCTCATATCAAGCCCTCTTCCCGCAAGCCGCAATCCCCCGTCGGCTCTGACCGCCGTAGGCCCGGCGCTGTAAGAACCCAGAACACCGTTCACCGCCCCCAGCCGCCAGGTGCCGGTTCCCGACTCGGCGTTGATGACATTGACATAGCCGTTCCTGACGTCCAATCTCCCCGTCGGCGCGATACCGCCGGTGCCGATACCCACGTTCCCCGCGTCCCTGGCCAGCAGCGTCTGGTTGGTAGTCAGCAGGCTCACATAACCGCCGTACGGGGCGGGGTAATAGGTGGTCAGGGTGAGGGTCTCGGAACCGATAAAGCCCGGGTGCCAGCAAAGAAAGAACAGCGCGAGCAGCGGGAGCGCTCTCTTCCCGCTGGAACCTGGACCGCTATTGAGTTCTTCCCTGGTTTCCATAAACTCCCCCCGCGGGCCGGACCCGGAAACCGGCAAAAAACGGCCCGCCGCTCCCGGACTGCGCCTTGTGGATATCGTTCTCTAAATAGCATAGCAGAAAAGTCCGGCTTTTTCAATGCCGGGAGCGCGGGTGGAAAAGGGCGGTCAGAGCAGGACAACTACGAGAGCGGCCTTGAATTTATCCTTAAGGAAGGACCTGGCCTCGCCGGCTATATCGGCGAAGTCCTCCAGGTCCCCGGGGGAAGAGGAAAGAAAGGACCCGGAATTGCGGACGGCCAGCACATAGCCGCGCGCCGGGATCTCTCCCGGCAGGGAGCGGAGGCAGTCCAGCAGGGCGTCCCAATTCCTCCCGAAATAGGCGGGGAACCCGAAGGCCGCGGCCAGGGCCTCCATCAGCGCCGCCTTGTCCGGGATCCCGGCGCCGTCCACGCAGGCCGTGAAATAAGCGGGCGGAGGGAATAGCCTGGCTATTTCCTCCGCCGGAGCCGCGCCGGACCTCAGGTCCAGGAAAAGTCCTTCCTCCGCGGGCATCAATAGACTACGGCGAGCGGTATGAAATTCCTGTAGTGGTCCGGCGTATAATAGATCTTTTCCCCGCCGCCGATTATTATCCGCTCCGAGCCGCGGGCGCTCAGGTCGGGCGCCACCTGGTAGACGGTCCCGCCTATCACCACAACGTGGGGGGCGTTGCCGGTGAGCAGGGTGTATTCGCGGTAGAAGCCGCTGGGCTGCGCGGGCAGCTTTTTTTCCTTGTTCTTGAACACCGCCCCGTCCTGGGAGTAGGGCAGGTGGGCCCCGCCGTAAATATCGGACACCAGCTTCATTATCGCCTTGATGCGGGCGGCGTCCTCGATCCTCGGGGTGAAGTCCCGGCCCGGGGCGGGAGCTGCGGCGCGGATCCCGGGCAGGGCCTCCGGGACGGCCGGAAGCTCCGCCAGGTTCCCGGCTCCGGGGCCTGAAATGAGTTCGCCGAGGGCGGCTGAAGTCAACCCGGAAGCCGGGGAGAAGGAAAAGGCGGAGAAAGAGAGGGCGAGTACGGCCGCGAGTTTCAATAACCCGCTTCTGTTTTTAAACATGCTGCGTCCTTTTGACCGGCTTTTTAAAAAACTTCACGGTTATAGTTTATATATATGAGGCGGCCCTGCCGAGGGTCCAAGTGCCTATGCGCGCCTGGGCCAAAGGGCCCATTCAATAAATGATAAAATACAGGCGCGGCCGTTTGACGGGCATAGCCCCCGGCCGTCTGATGAGCATAGCTCTTGATACGGCATGACCATAGGTCTAATACGGCACCTGCATAGCAATGAAAAAGGGAGTCAAAAAAACCGGGTGGATAAGCGAGCAGCTCTGCGTGCAGATGGCCCGCACCTGCAATCTTTACTGCGTCTACTGCCAGAACCCGCCGGCCGGAGCGCGCTGCTCGAAAGAGAAGACCGCGGCGCTCGTCGGGAAAAAGGGCGTCAGGGCGGTAAGCCTGGAAGGGGGCGGCGAGCCGACGGCGGGCGGGGATTTCTTCGACTGGATAAGGGCGCTCAAGGCCGCCGGGGTGGAGAATTTCATGCTCTCCACCAACGCCGTGGCCCTCTCCGACCCGGCTTTCTGCCGGAGAGCGGAAAAAGCCGTGGACTACTTCACGGTGAACTTCCCCTCCCATGACCCGGAAATATACCGGAAGGCCACCCGCAGCGTGAAGTACGGCCTGGCGGTAAAGGGACTGGAGAACCTGAAAGCCGCCGGCGCCGAAAACAGGCTCCGCCTCTTCCACATAATTTTCAGGGACAATTACCGCCTGCTCCCGGCCTTCGCAGGCTGGGTCATAAAGAAGTTCCCCGGCCTGGCCTTCGTCAATTTCACCTTCGTGCGCAACGCCGGGCGGGTAGGGGACAGCGCGGCCATAGTCCCCCGTTACTCCGAGGTCGAGCCGTTCCTGAAAGTGGCGCTCGCCGGGCTCAAGCTCAAAAAGATCAAAGCGGTGGTACAGAACATCCCCCTTTGCCGCCTTAAGAATTTCGAGGGTTTCTCATTCGAGTTCCAGCGCTGGCGCAGGGGGGACAAGGTGCTGGAGGCGGGCATAGCGGGTAAAGCGAAGAACCCGGCCTGCGGCCGCTGCGGGCTGGAGCCGGCCTGCTGCGGCGCCAGGGCGGATTACCTGAAGATACACGGGAACGGAGAGCTGCTCCCCTCGGACCTGGACCCCGGGAGCCTCGAGGCGGAGGCGTTCTGATGAAAATAGTTTCCTGTTTTTCCGACCTGAAAGAGCTGGAGCCGCTGGCCGGAGCCGGCGCCGACGAGTTCTATACGGCTATAGCGGCGCTGCCGGCCTTCAGCGTCGGTTTCCTGCCGGGCCGCGACCTGGCGCCGGCCATAAAGACCGCCCACGCGCTCGGGAAGAAAATAGCCCTGGCCGTCAACGCCATACATTTCCCCGCCACCCTCAAGCAGCTGGCCGCGGCGGAGAAGCGGATACGGGGCCTCGACAGGCTGGGCATGGACGCCTTTATCTTCTCCAACCCCTACCTCCTCGGCCTGTTCTCGGGACGCCGGAAGCTCCCCGGGGCGAAGCTCCACCTCAGCTCGGTGCAGCCGGTCTTCAACAGCCTCAGCGCCGCTTTCTTCTCGCGCTTCGGCGTCTCGCGCCTCATCCTGCCGAACCAGCTCTCGCCTTACGAAGCGCGGAAGATCCTCGCCTTCTGCCGCGCCCGCGGCATCGAGACCGAGATCTTCGATTACCGCTTTTTCGGCTGCGCCTATATCAACGGCCGCTGCCAGCTGCACCGGCCCGACCATTACACGCTGAAGTCGGCCATACTGGAAGGCTCGCTCTGCCGGATAAACGCGCCGGCGGGCGGGCTGGTGAAGCTCAGGACCCTGGACCTGCCGGCCCGGGCGCGGGAGCTGCCGCGCCTGGTCAAGCGGCTCGAGGCCAGGTTCACCTGCGGCGGCTCCCCCAGGCTCTCCAACGCCGCGGCTTTCTTCGATTTCTTCTCTTCCGGCGTGCGGTACCTGAAATACGGCACCCGCCACGACCCGTCCGGGGTCAAGGTCAAAAAGGTGGCCGAGCTGCGGCGCATGCTGGACCTGGCGGAGAAACTCTCCGCCGAACTGCCGCGCGCCGAAGCCCGGCGGGCCTTCGTGGCGGAACTCTCCGGCTGGAACGGGGGCGGCTTCTGATGCCGGTGGAAAAAGGGATAAGGCTGGGCGCGTTGACGCTGGCCGGGCTGAAAAAGTCCGGCGGGCTGGAAGCCGCGCTGAAGGGGTTCGAACGTTTTTATATCGGCCCGGAGTTCTGCGAGAACCTGCTCGGCCTTTCGCTCTGCGCCGAAGCGGCCTGGCTGCTGAAGCGGGGCAGGAAGGTCTGCCTGCTGACCCCGCTGCTGAGCGAGAAGGGCCTGGGGCTGCTGGATTCCGTCTTCGGGAAGCTCCTGCAGCTGGTCGGGCGCGGCGAGCTGGACCCGGCGGGCCTGGAAGTGACCGTGAACGATTTCGGGGCCGTCGAGCTGGCCAGGAAGCGCCGCCTTCCGTTCACGCTCAACGCCGGACGCCTGCTCCACGACAACGTTTTCGACGACACGGGGAAGGACGACATCACCGTCCACAACGGGCTGGCCCTGGACTTCTTCCGCGGCCTGGGCATCAGGCGCTTCGAGCTTTCCACGCTCGGCGTCCGCCCCTCCGTGAATTTCGCGCGCGGCGCTGTCTTCGGTTTCGACCGGCGCTCCTTCAGGATAACCCTGCACTACCCCTACCTCAACCTCACCAGCACGCGCACCTGCCCGGTAGGGATGCGCGACACGCCGCCGATGGAGGCGGCGCGCGGCGTGGACTGCGCGCGGGAATGCCTCGTCAGCTCTTTCGAGCTGGCCCACCCTTCCATCAGGGAAAAGCTCCTGGTCCGCGGCAATACCGTCTACCTCGACTTCCCGCAGAAGTTCTACGCCTCGGAAAAGGACCTCGCCAGGCTGAACGTGGACAGGCTGGTCTACTCCCCTTTTCCCTGATATAAAAAAAGCCCCCCGGTTCCACGGGAGGCTTTTTTCGTTCCCGGCGGCTACAGCAGTTCCGCCACCAGGGCGGCCAGCGTGCTGCGCTCGGTCTTGGTGAAGGTCAGGTGGCCGTAGAGCTTCTGCCCGCGCATCCGGTCCACTATGTAGGTCAGGCCGTTGGAGGCGATGTCCAGGTAGGGGTTGTCGATCTGGTACGGGTCCCCGGTGACGACCACCTTGGTGCCCTCGCCGGCGCGCGAGAGGATGGTTTTGATCTCGTGCGGGGTCAGGTTCTGCGCGTCGTCCACTATCATGTACTGCTTCGGCAGCGAGCGGCCGCGGATATGGGTCACCGAGGCGATCTCGATCTTCTCGTTCTGCAGCAGGTACTCGAATTTCTCCAGGGCGCTTTCCTGGTGGCGCTTGTCCATCACGAACTCCAGGTTGTCGTAGATGGCCCCCATCCAGGTGGAGAGCTTCTCCTCCTTGGTGCCGGGGATGAAGCCGATGTCCTTGCCGACGGGCACGATGGGGCGGCAGATGATGAGCTTGCGGTAGACGCTCTCCTCCACGGATTTCTGCAGTCCGCAGACCAGGGTCACCAGCGTCTTGCCTGTGCCGGCGGCGCCCAGCAGGGTCACCAGCTTCACGGAATCGTCCAGCAGCAGCTCCATGGCGCAGCGCTGCTCCTTGTTGAGCGGGCGGATGCCCCAGGGGGAAGGCTCGGCGTTGAGCGCCCTTATCCTGGCGGTGTCGCCGGGGTCCGCGCGGCCGATCGCCGACTTCTTGGCGTCGCCTTTGGCGTGCAGCACCACGAACTCGTTGGGCGACAGCTCCTTGTCGGGGCTGGCGATGACATGGTCCCTGTAGAACTTGTCCACGTCGGAGGCGGGAACCTCGAGCGAGATCAGGCCGGGATACAGCTCGTCGACGTTGACCTTGCCGGCCTCGTAGTCCTCGGTGGTGAGGCCGACGGCCTCGCCCTTGAGGCGCAGGTTTATGTCCTTGGTGACCAGGGTGGCGTTGTTCTTTTTCTGCTGATACCAGTACGCCGTGTTGAGAATGCGGTTGTCCATCTCCAGCAGCTTGAATTCCTTGGGCAGCACCTGCACGTGGTCCAGGTCCACTATCAGCGTGCCTCCGGCCCCGGTCTTCACGCCGGCGTTCAGCTTGCCCTTGGCCCGGAACTCGTCGAGCTTGCGGGAAACTATGCGGGCGCTCTTGCCGCGCTCGTCGCCGGCGCGCTTGAAATTATCCAGCTCCTCGATGACGGACATCGGGATCACCACGGTATTGTCCTCGAATTTGGTGAAGGAAAGAGGGTCGTGGATCAGGACATTGGTGTCGAGAATGTATACTTTTTTCATTTTTTCTCCGTTGCCCCCGGCGCCGGCCGCGCAACCGTTCATGGCCCCGGCCCGTATTAGTGTGTGTAGATGATACCAAACTTCGCCAATAATGGGAACCGGCGGATTCAACCGGCGCGGCAAAAATAGTAAGATATCTATATTGTGCGCCGTTCCGCGCTTTATTTAAGGATATGATGAAAATTTTCCTGTACCTCCTCTTCCCGGCCTCGGCCGCTGTCCTTCCCCTTTCGGCGCAGACCGTTCCCCAGCCTGTCCCCGCCGCGGAAGCGGCGGTCGGCGAAGCCCAGACCCCGGAACAGCTCCAGGAGTGGCTGCGCGGCCATGGGCTGCTCCCGGCGCAGCCGGAGCCGGGGTCGCTGCCCGGCATGGGCGCGGCCGGAACGGCGGCGGCCCCGGCGGCGGACGGGGAAAGCCGGGGCGGCGGCCCCTGGGAAGTGGCGGAAACGGCGGCGAAAGGACAGGTGAACCTGAAGGCGAAGGCCGTCATCAAGGCCGGGAAGGCCAGGAAGGGCCGCCTTTATTTCAAGGATTTCGTCAACGAGGACATCGAGGCCATCCTGGCCCTGGGCAGCGTGGAGAAGGCTTCGGTGGATATCGAGGAGCTCCCCGGCCGCGCGGTCTCCCCGAAGCTGGCCGAGGCCGCGGGTTCCTCCGTCCCGGCGCGCATAACCTATATCGTCGCCGAAAAGCCGATGGTGAAGACCATAACGGTGCTCGGGGCCAAGGGCCTGTCCAGATCGGCCGTCAAGGACGAGATGACGCTCAAGGAGAAGGATTTCTTCGACGAGCTGAAGATACGCGAGGACCTGATAAAAATAGTTGATAAATACCATGAGAAGGGCTTCATAGACGCCAGGGCCGACTACGAGGTGCGCTTCGACACGGCGGCTTCCCTGGCCTTCCTCACCGTTTCCGTGGTCGAGGGGAAAAAGGCGCGGGTGGCCGCGGTGCTGCTGGAAGGCGCGGCGGCTTTCAAGCACAAGAAACTGGCCGGGAAGCTGAAGAACCGGCCGAAAAAGATCTACTCCCCCCAGGACCTGGACGAGGACTTCAAGGCCCTGACCGACTTCTACAAGAACCGCGGCTACGCCGACTTCGCCATAACCGCCTCCTCCGTCACCTTCAACGAGGAGCGCTCCAGCGTGACCATCAGGCTCGAGGTCTCGGAAGGCAACAAGCAGAAATTCGGCGCCACCTTCTTCTCCGGCAACACGGTCTACCTGCCCAGCGAGCTCCTGCCGGCCGTGGAGTACCGGCGCGGGAAGGTCTTCAACCAGGACCGCTACAACGACACCATCCGCGGCATCCAGGACAAGTACGCGGACAAAGGCTACCTGAAGGCCGCCCTGCTCCCGGACAAGAGCTATAACGGGAAGACCGGCGAGATGGACATCACGTTCAACATCACCGAGAACACCCGGATCTTCGTGGACCACGTGGACGTGGAGGGCAACAAGGCCACCAAGTCCTACGTGCTGAAGCGCGAGATCACCCAGAAAGAGGGCGAGGTGTTCAGCTCCACCAAGATCCGCCGCAGCCAGGAGAAGATCTTCAACCTGGGCTTCATCGACGACGTCAGCCCGGTGATCAACCCCACCGCGGACCCCGACAAGGTGGACCTGGTGTTCGACATCGCGGAGGGCAAGCCCGGCATGCTGACGGCCGGCGCCGGCATCTCCTCCAACCAGGGCCTGGTCGGCACGCTCTCGCTCTCCCACCTGAACCTCTTCGGCAGGGCCTACAAGACCTCGCTGTCCTGGAACTTCGGCAAGCGGGTGCAGGACTACTACCTCAGCTGGTCCACCCCCTGGGTGGGCAGCCACCCCACCTCGCTGGGCGTGGACATCTTCAACACCCGCCACTTCAAGCCTTACCAGAACTCCATCTCGGCCTACACCGAGCGCCGCACCGGCGGCAAGGTGACGCTCGGGCCCCGCTTCAGCGACGACAAGTACCACCTGGTCACGGCCTATACCTTCGAGAAAGTGCGCATCTCCGACGTGGACGCCATCTACCCGGAGCTGACGGCCGGCACCAGCGTCACCTCCTCCATCTACCTGGAATTCGCCCGCGATACCCGTGATAACGTCTGGGACCCCACGCGCGGCACCAAGAATTCCATAGGCCTGGAGTACGCCGGCGGCCTACTCCAGGGCGACGTGAACTACTACAAACCCACCTTCTCCTCCAGCTACAACCTCAAGCTGTTCTCCATCGACGATTATCCCTTCGTGATGGCCATCGGCAACAGGTTCGGCTTCGTCGGGCGCTTCGGCGACACGAAGAAAGTGCCGGTCTACGAGCGGTACTTCATCGGCGGCGCCGAGACGGTGCGCGGCTATTCCAACAACGGCCAGATAGGCCCCCTCAACGGAGGCAGGGTCTACGACGTGGCCAATATCGAGTTCAAGTTCCCGCTGGCCCGCGAGCGCCGCCGCACCATCGTGCAGTTCGCCTTCTTCTTCGACATCGGCAACTCCTGGGACTCCTTCGACCGCATCAGCGCCCGCTTCGGCACCGGGACGACGCGCCTCAAGGCCGGCGCCGGCTTCGGGATACGCTTCACCACCCCGGCCTTCCCGATACGGCTGGACTGGGGCTACGGCTTCAACCACAAGCCCGGGGAGCAGCGCTCGGACATCTATTTCACGCTGGGTAATCTGTTCTAGGCGGACCGGCAGGGAAAGGCGGGACCTTTAATTTATGAAAAAGCTTCTATTCATCGCTTTGCTGGCGGCCCTGCCGCCCGGCGCCGGGGCGCTGGAGCTGCTGCTGGAGGAGAACCGCGGGGAATCCGGCACCATAGGCTTCGTGGACATAGACCGCGTCTTCAAGGAATATTCCGGCACCACCGGGGCCCGCGAGGAATTCATAGCCGAGATAAAGAAGAAGGAGGAGGTCCTCAACTCCAAAAAGGCGCCCATCTTCACCCTGAAAGCCGAAATAGCCAAGCTGAAACAGGAGCGGGAATTCGCCCTGACCCTCCCGTCGCTGCTGGAAACGCAGCGCAGCGTGGCCGAAGCGGCGGCGGCCACGGCAGCCGCGGCGGAAGCCGCCAAACAGGCCGCCGAGGAAACGGCGAGAAAGGCGGCGGAAGCCGCCGCGCTGGCCCTGCAGGTCTCCTCCGGCACGGTGGAGGTTTCCACCTCCGGAGCGCAGGTACCGGCCGAAGGCGTGCAGGCCTCCACCGCGGCCCCCCAGGTCCCGCCGGCGCAGCAGGCGCAGCCCGCCCCGCAGGCCCAGCCGCCGCAGCAGGCGCAGCCCGCCGCCCAGCCGCCGGCCGCGGCTTCCCTGCCCGGCATGGAGGGGATAGATATGCCGGGCATAGCCAAGGTCCCGGTCACGCACTTTAAATTTTCCGTGTCCACCTCGGTGCCCGAGATCGAAACGGCGCTGGCCGCCAGGGAAGCGGAGCTGGCCGCCAAGGAGGAGGAACTGCGCCTCCTGCAACTCCGGACCGAGCGAGAACTGCTGGAATACGAGAGCCGCAAGAGCGAGGTACTCCTGGGCCGCATTTACGTGGCGCTCAGGGAGCTGGCCATAAAAGAAGAGGTCAGCGTGATCATAGACAAGCGCAATATCCTGTTCGGGCAGAAAGCCGTGGACCTCACCGGCAAGCTGCTGAAGAGGCTGGAGGAGAGCGGGCTATGAAACTTACCGCCGCCGACATCGCCAAGCTCGCCGAGGGAGACCTGCGCGGCGACGGCGCTCTTCCCATCACCGGCGCGGCCCCGCTCGACAAGGCCGGCCCCGCCGACCTGGCCTTCCTGGCCGACCCGGCCCGGGCCGCCGCGGCGGCCGGTTCGAAAGCCGGCTGCCTGCTGGTCCCGCGCGGCTCGGAGGAGCTCTTCAAGGATTTTCCCGGCACTTTGGTCTGCACGATAAACCCCAAGTACGCCTTTATGCTGGCCCTGCGCCTGGTGGAAAAAGAGAAAAGGCCTCTCCCCGCGCCCGGTGTGCACCCCTCCGCTTCCGTCTCCTCCTCCGCCAGGCTGGGCAAGGACATCCACATAGGCCCGCTGGCGGTAGTGGAGGACGGGGCCGGGCTCGCCGACGGCGCGATCATAGGCGCTCAGTGCTACGTGGGCCGGAACGTAAAGATAGGACGCTCCACGCGGCTTTACCCCGGGGTGAAGATAATGGACGCCTGCGAGATAGGCGCCGAGGTCATACTCCAGGCCGGGGTAGTGATAGGCTCCGACGGCTACGGCTACACCTCGCCGCGCGGCGCGCACGAAAAGATCCCGCAGCTGGGCAAGGTGATAGTTGAAGACCGCGTGGAGATAGGCGCCAACTCCGCCGTGGACCGCGCCGCTCTCGAGGCCACGGTGATAGGCGGCGGCACCAAGATAGACAATTTAGTGCATATAGCCCATAACGTAAGGATAGGCAGGCGCTGCCTGATCATGGCCGGGGCCGGCATAGCCGGCTCCGTGGTCATAGGCGACAACGCCATCATCGGCGGCCAGGCCGGCATCTCCGACCACCTGACCATAGGCGGGAACACCGTGATAATGGGCAGGACCGGCGTCATGGCCAGCCTCGGCCCCGACCAGATAGTCTTCGGCCACCTGGCCAAACCCCGCCTGCTGGCCATGAAAATAGAGGCCCTGCTCTCCAGGCTCCCCGAGATGCACAGGACGCTGAATAAAATAAAGAAACAGCTGGGGATCTGAGACGCTCTTTAACAAACGGTCAGCGCGGACTAGACATATGAACGGAGGGGAGACCGCAGGGGCCAGGTTAGCAAAAGCCGCCGGAGGGCGAGGCTTGCGTAGCGCCGAGCCCGAGGCAGGCAGGCGCGCGCACGGTGTGCGCGACGCCGGTTTTGCGTTCTGGCCCCTGCGGTAGGCCCCGACTTCACATCTCGCGGTTCTTAAAATCTACTATGCGAACGACCATTAAAGTTCCGGCGACCATAGAAGGGATAGGCCTGCATAAGGGCAAAGCCTCGCG
>JACQPH010000161.1 GCA_016207645.1 Elusimicrobiota bacterium
CGGGGGGAAACCGACGCAAGGGTTTCCTCTTCCGGGTGAGCAGGGGCATGCCGCGGCCGCCCCCGAACCTGGGTAGTTACGATGCGAAAAAGTAAATTTCTCTTCTTCTTCGGGGTCCTTGCCGCCGCCTGCCTGGTCTCGCTGGCGGCTGGGCCGGCCGGCTGGTCCAACTCCGACATTATCCTGAACCTCAGGGTGCCCCGCACTCTGGCCGCGCTCGCGGTCGGGGCCGGCCTCGGCCTGGCCGGCGCGCTTTTTCAGGGCGTGCTCAAGAACCCGCTCAGCGACCCGTACATACTCGGCACCTCTTCGGGCGCCACCGCCGCCGCCGTCTTCTGCTTCCTTTCCGGCATAGAAAGGACCTCTCCCGTTTTCTTCCTGGCCGTCTTCGCCGGGGCTTTCGGCGCCACTTTCCTTTCCTACTGGCTGGCGCGGCTGGCGGGGCGGCTCTCGGACGCCGCCCTGGTCCTGGCGGGGGTGGCCGTCAGCGCCTTCCTTTCCGCGCTGGTTATGCTTATCCTGACCTCGGCCGGCGCGCGTTCCTTTTCCCTCTTCTATTTCGTGTTCGGCGGCCTGTATTCCGTCCAGCCCGGCGTCCTTCTGGTTTCGTCGCTGATCATGGCCGTTTCCGGGGCGGTGGCGCTGGCCCGCTGGCGCGCGCTCGACGCCATGGCCCTGGGTTCGGAAAGCGCCTACCACCTTGGGATAAACCCGGAGCGGGAGCGCATCCTGTTCTTCACGCTGGCCTGCGCCTCCACTTCCGCGGCCGTGGCCATCGGCGGTACGATAGGTTTCGTGGGTCTGATGACGCCCCATATAGCCCGGCTTATCACCGGCCCTTCGGCGCGCGTCCTGGTGCCGGCCGCGGCCGCGGGCGGCGCCGCCCTGCTCACCCTGGCGGACGCGGCGGGCCGCTCCCTGTTCTCTCCGGCGGAGGTCCCGGCCGGCGTGGTGATGGCCCTGGCCGGCGCGCCTTTCTTCATGTGGCTGCTCTGGAAGAATTCCAGGGGGAAGGCCTGATGCCCGCGCTTAAGGTCTCGGGGCTTACTTTTTCCTACGGGGCGGAGCCTCTTATCAGGGACCTGTCCTTCGAGCTGCGTCCGGGGGATTTCATGTGCGTGCTGGGGCCGAACGGGTCGGGGAAGTCCACGCTCCTGAAACTTCTGACGGGCTATATCAGGGCGGCTTCCGGCTCGGTGCGGCTCGGCGGGGAGGAGGCGGCCTCGATAGAACCCGGACGCCTGGCCCGCCTGGCGGCCTACGTGGCCAGCGAAACCGCTACCCCGTACGATTTCTCCGTCCGGGAAACCGTCCTGCTGGGCCGCACTGCCCGGGCGGGTTTCTGGCGCGGTTATTCCGAAGAGGACGGGAAGGCGGCGGAACTGGCCCTGGAGGAGACCGGGATAGCCGCGCTGGCGGAGCGGTCCATCAACACGCTTTCCACCGGCGAGCGCCAGCTGGTCTTCATAGCGCAGGCCCTGGCGCAGGAAACGCGCCTGCTGCTGCTGGATGAACCCACCTCGCATCTGGACCTTAAGTATAAGTCCGGGATCATGGCCCTGCTTTCGCGGCTGGCCGGGCGGGGGCTGGCCGTGGCCGCGGTGCTGCACGAACCGGCGCTGGCGCGCCTGGGCTGCAACAAGGGGCTGCTTTTCAGCGGGGGCGGGGGGTATTCGGCGGGGCCGGCGGCGGAGACGCTGACGGCGGGGAAGCTGGCGGCCGCCTACGGGGTGTCTCCCGGTTCACCCCTGCTGCCTAAGTAAAGAAAAGAGCCGCGGGACGTGAAGCCGGGACGGGGTCTTGACCTTTTTCGGAGCTTTCGGATTTGGTATAATAGTTCTATAGGGTTCACGGGGGGCGGATAACGCTATTTTTCCACGGACCGGCCGCGCCCCCGGCTGCGCGATACATTATAGATCCGCGAGGGAGAAAACTATGACTTCGTCTGGGCAGATAAAAACGGGGAACACCGCGCCTGAAGCGGAACACAAGGCGCTCCCGCAGGGCTACGGCACTACCGAGGCGGCGCTGCTGCCGCGCGATCCCAACTGGATGTTCCTCTACTGGGAGATAACGGAGAATTCGCTGAAGAACCTGCGCCGCCAGCGCGGCGAGGACGTCCTGCAGAAAGGCCGCCAGGTGATAAGGGTTTACGACGCCTCGGGGAGCGCCGACGGCGGCGCCCCCTCCGAATATTTCGATATTCCGGTCATGTTCGAGGCCGGGAGCTGGTACGTCAACGTGCGGGAGGGCGGCCGCGCCTACCGCTGCGAAGTGGGCCTCTCGATGCCCGACGGCTCCTTTCTCGGCCTGGTCAGGACCAATACCGTGAAACTGCCCGGCGGCCGCGTCTCGGACGTCACCGACGAGAACTGGATGGCCGTCACCGCCGATTTCGACAAACTGCTGCAGCTCTCCGGGGTGGAATACATCGGCAAAGGCTCCGGCGAAGTGGCCAAGTCCCTCGCCCAGCGCTGGGAAATGCTGCGCGCCGTCTTCTCCCGCGCTTCCTCCTGGGGCGTAAGCTCCATGTCCTCCCAGGCCCCGCGGAAGCCGGAACAGGAGAAGAAGTTCTGGCTGGTGGCGGACTGCGAGCTCATCCTTTACGGGGCCACCGAGCCGGACGCTTTCGTGACCGTCTCCGGGCGCAGGGTGAACCTGAACCCCGACGGCACCTTCTCGATGCGCTTCGCGCTGCCCGACGGCGCCGCCGACCTGCCCGTCAAAGCGCTCTCCAGGGACGAGACCGGGTCGCGCGGTATAGACATCAAAGTCACCAGGGCTACCCTCAACGATGCCGAATAAAGCGAAAGGCTACCTTTCATTAGTACTGCACGCCCACCTGCCGTTCATACGCCACCCGGAGTACGAGGACTTCCTGGAGGAAGACTGGTTCTTCGAGGCGATGTGCGAGACCTATATCCCCCTGCTCGACGTTTACGAGCGCCTGACCGCCGAAGGCACGGATTTCCGCGTGACGATGTCCATCACGCCGCCGCTCTGCAACATGATGGCGGACGAACTCCTGCGCGAGCGCTTCCGCCGCTACTACGGCCTGCGGCTGGAGCTGGCCGAGAAGGAAACGGTGCGGACCCGCAACACGAAGTTCTACGACGTGGCGAAGATGTACGAGACGAAGTTCCGCCGCATCCGGGAGCTTTACGAGGATTATTACCACGGCAAGGTCCTTGAAGGCTTTAAAAAATTCCAGGACCTGGGGAAGCTCGAGATCATCACCTGCGGCGCGACGCACGGCTTCCTGCCGCTGGAACTGCGCAAGGAGGCGGTGCATGCCCAGATAAAGCTCGCCGCCGACGATTACCGCAAACATTTCGGCCGCGGCCCCAGGGGGATCTGGCTGGCCGAATGCGCCTATAACCCCGGCGACGACGTTTTTCTGAAGGCGCAGGGCATCCGCTATTTCTTCCTGGAGACGCACGGCATCATCTACGGCAGCCCGCGCCCGCGCTACGGCGTGTACGCGCCCGTATACTGCCCTTCCGGCGTGGCCGCTTTCGGCCGCGACATGGAGAGCGCCCAGCAGGTCTGGAGCGCCGAGACCGGCTACCCGGGCGACCACCGCTACCGCGAATTCTACCGCGACCTGGGCTACGACCTGGAATACGATTACGTGAAGCCCTACCTGCACCAGGACGGGGTGCGCCGCAATATCGGCATGAAGTACTGCAGGATCACCGGCAAGGTGGGCCTGCACGAGAAGGCCCCCTACGACCCGGCCGAGGCGCGCGAGCTGGCCGCCAGCCACGCCGGGAACTTTATGTTCAACCGCGAGCGGCAGATAGAGCACCTCAACCATTTCCTGGGGAAGAAACCCGTGGTCGTGTCCATGTACGACGCCGAGCTCTACGGCCACTGGTGGTACGAGGGCACGGATTTCCTGGAATTCCTGTTCAAGAAGATCCACCACGACCAGAAGACCATCAAGATGGTCACGCCGAGCGAGTACCTGGGCCTCCACCCGGACAACCAGGTGGTGCAGCCCTCCATGTCCACCTGGGGGGACAAGGGCTATAACGAGGTCTGGCTGAACGGGACCAACGACTGGATGTACCGCCACCTGCACAAGCAGGTGGAGCGGATGGTGGAACTGGCCAATAAATTTCCGAACGCCGACGGGACCCTGAAGCGCGCGCTGAACCAGTGCGCGCGCGAGGTGGTGCTGGGGATGTCCTCGGACTGGGCCTTCCTGATGACGGTGGGCACGGCCAAGTCCTACTCCACCAAGCGCTTCGTGGCGCATACCCACCGCTTCAACGGCCTCTACGAGCAGATCATGGGGGGCAGGCTGGAAGAGGGTTACCTGAAGGACATCGAGTGGCGCGATAATATCTTCCCGGAGCTGAACTACCGGGTCTTCTCCACCGAGGAGACGGAGAAAGCGGCGAAGAACTAACTCTTCCCGGCCAGTTCCTCCAGCCGGCTGTCGAACTTTTCGATCAATATCCCGGATAAAGAATAGGCTTCCCGCAAGGCTTCGGCCGTCCCCGGCGGAAGGCCTTTCTTTCTCGCCGCCGCGAAAAGCTCCATCAGGTAGTTCTGGAGATGGAACAGCAGGTCGGGGGCTCCCAGGTCGCGCGCGGCTTTCAGCAGGTCCAGCAGCGGGGCTATAGTAGCCGGGGAGGGAGAGGCGAGCGCCGGCTCGGCCGTTTTCGCCGCGAGAGCCGCGGAAGCTTCCGGGGAGGGGTCGAAACCCGGTTCGAGGTCCGCCGCCTTCAGGCGGGCGGCGAGCGCGGCCAGCTTCCCGGTTTCGGCGGGCGGGGCGGCCAGCGCGCGGCTGAAAACTATCTCGGCGGCCTGCTTTGCATAGGCCGAGGCCTGCGCGCGCAGGGGAGCCCAGGAAGAAAGGGCTTTTCCCGGCAGCCGGTCCAGGAGGTAGAGGTAGTCCTCCAGTATCCTGAAGATAGCCGCCGCATGGCCGTGCCTGGCGGCGCCGGCCAGCAGCCAGGCGTAAAAAGTCTTTTCCTCCCAGGAAAGGTCCTCGAAAGTTATCCTGGTGACGGAGGGGTCCTTCTCGAGCGCCCCCTGGACGGCCGCGGGGTCCCCGGCGGAGAAAAGCTCCCCGAGGAGCGCTTCCCCGCCCCTGGAGGGGAAAAAGAGCAGCGGGAATTCCTCTCCCCGGCGCAGGTAGCAGAAAACAAGGGGCGAAGGGGCGTCCGGCCCGGGAGCCATGACCTTGCCGCGGACGCAGAGCACGCCGTCCCTGTTCATGCGCTCGGCGGGCTGCATGGCCTCGGCGCAGTCCGCCCCTGTTCCCAGCAGCGCCTCCGCTATTATCAGCGCGGCAGCCCTCTGCCTGGCCAGCGGGCTTTCGGCCGCTATCTTCCGGTAAAGTTTCAGCCCGTTCTCCGCTTCGGGGTAGTTGGACCGGGCCGTTTCCAGGAGGGAGAGGAAGGTCCCGGCCGCTTTCTCGAAGCCGAGGCGGCCCAGGGTCTCGGCCGCCCGGGCCGCGTAGCGCAGGTTCTGCAGCGTCTCTATGCGGGAGACGTCGGAGAAGAACCAGCCGCAGCTGGTGAACATGAGCATGGCGTCCTTCTGCATTTCCAGGAGCTCGAGCGCCCTGGCCTTTTCGGAGCCGTTCAGGGCGCGGGAGGCGTGCCCGGCGAAAAAAGCGTCCTCGGCCGCCGCGGAGCGGGCCAGGAAGACCTCCGCGTAGGCGTTCCGCGCTTCCCGGGGGGCGCGGAAGAATTTCGCCCCCTCGGCCGCGTAGACGCCGGCGGCGGAATCGCGCAGGCTGTTGAGGGCGGCGCGGAGGGGCAGCCTCCAGTCGAGGCTGAAGCTGCCCTCGCCGCCGCAGTCGCAGCCGCCCTTCCAGCGCCGCACGCCGTGGGCGCAGCTCCAGGCCGTGCCCTCGCCGTCGGGGCCGGGCTTTATCCTGACCTCGTCGGCCGGGGGATGGTCCGCCAGGTAGCGGCCGAGATTGACCGTCTCTATCCCGCGCCCGCTCAGTTCGTGGCGGAAGGCGTGCGCGAGCGTCATGTCGCCGAACTTGTGATGATGGCCGAAGGTCTCTCCGTCGACCGCCAGGGTGACCAGCTGCGGGCCGCGCGCGCCGTGCCGGTAGCTGGCTTCCACCCTGTCAGCGAAAGCGGCGGAATTCTTCGCGAGCCCGTCGAAGGCGGCCGCTTTCGAGAGCGGGCCGTCGTAAAAGAAGACAGCCAGGCCGCGGCCCTTCGCCGGGCCGCCGTCCGGGACGGCGTCGCGCCAGGCGTAGGGGCGGGTGGTGTCGAAATCCCCGGAGGAGGCGTCCTGCCAGTCCCGGGAGCCGTGCGGCCTGAGCTTGTCGGCCTGGTAGGGGGAAAGTATCACGTACTTCATACCCAGGTCCGCCAGGAGGCGGAGGGTCTCGTCCGAGGCGGCGGTTTCCGGCAGCCACATCGCTTCCGGCTTGAAGCCGAAGCGGCGCTCGAAATCCTTTATTCCCCACAGGGCCTGCGTGAGCTGGTCCTGGAAGGAGGCCAGGGGCATTATCAGGTGGTTATAAGCCTGGGCGATGGCGTTGGAGTGCCCGGTCCTTTCCCGGGATTCGCGGGCCGCCTGGATTATTTTCCCGTAATAGCGGGGATAGTGCTTTTCCAGCCAGGAGAGGAGGGTGGGGCCGAAATTGAAGTTGAGGCGGAGGTAGTTATTGTCCAGCTCCAGGACGCGGCCGGAGGAGTCGTTGATGCGGGCGAAGGCGTTGGGGAAATAGCATTCGCGGGCTATGCGGGAGTTCCAGTCGTGAAAGGGCCAGGCGGAGGGCTGCGGGTCTATGTCGCCGGTCCAGGGGTTTTCGCGGGGCGGCTGGTAGAAATGCGCGTGGAGAGCGAAAAATCTCTTATGGGCCCGGTGTTTTTCCATGGAGGTATTATAGCAGGAAAAAAAGTGTTAGGCTCTGTGACAGAATAAGATGGACATTTGGATGAGTCGATTTTGGAGCGAGCCGAAGCGGCGTGAAGTGACACGTACTATACGTACGTTAACGGAACGCCGCGAAGGCGCAGCCCAAAAGCGGCCAGCCAAATGGCTATATTATTCTGTCACAGAGTCTTAGCGCCTGGCGGTGAGAAGGAGGAGGCGGGAGAGCTCGATATCGGCGGCCTCGGGGCCGGAGACCTTCAGGGGGGTGAGGGGGCGGCCGGCGAGGAAAGCTTCGAGGAAGGCGTTCCTGGCGGCTTTGAAGCAGGGCGCGGAAAGGGTGTCGAGGAGGGCGCGGAAATTCGACAGGCTGGCGGGGGAGCGCGCGGGGCCGAGGGGAGAGAAATCCAGGTTCTCCGGCCTGAGCAGGAGGCGCAGGCGCTCGCTACGCTCACCTCCTGACGGGAGATGTCGCTGCCGCTCCAGGCCCCAGATAATATCGGCGCGGAAGAAGGTTTCCCGCCGCGGGGCCGGCGCTTTCGGCGGCTCGGCGCCGGCGAGGCGCGCCATTTTCTCGAACACGCCCGGCTCCATGGCCTGGACGGTGTCGGGGACCGTGAAAGCGTCGTAAGCCGCGGCGGAGAGAACTGTTACGGATTCATAAGGCACGAAGGTGATCGCGCCGCCGGCCCTGGCGTTGAACCCGTTGCCCTTCAGCTCCAGCCTGTCGGCTTCTATGGGATGCGGGGGGACGCGGACCCCGGTTTCCGCTATCAGCATGGTCTCGAAGCCGGCCTGGGCGGCCGCGGCCGCGAGTTCCCGCGCCGCCTCCGGCTGCAGGTTCCTCCCCAGGAAGCCGGGCTGCGAGCGCAGGAAGCTCCGCGCGGAGTCGCGGTTATAGCCCCTGACGCCGGCCAGGAAAATGGCGGGGGCCAGAAGTTCCGTCGAGGCTTTTTTTATGGCTAAGGCGTATAAGCTCATGGTCAGAAAGAAAATCTCCTTTTCCCTGTCCAGAGCAGCAGGGCCGTCATGGAAATGAAAGCGCAGGCTGCCCCGGCCAGGAAGGGCGCGGCGGGGGAGACCCTGTCCCAGAGCAGGCCGGCGAGGACGCTGGCGAAGAGGGCCAGGAGGCCGGTCGCGCCCTGGAAATAACCCATGGCCGAGGCGCGGTTGTCGCTTTCGCTCAGATGCGAGACCACGGCTTTGGCAATTCCCTCGTTGAAGGCGCCGTAGAAGCCGTACAGGGCGAAGAGCGCCCACACCATCCAGGGCTTGTCGGCGAGCGCGAAGCCGAGATAGACCGCCGCGAAGGCGAGGAAGCCGAAGGCCATGGTCTTTATTTTCCCCAGCTTGTCGGAAAGCCAGCCCGCCGGCGTGGCCAGCAGGGCGTAGACGATATTGTAGCCGGTATAGGCCAGGATGATATGGGTCAGGCTGAAGCCCAGATGCTTCGCCTTCATGATAAGGAAGACGTCGCTGGAATTGCCGACGGCGAAGACGGCGTAAAGGAGGACGAAGGACTTGAAGTCCGCGGACATCGGCGTGCGGGCCGCCGGGGCCGCGCCCGGGATCCTGGCGGGGGCGGCCGCTTCTTTCACGAAGTAGAGCAGGACGAAAACCCCGAGCAGGGCCGGGACGAAGGCCGCCATGAAAATAAAAGGGTAGTCCGGCTTGCCGGCGGGCATGAAATGTATGAGGGCCAGGGCTGCCAGGGGGCCGAGCGCGGCCCCCGCGGTATCCATGGCCCTGTGAAAACCGAAGGCTTTGCCCCAGTGTTCCTTCTCTATGGAGCCGGCTATCAGCGCGTCCCGCGCCGAGGTGCGCAGGCCCTTGCCTACCCGGTCCATAAGGCGGGAGAACAGCACGAAATGCCAGCTGGCCGCGAGAGCGAGCAGCGGCTTCGAAAAAGCGGAGAGGGAATAGCCGGCCACGACGAAAGGCTTCCTCTTCCCGCAGCGGTCCGAGAGCCGGCCGCCGGCTATCTTGAGCAGGCTGGCGGTGCATTCCGCCGCGCCCTCTATCAGGCCCACCACCTGCATGGGGGCGCCCAGTACCGTGGTGAGGAAGACGGGAACTATAGGGTAGAGCATCTCGCTGGAGATGTCGGTGAGCCCGCTGACTATTCCGAGGAAGGTGACATTGCGGTTGAGGCCGTCGCGCATGTCCTTGAAAAAACCCATTTGTTCCTTTGCCGTGCCTGCCGCGCGGGCGGGCTTTGTCAACCCTCGCAGCCGTCGCTGAAGCAGGGCACGAAGGAGGGGAAGTTCGCGAACATCAGGTAGAGAGCGCCGGCGCAGGCCGCGGTCACCAGCACCGACAGGAAGATGCTTATCACCGGGTGCTTATGCCTGAACTCGAAAAGGGAAGTGACTATGGCCTGCATTTCTTCGCGGTTCATCTTTTTAACTCCAGGGGCTCGGTCAGATTGCTGAGCACCACGCTCAGGTCCTTTTCGCCGTAACCGCTATTATAGGATTTCTCCAGCAGGCTTGCCACGGCAGCGGTGACGGGCAGGGCCAGCTTTTTCTTCGCGGCTGCGGCCAGCATGAACCTGGCGTCCTTAAGCATATGCCGGAGCGGAAAATCCGGCGGGAAATCCTTCCGGAGTATTTTGTCTTTTTTGGCCGAGAAGTAGCCGCAGTCGAGGGCCGGGTTGGCTGAAAGCGTTTCAAAGATAAGCTCCGGGGCTATGCCCTGGGCCTGCGCCAGGGCGGCAGCCTCCGCCAGCCCGGTGGTAAGCTGGGCCACGATCAGGTTCATGCAGAGCTTGAGCGCCGTGCCCGCCGGGGGGGGGCCGGCGTAGATAACGGCGCGGCCCAGCGCCTTGAGGACGGGGGAAAGCCTGTCCAGGGCCGCTTTTTCCCCGCCCGCCAGGATCACCAGCTGCCCGCTTTCAGCCGCGGCCCTGGAGCCCGAGACCGGGCAGTCGAGGAAATTGACGCCGGCGAGGAAACATTTCTTCGCGAGGGCCGCCGTATAGTCCGGGGAGAGGGTGCTCATGTTCATCAGGGTGTTGCCGCCGGCGAAGGCCGAGGCCACTCCCTCAGGTCCCTCTATCACGTCCTCCATGGCCGCGGGGTCCGAGACCATAGTGATCACGGTATCGGCCATTTTTGCGAGGGCGCGCGGGGTGGCCGCCACTTCGCAGCCTATGTCCGCGAATTCCATGGTGCGCCGGCGGGTGCGGTTGTAGACGGAGACCTGGAAGCCGGCCTTTACCAGGTTCATCGCCATGGCCCGGCCCATTATCCCGAGGCCGATGAAACCTATCCGTGGGGGAATAGACATATTAAGTGCTCCTTAGTGAAAGTGCCTCCCCTGTTCCCTTCCTCCCTTCTTTCCTTCCTCCCCCCTTGCGGGGGAGGATTGAGGTGGGGGGGACTACATTCTGCATTTTATATTTTTCACTTCTTCACCGGTCAATTCGCGCCAGCGGCCGGGTTCGAGGCCTTCCAGGGTGAGCGGGCCGATGGCCCGGCGCAGCAGCCGGAGCACCGGGAAGCCTACCGCGGCCAGCATGCGCCGCACCTGCCGGTTGCGGCCTTCCTTAAGCACTATTTCCACCCAGGAAACGGGCACGGTCTTGCGGAAGCGTATCGGCGGCGTCCTGGGCGGAAGACCGGGGTCCGGGAGGAGCGCGGCCCCGCAGGGGAGGGTCGGCCCGTCCTTAAGGACCAGCCCGGCGCGGAGCTTCAGCACGGCCTCCTGGTCTATTTCCCTCTCGACCTGCGCCCAGTAGGTCTTGGGCATCTTATGGCGCGGGTCGGCCACCCTGGCCTGCAGGGCGCCGTCGGAAGTGAGCAGCAGCAGGCCCTCGCTGTCATGGTCCAGGCGCCCGGCCGGGTAGACGCCGGCCGGCAGGCCGAAGTCGGCCAGGGAGCTATGGCCGTGCTCGCGGGTGAACTGCGAAAGCACGCCGTAAGGCTTGTTGAAAATAATGGTCATCTTTACCCGGTTACTTTCCCCCGCCTCTAAATGTTATTATATTTTATCATGAGTTACATCTTCATCGACAAGCAGAAGGAATTCGACGAGCTGGCCGCGAAGCTGGCGAAGCACAGCTATCTCTCCATCGACACGGAATCCAACAGCCTGTACGCCTACAAGGAGAAGTTCTGCCTGATGCAGCTCACCGCGGAGGATATCAACGCGGTGGTGGATACCCTCGCCGTGGACATCAAGCCCCTCCTCCCCGTTTTCGCCGACCCCGCCGTGGAGAAGATCTTCCACTCGGCCGATTCCGACATCAGGGTCTTCAAGGCGGCCATGGGCTGCACCTTCGCGAACATCTTCGACGTGATGGTGGCCGCGAAGTACCTCGGCATCGTCAAGTGCGGCCTGGACAACATGGTGAAGGAGTATATAGGCGCGGAGATGAACAAGAAATTCCAGAAAGCGGACTGGGGGCGCAGGCCGCTGACGAAGGAAATGCTGGACTACGCCAGCGCCGATACCATCCACCTGAAGAAGCTGCGCGATCTCCTGGCCGCCGAGCTGGAGAAAAAAGGGCGCCTGGAGGAAGCTACCGGGCAGTTCGAGCAGATCTGCAAAATTGAGCCGCAGCCGATGCGCTTCGACGAGAGCGGCTTCCTGACGCTGAAGAGCGCGCGCCAGCTGAACGGGCGCGGCCTGGCCGTGCTGCGCGAGCTCTACCTGGCCCGCGAGCTCGCGGCGATAAAGCGCAATGCCCCGCCCTTCAAGGTGATCAGCGAGGACCTGATGCTGCGCCTCTCGGTGGCGCCGCGCGAGGGGCTGCATAATCTTTCCATCTTCAAAGGGGTGAGCGGCTACGTGCTGTCCAATCACGGCGCGTGGATCCGCGAGGCGCTGCAGAAGGGGCTGAAAGCCCCGGAATACCAGGTTCCCCGGCGGGAGATCTCGCGCGAGAAGCGGGCTTATTTCGAGACGGTGAAGAACCGGTTCAAGAACCTGAAGGTCTGGCGCAAGGAGATAGCCGCGAGGCGCAACATGCTGCCGGAGGCCATCATGGGCAACGACGTGCTGGAGCGCGTGGCCCTGTCCCAGCCCAAGACCCTCGAGGACCTCCACGCCGTGCGCGGCCTGGGCGCCGAGAAGGTCTCCCTCTACGGCCTCGAGCTGATCGAGTTCATGAAGAAGCACCACCTGGGGAAATAATATTCTTGCTTAGTAACTGCTCAGGTGGCTGGAGGGTTGGCAGGGGTTTTGTTTCGCGAACCCCTTGCGGAAGGGGGGGCCCCGCCGGGCGGGGGGAAACCGACGCAAGGGTTTCCCTCTTCGGGGTTCGCGGGGCAAAACCCCGGCCAGCCCGAACCCCATGTGGCGACCTGAGTAGTTACCTTGCTTATTAATAATCCCGCGGCGCGCCTGGACCTTCAGAGGCTAAGCAGTTTCTTTATTAAATCGGGGCGGTTGATCTCGCGGAGGGCTTTTATCACCAGGGGTTTGTTCTCGGGCTTGTAGTACTGGAGGAGCGCGCGCTGGAGGCGGCGCTCTGTTTCTTTTTTGGGGACATAGACCGGCTCCAGCGTGAAGGGGTCCAGGCCGGTGAAATAGATCGACGTGGCCAGTTCCATCGGGGCGGGGAGGAAATCGTTTACCTGCTGCGGGCGGATGCGGCGCTCTTTCAGGAAAAGGGCCAGGTCGGCCATCTCGGCCAGCGTCGAGCCCGGGTGGGCCGAGATGAAATAGGGGACGAGGTACTGCTCCCTGCCGGCTTTTCCGGACTCGGCCAGGAACTTTTCCGCGAACTCCTTGAAAACCCCGACGGGGGGTTTCTTCATCACCGAGAGCACGCCGGGGGAGACATGCTCCGGGGCCACCTTGAGCTGGCCGCCGGTGTGGAAGCGCGCTATCTCGGAGATGTACTCGCCGCATTTCAGCGCCAGGTCCATCCTTATCCCGCTGGCCACGAAGGCTTTCTTCAGGCCTTTGAGGGCCCTTATCCTGCGCATCAGCGAGAGAAGCGGCTTATGGTCGGTGCCCAGGTTCGGGCAGATCACCGGGTGCACGCAGGAAAGTTTTTTGCATTTCCGGCAGACCTCCATGTCCTTGCCGCCCATGGCGTACATATTGGCCGAGGGCGCGCCCAGGTCGGAGATATTCCCGGGATGGCGCGGGGTGTCCAGCAGCCTTCTGGCTTCGGCTTCTACGGAAGCTTCGCCGCGGGTCTGGATGAAGCGGCCCTGGTGCAGGGTGAGCGAGCAGAAAGAGCAGCCGCCGAAGCAGCCGCGATGGATGACGATGGAGTCCTTTATCATCTCCAGCGCCGGGATGGGTTCTTTATAGGACGGATGGGCGCGCTTCGTGAAGGGGAGGCCGTAAATGAAGTCCATTTCCTCCGTCGAGAGAGGCAGGGCGGGGGGATTCTGCACCACGGCCTTCCCTTCGCTTTTCTGTACGAGGGGCCTGGCGTTGAAAGGGTTGGACTCCTCGTAGATAAGGCGGGTGGCCGCCGAGAATTTAAGCCTGTCCCCGGCTACCTCGCCGGCGGAAGGAAGCAGCAGCGCTCCGGGGACATCGAGTTCCGCGGTTTCCTTCGCGCCCAGGGGATAGGCGGTGCCTCGTATGTCCCGCAGGGTCTGGACCTTTTCACCACGCCGCAGACGGGCCGCTATCTCCCTCACCTGGCTTTCGCCCATGCCGTAGACCAGCAGGTCGGCTTTAGCGTCGAGCAGCACGCTCTTGCGCACCTTGTCCGACCAGTAATCGTAATGCGCGAAGCGGCGCATCGAGGCTTCGATGCCGCCGATAATCACAGGGGCGTCCGGGTAGGCCTCGCGGGCCCGCTGGGAATAGATGATGGTGGCGCGGTCCGGGCGGAGGCCGGGGCGGGCGCCGGGCGAGAAATCGTCGGTAGAACGGATCTTCCGGTTATGGGTGTACTTGTTGATCATCGAGTCCATATTCCCGGCGGAAACGCCGAAGAAAAGGCGGGGCCTGCCGAATTTCCGGAAATCGGCGCAGCTCTCCCAGCGCGGCTGGGCCAGGACGGCCACACGCAGGCCTTCCGCCTCGAGGACCCGGCCTACCAGCGCCATCGCGAAAGAGGGATGGTCCACGTAGGCGTCACCGGTCACCAGGACCACGTCCGCGGCGTCCCAGCCGAGGGCTTTCATTTCCTGGGGCGTAGCGGGAAGGAAAGGCATTTAGTGTAGTGTCTCGCAAATAGCTTTACTTTTGACTGGCCGATTTTGGGCTACGCCGAAGCGGCATGAAGCGACACGTACTACACGTACGTTAGCGTAATGCCGCGAAGGGGTAGCCCAAAAGCGGCCAGCCCCCGCACCGGCGGTGCGGGGGAGGCTCATCTTTGGCCGGCTGCTTCGTTGCTCCTCGCTCATAGACCACCGGTATACTCGCTCGTCGCGCCTCGCATCCGGCTCAAACCTGAGCCTTCAAAAGTAAAGCCATTTGCGAGACACTACACTAATGATAGCAACGGTAGACGGTGGAAAGCAATGAGCGCCGTACGCGCGCGCGTGCGACTTTTATTTATACTGTTTATTTGTAATAATAAAGGGAGGGCACTGAGCCCCGGACCTTAAGGAGATACCAAATGAAGAAACTGATCATTTCGCTGTGCCTGCTGCCCCTGCTGGCGGCCGGGGTAAAAGCCGACCCCTTTTCCAAGTTCAAGGCCAATGTGCAGGACGCTTACCTGAAGCCTTTCGCCGCCGACCTCGGCGGGCTCATAGGCGCCAATGACTTCAATTCCGGCCGCGCCATCGGCTTCCCCGGCTTCGAGGCCGGTCTGGCGGCCACGCTGCAGGCCAAGCCCGGCGTCGAGAACCGCATCCTGCGCGACGCCGGCGTGGACACTTTCGGCGCCGCGCTGGTGCACGCCGGGGCGGCCCTGCCGCTGATAGGGGCCGACGTCATGCTGCGCGGCACCGGCTATTCCGGCTTTTCGATAATCGGCGGCGGCCTGCGCTACGGGCTGCTGAAGAGCGGCACCCTGACCAAGTTCATCCCCGACGTGTCCGTCTCGGCCTATTACGACGTGATAACCTACGATTACTTCAAGGGCACGCATCTGTCTTTCGACGCGGCGGCCTCCTTCAATATCCCGGTCATCAAGCCCTATGTGGGCGTGGGCGTGGACCGCACCCGCCTGGAGATAAAGAACGTCTCCGCCGCCCTCAACGGCGCGGCCGGCACTATTTCCAAGCCGCGCTATACCCTGGGGGTGCGCCTCTCCCCGCTGCCGCTGCTCTATGTCTACGGGGCTTATAACGTGCTGCACGGGCAGACCGGCTATTCGCTGGGCGCCGGCGCGAAATTTTAAAAGTTCACGTAACGGCTAAAGTGCTGCTGGAGGGTTGGCCGGGGTTTTGTTTCGCGAACCCCTTGGGTATGGGGGGGCCACGCCTGGCGGGGGGAAACCGACGCAAGGGTTTCCTTC
>JACQPH010000167.1 GCA_016207645.1 Elusimicrobiota bacterium
ATACCGATGATGGCGACGACTATCATCAGCTCTATAAGGGTGAAGCCCTTTTTATTGTTTTTCATTATTATTCTTTCTCCTTGACTTAACTTGAACTCCCCCCATGGATGATATATGAATGATGCCCAGGGGTTCACGTAAATATATATAACTGCCGGCCGGCTTGTCAATAAAAAATTCCACGAGGGGATCTTATTCCTTTAAAAAGTTCGGAGAGGAAGGGATTCGAACCCTTGATACCCTTGCGAGTATACAGACTTTCCAGGTCTGCGCCTTCAACCGCTCGGCCACCTCTCCACTTGTCGCGCCCTTGGCATCGGAATGCCCGGAGTTGATTAACAACCTGGCCTTAAAAGGTGCCGGCCAGGCGCTCCGCAAGGGGAACTACGTCCCCCTTCGCCGCTCGCTCTACCGCCTTCGGCGGTCCGCTCGCTGAACCCCTTTTAAGCGGTACGGCCGGCTTTCGCCGGGAAGCGTTTATCCGACGGTGTTATAATTTTAGGATATTTGGTAAGATGAACACAATGGCGAAAGAAGAAAAGAAGGAAAAAGTCGAGCAGGTGGCGACCAATCGCAAGGCGCGGCACGACTACTTTATTACCGGGACTTACGAGGCCGGCCTGGCCCTGGAGGGGCCGGAAGTGAAGTCGCTGCGCCTGAAACAGGCGACCCTGACCTCCGCTTTCGCCAGGGCGGAAAAGGACGGCCTTTACCTGTACGGCCTGCACATAGCGCCTTACGCTTTCAACACTTTGAAGGAGATAGACCCCGTCCGCACCCGCAAGCTGCTGCTGCGGCGGCAGGAGCTAAAGCGGCTCACCGGCGCGCTCACCGTAAAAGGCCTTACCCTGGTGGCGCTGGAGCTTTACTTCAGGAACGGCTGGGCCAAGGTGCTGCTCGGCCTGGCGAAAGGGAAAAGGTCCGCGGACAAGCACGAATCCATAAAGAAGCGCGATATAGACCGGGAGATGCGCAGGGAATTCAGGGAAAAATACAAAGGCTGATCAGAACCTGAACCCGGCGCTGGCGTTCACCAGCGCGCGGTCGTGGGTGTAGGTGACGCCGCCGGCCAGGTAACCCAGTTTTATCTTGACCCGCAGGCCCGCCGTAAACCGGGCGGCGCTGACCGAGACTCTTTTACCGACAAGAGAAGCGTCGCTGACCGCCTGCGCCTTGAGCCGCGTAAAATCATAGGCGACGCCCAGATACGGCGCCGCCACCGGCGCGTTGACGGAAACCACCAGGGCGGTATTGAAGTGGAGCGCGTAAAAATACCTGTGGGTAGCCATGTTCGCCATGCCCACCAGCATGGCGTTGACCTTGTATTTCTCGTCGGAGAGGTTCCACAGGCCGTAGCGCAGCCCGCCTCCAGCCACCGCTATGCCCTCGAAGGCGCCGCCGCGCACGAAGCCGTCGATGCGGTACGGCATGCCTATCTCCGCCTGTACGAGCCCCAGCCCGAACAGCTCGTTCTTCCTGAGGACGGTGTTCCCGTACGAGGGCCTGAACTGGGCCGCGCCCCGCACGCCGATATCGAAACCGGCGAAACCCAGGGGCCTGGCCGTCTGGTTGGTACCGGAGCCGAGGAGGCCGCCCAGGTCGCGGGCGAAAGGCTTAAGCGAAGCGGGGGTGATATCGCCGAAATTGCCGTAGTCGGCCGCGGAGGCGGCGGAGAGGCAGAGCAGAGCGACGAAGGAAGCAGTTATCAGTTTCTTGACCATAGGGTGTTTTGCCTCTTACTCCTTCTCCGCGGCGCCGCCCAGCACTTCCTTGACCGTAGTGAGCCCCAGCAGGACCTTCTCCAGCCCGTCCATGGCTATGGTGCGCATGCCGTTCTTCATGGCGATCTCTTTTACCGGTATCGCCGAAGGGTCTTTCAGCAGCTGCAGGCGTATCTCGTCGTTAAGGATCAGCAGTTCGTGCATGCCGCAGCGGCCCTTGTAGCCGGTGCCCTTGCAGACGTCGCAGCCCTTGGCCCTGAAGAGCTTCGCCCCGGGCTTGACCTTGACGCCGTTGGCCTCGAAGACAGCCAGCTCTTCCGGGCTGGGGTCGGCCTCGACCTTGCAGTCCTTGCAGAGGCGGCGGGCGAGGCGCTGGGCCAGCACGGCCTTCATGGTGTTCGCCACCACGAAGCGCGGCAGCCCCATCTGCGTGAGGCGCTCCAGCGCGGAAGGCGCGTCGTTGGTATGGATGGTGGAGAAGACCAGGTGGCCGGTCATGGCGGCTTCCAGCGCGATATGCGCCGTTTCCTCGTCGCGGATCTCGCCGACCATGATGACGTCGGGATCGAGGCGCATGAAGGAGCGCAGCGCGGAGGCGAAGTCGAACTTCTTCCCCTCGCCGAGCTTCACGTCGGGGTTGACCGGCACCTGCACGATGCCGTCGATGTTGTATTCCACCGGGTTCTCGGCGGTGATGATCTTGATGTCGGGGCGGTTCACATGATTGAGACAGGCGTACAAAGTCGTGGATTTTCCGGAGCCGGTGGGGCCGCAGACCAGCACCAGGCCGAAGTTCTTCTTGCCGCCGATGCCCTGGAACTGCTGCAGCAGCTTAACCTCGGTGTCGGGCAGGAAGCCCATGATCTTGATGTCCACGCGCACCGAGGCGCGGTCCAGGATACGCATCACGCAGGATTCGCCGAACACCGTGGGCACCATTTCGACGCGGAACTCTATCGGGTTGCCCTTGGCGATGATCTGGATGCGCCCGCTCTGGGGGATGCGCCGCTCCGTGATGTTCATCGAGTTGGACATGATCTTGATCTTGGCGGCGATGGCCTGGCGGAAAACCCAGGGGATGCTGAAGGAAGCGGGGCGCAGCATGCCGTCCACGCGGTAGCGGATCATGACCTTGGAGTTCTTGCCGTTCGGGTCCTCGAAGGGCTCGATGTGGATGTCGGAGGCTTTCGTGTTCAGCGCGCCCAGGATGATGGCGTTGACCAGCTTCTCGACTTCGGGAGCGCCGGCCTCGATCTCGCTGATGTCCTTCTTTTCGGCTTCGGCGCCCGCGAGGGAGAAGCTGCCCTCCTCGGTAGGCAGCGCCTGGGAAGCCTGGACGGATTCCACCAGCTGGTCCACCTGCGCGTTGCTCTCCTTGGCGTAAACCACGTCGAGGACCTTGAGGATCCAGGGGGCCAGCGCCAGGTAGGGCTGCACGTCGAAACCGGTGCGCAGGCCGATGTCCTCCACGATCAGGAAGTCCCGGGGGTCGGCCATCGCCAGGAAGAGAACGTTATCCTTGCGGGAGAAGGGTACGCAGAGCTGCTTGCGCGCGATATTCTCCGTGAGCAGCTGCACCACTTCGGGTTCCGGCTCCAGCTTGGTGAGGTCCACGGCCTTGAAGCCCCACTCGTCGGCCAGCAGCTTCAGGAGCTTAAGTTCCGGGAGCAGCTTCAGCTCTACCAGGACCTGCTGCAAATTCTTGTTCTCTTTCTTCGAGGTCTCCTCGGCCGCCTTCAGCTGTTCTTCGGGGATGAGCTTATCCTCGATGAGGATCTCCCTCAAGTTCCGTTTGCGCTGAAGTCCTTTAGGCGGAGGCATGCCCATTCATTATAAATATATTGGGCAATAGTTACAAGCCCCGGAATTATGCGGGATCAGCCCGGTCCAGCCGGTTCTTTCTCCCCCGGCCGCGCTGCGGCGTTCCGGCCGGACCCGGCTATTTTGTAAGATAGGCACAAGCGGGGACCAGGCCCCCGTTCAGCATTATGCAGCCAAAGGACCAGACCGGATATTCCGAGCGGCCGCCCTTAACCGGGCGGGCGGCGGCTTTGCTCCCGGCCCTGCTCTGTGTCCCCGTCCTCGCGGTCTTTTACCGGGCCCTGGGGTGCGATTTCGTCAACTGGGACGACAACCAATACGTGCTCTCGAACCCGGCCCTGCTCGGTTCCTGGCTGAACGCGCTCGGTTTTTCCCCCGGTTATTACCATCCCGTAACCACCCTGACCTATAAACTGGACCTCGTCCTCGCCGGGCTGAACCCGGCCATGTTCCACTTTACCAGCCTGCTCCTGCACCTGGCGAACTGCGTATCGGCTTTCTGCCTGCTGACGGCCCTGGGCGCGCGCCGGAACGCGGCGTTCCTCGGGGCTTTATTGTTCGGCATACATCCGGTGCACGTCGAGCCCGCGGTCTGGATCTCCGGCCGCAAGGAACTGCTGTGGGGGCTCTTCTCCTCCTGGACCCTCATCGCCTATCTCAAATACGCCGGCACGGGGCTGAAAAGGCATTTCTTCTATTCTCTCGCCTTTTTCGTCCTGGCCGTTCTTTCAAAACCCTTCGCCCTGGTGCTCCCCCTTCTCCTCCCGCTGGCGGACTACTACAGGGGCCGGCCTTTCACTTTCAGGCTGCTGCTGGAGAAAGCGCCGTATCTGGCGATAGCCCTGCCGCTTTTAACATTGTCCACGTCCCCGTCGGGCTTCCTGCTGAAGACCGACAGGCTGGCGTTCAGCTTTTCCAGCCTCGTCGTGTCCGGTCAGAACGCCCTTTTTTACGCGAAGAAGCTGCTCCTGCCTGTCAACTTGTCGGCGCTTTATCCCCCGCTGGAGCTGTCCCGGAACCCGGCCTCCCATTCCGCGCTGCTGCTGCTCGCCGTCCTGGCCGCCTTCCTGCTCGCCAGGTCCGCGCGGCGCGCCTCTCAGGGGACCGCTCTTCCCGCCGCCGGGCCCCCCGCGGGGCCGGGAGCCGCCCGGAAAATTATTTTCGGCCTGGGTTTCTTCCTGGCGACGATCTTCCCCGCCCTGGTGATCTCCCCTCCCGCCGACCGCTATTGTTATCTGCCGGCCCTGGGCCTGTTCTTTCTTTACGCCGAAGCCGTTTCCTGGCTCCACGGCTTCCTGCGCGAGCGCGCCGCGGGGCGGCCCTCGCTGCCCGGCCGGCTGCTCCTTCTAGCGGTGGCCGCGCATTTTCTCGTTCTGAGCCTGGCCGCGGCGAGCAGGGTCCCGGTCTGGAAGAGCAGCCTTACGCTCTGGGAGGACGTCCTGGAAAAGAACCCGCTGGAGCATATGGGTTATTACGGGAGGGGCGGTGTCCGCGCCGCGGCCGGGGACCACGACGGGGCGCTCAGGGACCTGACCCGCTGCGTGGAACTCGCCCCGCACAACTGGAAAGCCTTCAGCAACCGCGGCCGCCTTTTCAGCGAGATGAGGGAATTCGACAAGGCGATAGCCGATTACAGCGCGGCCATGGCCGTAAAACCCGGCGAGGCGGTTCTGTTCCTCAACCGGGGGAACGCTTATCTGCTGAAAGGGGATAAAGCCCGGGCCGTAGCGGACTATGACCGGGCCCTGGCGCTGGCCCCCGGCTACGCGCCGGCCCTCGAGAACAAGCGGCGCGCGGCGGGACTCCGGCGCTGACCGGCCGGCCCGGGCTCAGAAAAAATATACAAGCCCCCCGGCCGTATTTAAATTGACCAGGAACTGCGGGAGCCGGTCCGGGCCGTAATTATAGAAGAAGTCGACGAGCATCGTCCCGGCCGCCAGGAATACGAGCAGTTTTTTCAGCGTTCCGCCCGAGACCGAATAAGCGTACGAGAGCGGTATCAGTATCCCCATGTAGAACCAGGGCTCCAGCAGCCGCGTCTTGAACCAGATAAGCCAGTGCAGTTCGCCGCTGACGAGCAGGCCGTTGGTGTATTCGTACAGGAAGACCCCGGTGAGCGAGAATATCGCCGTCATTATTACCGGGAAATCCCCTATCCCCAGCCCCCGCCGCGCCGAGACCAGTCTTTTTCCCGCCAGCGCCGCGCCGAAAAAAAGAGTGAAATAGAAGAGGCCGAACCTTTCTATATAGCTTCTGGCCGTGGCGCAGTGCTGGACCGGGAAACGGTCGCAGAACACGTTCGGTCCGAAGAGGTCCAGGAAAGACCCGGCCAGCGGGTTCGCCACGCCGCGGCTGAGCATTTCGAAATTCCCCACCCGCCCCAGGGTCTGTGGGATGAACAGGTTACCCAGGAAAATTATCCCGGCGAAATAGCCGGCCGCCAGGACCAGCGAAGCGCCGCCGGTGAACCGCAGCTGCGCCTCGTGCGCCGGGGCCTCGACAGGCGCGCTGAGCGCGGCCAGGGTGAAGGCGAGGATGCACAGGAAAAGCGCCCAGCCGCCGGCCGCCCTGATGAGCGGAAGGGGGCCGGCTATCAGGAAGGGCAGCGCCGCCGCCAGCAGGACGGCCGAGGCCAGCGACTTCCCGGCCAGGGCGCCGTCCCGGAAAACCGGCCGCGCGGAGGCTTTCGCCCTGAGCAGGAGATACGAAAAGCAGACGACGAGCACGGCGTAGAAATTAGACACGCTGGAGGCCGCCAGGCCGAGCGCGGCCAGGAAAAGCCCCGCATACCAGCGGGCTCCCGGCGACGCGAACACCGGCCGGGAACTTAGAGTGACCGCGAAAAGGAGCGGAATAAGGATGCCGAACACCCGCGCGATATGGAGGACGTCGCCGATGGGGACGCCGGACTCCATAACGAGGAACGCGGAGGCGGGAATAAGGAAAAGCCCCCCGAAGAAGCCGAAAACCGTCAGCAGGACGCCGAAGCCC
>JACQPH010000166.1 GCA_016207645.1 Elusimicrobiota bacterium
AAGGGGTTCGCGAAACAAAACCCCGTCCAACCCTCCACTGCCTGAGCGTTTACGACGATGAATAAAAAGGTAAAAGCCGGGGTAGGCCGGGCCTGGGCGACGTTCCGCCTCGCCGCCGGGAGGTTCATCCTCATCGACGGGGAGCAATGGGCCGCGGCCTTCGCCTACAGCGCTTTTTTCAGCCTTTTCCCGCTGATAATCCTTTTAGTGACCGGGGCCTCCATCCTTTTCGACCAGGCCGCGGCCAGCGCCCTGGTCGTCGCCTTTATCGGGCAGTATATCCCTATAACCGGCGACATGAAGAACTACGTCTTCGACACCATTTCCGGCGTGATAAGCGCCCGCGGCCAGGCCGGGTCCGTGGCGTTCTTCATGCTGGTCTGGATAGCTACCCAGACTTTCAATACGCTCATACTCGCCGCCAACCGGGCCTGGGGCTCCTCCGGCAGCCGCTGGTGGACCCTCCCTTTGAAGAGCCTGGAGCTGCTGCTGGTGATAAACCTCGCGGTCATTACGCTGATCTGGGTCCCGGTCCTGGAGCGGGTGGCGAGGGGGCTGCTGCCGCACTTCGGGCTCATCGAGCGCACCTATAGTTTCTTTATGACCTGTCTGCCCTGGACGCTCATCTTTCTCAGCCTGAGCCTGTTCTACAAGGTGGCGCCCCACCGCAAGACGAAATTCTCGGAAGTCTGGGCCGCGGCCTTGTGCGGGACGGCGCTGCTCGCGGGAGCCCAGTACCTGTTCACTTTCTATTTGAAGCATTACGCCACTTTCAACGCCGTTTACGGGGCCTTCGGCGGCGTGATGGCGCTGCTTCTCTGGATCTACATTTCCGGCCTCATCTTCATCTTCTGCGCCTGCCTGAGCGCCGCGCAGAATGAAACGGGGAATAAACCGTGATAAGGCCGCTGGTCGTCCATATCATCACCCGCCTGGAACCGGGCGGGTCCAGCAGGAACGTGATCGATTCCTGCTCCGCCCAGGCCGCCGATCATAGCGTGGTGCTGATCTCGGGGCCGCATAAGGATTCCGGGGTCCTGCTCAAACTCCTGCCGCCGGAAGTGAATTACATAGAAGTAAAGAACCTCCAGCGCGAACTTTCCCCCGCCAGGGATATCCGCGCGCTGCTGGAACTGAGGAAGGAGATCGCCAGACTTGGGCCGGCTATCGTGCATACGCATACCTCGAAAGCCGGGGCGCTGGGGCGGGTGGCCGCCGCCCTGGCCAATCTGAGGTCGGAAAAACCGGCGATAGTTATACACACGCCGCACGGCCATTTGCTCCACGGCTATTACGGCCCGCTGAAAACTTTTATTTTTCTCCGGGCCGAGAAATCCCTCGCCAATTTCACCGATTATTTTATCGCCCTTACTCCCGGAGAAATGCGCGAATCCGCCGCGGCGGGAATAGGAAAGCTGAAGCAGTGGAGAGTAGTGCACAGCGGGGTGGACTTCAAGCCGCCGCCGGTCCCGGCGCAGAAGCTGGACCTCGATATAGCCGCGGATGAAATAGCCGTCGGCACGGTGGCCCGGCTGGAGCCGGTGAAGGGCGTGGAATACCTTATCCGCGCCGCCGCGCTCCTGGCGAAGAGCCTGCCCGCCAGGCGGCTTAAATATGTGGTGATCGGCGGCGGGGAACTGGAGCCCGCGCTCCTTAAACTGGCCGTAAGACTGGGCGTACGGGACCGCTTTATCTTCACCGGCTTCCGCGCTGACGCCGCGGCCCTTATGTCCGCGCTGGATATTTACGTCCAGCCCTCGCTCAACGAGGCCATGGGCAGGGCGCCGCTGGAGGCCCAGGCCCTGGGCCTCCCCGTGGTGGTAAGCCGGGTCTGCGGCCTGCCTGATATCATAAAGGAGGGGGAGACCGGCCTGACCGTAAAGCCCGGCGACGCCGGAGACCTGGCACAGGCCCTCGAAAGGCTCATCCTTTCCGAAAAGCTCCGCGCGCGCATGGGGGCCGCCGCCAAAGCGTGGGCGGCCGAGCCGGACGGAACGGGCTTCCCGCGCTTCGGCGTGGAAAGCATGAACGCGCAGCTGCTCGCGCTTTACGCCTCCGTCCTCGGCAAGGCCGCGCCGCCGGAAACGGCGTAGCCGCTCACCGGACTTCCGGAATCGCCGCTGCCGGGTATAAATGCCCGGCTTTTTTTGATATACTTTTTATACAGCAGTTCGCACCACGCGCGACCCCCGGCAGCCCGACAGAAGCTGCGACACAATTCCAGAAGCGCCCGCCAGGCCGGCCCGCCGCGAATAAACACCCCGGAGGTTCTATGCCGAAGATGGAAGTGGACGTGGATAAGTGCAAAGGCTGCTACCTTTGCATCGTGGTTTGCCCCAAAAAGTGCATCGAAAGGTCCGATAAATTCTCCAAAACCGGCTATTACCCGGCCAAAGACTCGAAGGAAGGCTGCTGCATAGCCTGCCAGAGCTGCGCCCGCATCTGCCCCGACCTTGCGGTCAGGGTCTATAAATAAGGAGCATCATCATGGCTGAAAAAAAATTAATGAAAGGCAACGAGGCCCTGGCCGAGGGAGCCGTGCGCGCGGGCTGCCGCTTCTTCGCCGGCTACCCGATCACCCCGCAGAACGAGATCCCCGAATACATGTCCTGGCGCCAGCCGCAGGTGGGCGGGGCTTTCGTGCAGGCCGAGTCCGAGGTCTCGGCCATCAATATGGTCTACGGCGCCGCGGCCACCGGCACGCGCTGCATGACCTCTTCCTCCAGCCCCGGCATGAGCCTCAAACAGGAAGGCATCTCCTACTGCGCCGGCGCCGACCTGCCCATCTTCATAGGGAATATCATGCGCGGCGGCCCCGGCCTCGGCAACATAGCGGGCTCCCAGGGCGACTATTGGCAGGCCACGCGCGGCGGCGGCCACGGCGACTACCGCACCTTCGTGATGGCGCCCGCCAGCGTCACGGAGATGGGGAACTTCCCCCACAAATGCTACGAGGTCGCCTTTAAATACCGCATCCCCTCCATGATCCTGGCGGACGGCATCATCGGCCAGATGATGGAGCCGGTGGAATTCACGACCCCCGAGATAGACCCCGCGGCCCTGCCCGTGCCGGAGTGGGCCATCGGCGTGAACAAGAACCGCGCCAAGCGCGTGGTAAAGTCCTACGACCTGCGCGAGGGCTGCCTTGAAGTGCTGGTCAACGAGCGCGCGAAGCGCTACAGGCAGATAGAGGCCAGCGAGGTGCTGTACGAGGAGAAAATGCTGGACGACGCCGAAATAGCCATAGTGGCCTACGGCATCTCGGCCCGCGTCTCCGTGGCCGCCATGAAGCTGGCCCGCGAGAAAGGCCTGAAGGCGGGGCTGTTCCGCCCGATAACGCTCTGGCCCTTCCCGAAAGCCCGGCTGGCCGAACTCTCAAACCGGATAAAGAAGTTCCTGGTGGTGGAAGTAAGCCTCGGCCAACTGGTGGAAGACGTCCAGCTCTCCAGCTGCGGCCGCGCGGACGTCCACCTGTACGCGAGGCCGGGCGGCGCCATCATGACCGCCGACGAGGTGTGCCGGGCCGTCGAGAATATCGTGAAGAAGGGGGCTAAAGAATATGCAACTGCAAAATAAGAGACCCGAATCCCTCCTGGACGTGAAGATGCATTACTGCCCCGGCTGCGGCCACGGCACGGTACACCGCCTCATAGCCGAAGCCATGGACGAGCTCGGGATACGGACCCGCACCATAGGGGTGGGACCGGTGGGCTGCACCGTCTTCGCGGACGCCTACTTCAACTGCGACATGATCCAGGGCGCCCACGGGCGCGGCCCCGCCGAGGCCACCGGCATAAAGCGCGTCAAGCCGGAGACCATCGTTTTCTCCTACCAGGGCGACGGCGACCTGGCCTCCATAGGCATGGCCGAAATAGTTCACACGGCGATACGCTCGGAGAACATAACGGTGATCTTCGTGAACAACGCCATCTACGGCATGACCGGCGGCCAGATGGCCCCGACCACGCTGATAGGCCAGAGGGCCACCACCTGCCCCGACGGCCGCACCGCCAAGCAGGCCGGCTACCCCATAAAAATGTGCGAACTGCTGGCCACTATAGACGGCGCGACCTACCTGGAGCGCACCACCGTGCACAATGTCCCGGGCGTGGTAAAGACCAAGACGGCCATAAGGAAGGCTTTCCAGAACCAGATAGACGGCAAGGGCTTCTCCATGGTGGAGATCCTCTCCATGTGCCCGACCAACTGGGGCACCAGGCTGGACAACCCTTCGGAGGCCGTGAAGTTCGTGGCCGAAGGCATGCTGCCCGTGTTCCCGCTCGGCGTGTACAAGGACGCCGGCGCGGCGAAGGGAGGACTTTAATATGTACCAAGGCATAAGGATATCCGGTTTCGGCGGGCAGGGCGTCATCTCCGCCGGCGTGCTTCTGGCCCAGGCCGGCATGATGGAGGGGAAGGAGGTCAGCTTCTTCCCGGCCTACGGCGCCGAGATGCGCGGCGGCACGGCCAACTGCTCCATAGTGGTCGCTTCCGACGAGGTCTCGACCCCGATAGTTTCCTCCCCCGACACCGCCATAGTGTTCAACGAGCCCTCCCTGGCCAAGTTCGAGCCCGCGGTGAAACCCGGCGGGCTGCTGATAATAAACAGTTCGCTGATAAACTCCAGGGCCGGCCGCGCGGATATAAAGACGCTTTATGTGCCCTGCAACGCCATCGCGGCCGAACTGGGCAACGCCAAGGTCATGAACATGGTCGCTCTCGGCGCGTTCGCCGCGGCCACCGGCGCGATGTCCGTGGACGCCATAGCGAGGGCCCTGCCCAAAGTCTACAAGAAGCTCAAGCCCGAAGTCCTAGAGCTGAACGTGAAAGCCCTGAAGCGCGGCGCCGAGTTCAAGCTGAACTGAAGCGGCGCGCTTGAAAAAGGGCCGCCGGGCAGGACCCGCGGCCCTTTTTCTTTGCGGTATTTTATAGAATACTATCATGCATGACCGCAACGGCGACGACGGGCAGGACCCGAAAGAGAAGATAAACTACAGGTCCACCTTCCGCCTGCTGCTGGGCTTCATCCTGCCGGAGCGGAAAGGGTTCTCCGCCGCTTTCGCCTGGCTCCTGCTCTCCACGGCTTTCAACCTGCTGACCCCCATCATCGCCAAGCACATCATAGACAAAGCCATCCCCGCCCGCGACACGTCGCTGCTGGCGCTGTCGGTGGCCGCGCTTTTCCTTAACTCCGTCTCCTTCCTGGCCGCCAACTACATGCTCCGCATGCGGCTCATCCGGACCGGCCAGAAGATAATGACCGACCTGAAAAAGCGCATGCTGGCCCATATGCTGGCGCTCGACCTGCCCTTCTACGCCGAATTCCCGGTCGGCAGGCTGACCGCGCGCGTGCAGGCCGACGCCAGCACGCTCTACGAGCTCTTCACCGAGACCACCGTGAACATCTTCCGCGACCTGCTCATGTTCATAGTGACCTTCGGCGTGATGTTCTACTTCAGCCCCAGGCTCACCCTGCTCCTCTGCGCGGCCCTGCCCTTCGTGGTGGTCTTCAGCTCGGTCTTCCTGCGCAGGAGCTCGGCGCTCTTCGTCACCGTGCGCAAGCTGGCCAGCGAGATCTCCGGCTTCCTGACCGAGCACATCAACGCCGCCGGACTGCTGCAGGCCTTCAACCGCGAGGCCATGACGGCGGCTAAGCTGGAGGAGATCAACAAGCGCAAGTTCGACACCGAGCTGAAAGGCGAGCTGATGATGATAGTCTTCTTCATGAGCATCATCATGATCAGCCCGCTTTCGATAGCCATGATACTGGGGGTGGGCGGAGGCTGGGCCATAGAGGGGAAACTGACCATCGGCACCCTGATAATGTTCATCCTCTATATCGACAAGCTCTTCGAGCCCATCTTCAGCGTCTCGGAGCATGTCAGCATCATCCAGCGCTCCTTCTCGGCCGGGCACCGCATTCATAAGATCCTCGAGCGCAAGCCGGCGATCACCGACCCGCCCAAGCCGCACTTCATACGCAATATCAAGGACAAGATCGAGTTCCGCGATGTCTGGATGCGCTATACCGACGACGCGCAATGGGTGCTGAAGGATATTTCCTTCACCCTGCCGCGCGGCAAAAGCCTCGCGATAGTCGGCGAGACCGGCGGAGGGAAGACCACCGTCACCAATCTGCTGTTCAAGTTCTATGTCCCGAACAAGGGGAGGATACTGATAGACGGCACCGACCTCTCCGAGATAAGCCTCAATTCCCTGCGCACTTCCATCGGCCTGGTGCAGCAGGACATCTACCTTTTTCCCGGCACCATCATGCAGAACCTCAAGCTGATGGACGAGGCCATCCCCGACGCCATGGTGCACGACGCCATCAAGAGCGTGGGCCTGGAGCAGTTCTTCAGGCGCCACGGCCTGAACAAGGTGATCGCCGACAAGGGCGCCAATCTCTCCGCGGGCGAGAAGCAGGTGATAGCCCTGGCCCGGGCAATGGTGCTCAACCAGGAAGTGCTGGTCTTCGACGAGGCCACCTCGCATATCGACCCCTATACCGAGCGCCTGATAAACACGGCGATGCAGCGGCTCATCAGCCACAAGACGATGATCATCATCGCGCACCGGCTCTCCACCATCCGCAACGCCGACAATATCCTGCTGGTCTCGGAGGGGGAGATCAAGGAAAGCGGCACGCACGACGAGCTGCTGGCGAAGGGCGGCACTTATTCCAGGTTCTACAAGCTCCAGTTCGGGGAGGGCGCCGCATGATCTTCGCCCTGAAATGGCTCATCCCCTACTGGCGCCGCTACAGATGGCGGATGATGACCATCATCCTGCTGGGCATGAGCAGCGCGGCGCTCGGCGCCGTCTACCCCTACCTGATAAAGCAGGTCATCAACGGGCTCGGCTCGCAGATGTCGCGCGCCTACCTGATGCGGTCCATCTGGCTGATCCTCGGCGTGGGCCTGGCCAACTCGGCGGTCAGCATCGCCGCGCAGCGCAACCGCGCCTACATGAACATGAAGCTGGAATGGGATTTCCGCAAGGAGGTTTTCGAGCATATCCTGCGCATGGATTCCCACTTCTTCCACCGCTTCACCACCGGCGACCTGGTGACGCGGCTGGTGGACGACATCTCCCGCAAGATCTCCTGGTTCTCCTGCTCCGGCGTCTTCCGCTTCATCCAGGCGGTGTTCACGCTGATCGCGGCCGTGACCATGATGTTCCTGCTCAACCCGGCGCTGGCGGTCTGGGTGCTGCTGCCCACGCCGTTCATGCTGGCCGCCTCGCTGCTGACCGGCCGCAAGCTGCACGAGCGCTCCGATGCCCTGCAGAAGAGCATCACGCTTATCTACGACTTCCTGGAGACCTGCTTCACCGGGATCAAGCTCATCAAGGCCAACGCCAAGGAGGCGGCGCAGTGCGCCTTCTTCGCCGCCAAGGCCGAAGGACAGATGGAAGCCGAGGTGTCGTCCTCGCGGCTGGACATCATCTTCTCCTATTTCTACCACTCCGCCAGCTTCGTTTCGGTGGCGCTCCTCTACCTGGCCGGCGGCCTGATGGTGATAGACGGCAAGGCCACGCTCGGCGACCTGATAGCCTTCTATTTCTACGCCGGCATGATCATGGGCCCCCTTATGGACATCAGCCAGTTCTTCGTGACCGGCAACAGGGCCGGCGCCTCCATCAAGCGCATAGACGAGCTGCTGCGGTCCGGGAGCGCCGTGAAAAAGCCGCGCAAGCCCGCCCCGGCCCCGGAGCGGATAGAGAAAGTGGAAGCCCGCGACGTCTGCATGGCCACCGCCAAGGACGAACCGCTGCTGAGGAAGATCACCTTCGAGGCCCGGCGGGGCCAGTTGGTGGCCGTGGTGGGCAAGATAGGCTCCGGCAAGACCACGCTGATCTCGCTTTTGACCCGCCTGGCCGAATTCACCACCGGCGAGCTGATGGTGAACGGCGCTGACATCCGCTCTTTCGCCCCCGACGAACTGCGGCGCCGCGTCGGCCTGGTCACGCAGGAGCCGTTCATCATGACGGATACGGTGAAGAACAATATCACGCTGGGCAGGGAGGGCCTGGACGGCGAGCCGCTGGAGGCCGCCCTGCGCGTCTCCCAGCTCAAGCACGACCTGGCCAGGCTGCCCAAAGGCCTGGAAACAGGCGTGGGCACGCGCGGCTTCACGCTCTCCGGCGGCCAGAAGCAGCGCGTCTCGATAGCCCGGGCCATCCTCGCCAAGCCCGACCTGATCATCTTCGACGACGCGACCAGCGCCATGGACGCGCAGACGGAAGAGAATTTCTGGAAAGCGTTCAGGGGGGAACTCCCCGACGCGATCTGCCTGATAGTGACGCACCGGGTAAAGACCATCGAGCACGCCGACTTCATCCTGACCATGGACGAAGGCCGGCTGGCCGAGAAGGGGACCCACGCCGAGCTGATGGCGCTCAACGGGCTTTACAGGCAGATCTACGAGAGAAGGAAGCTGGAAGAGGAGCTGGGCGGCGGAGAGCCCAAAAAACGGAATGAAAACTGAAGAGGCGGATTACCTGATAATAGGCGCCGGCATAATAGGGCTTACGCTGGCCCGGCAGCTCCGGGAGAGGTTCCCCGGGAAGAAGGTCCTGCTGCTCGAGAAAGAGCCCGGCGTGGCCTGCCACAGCAGCGGGCGCAACAGCGGCGTGCTGCATGCGGGATTTTATTATACCGCCAATTCGCTGAAGGCCCGCTTTACCCGGGACGGGAACGCGGCGATGAAGAAATATTGCCGGGAGAACGGCCTGGCCCTGAACGAGTGCGGAAAGGTGGTGGTGGCCTGCGACGAGACGGAACTGAAGGCCCTTTACGAGCTTGAAAAGCGCGGCAGGACGAACGGCGTGGATGTCAGACTGATCGACGAGAAAGAGCTGGCGGCTATCGAGCCCAATGCCAGAACCTTCCAAAAAGCTTTATATTCCCCGTCTACCGCCACCGTGGACCCGGTCCAGGTGAATGTGTCCCTGAAAGACCAGCTTCTCAAGACCGGCGTGGCCATCTTTTTTGAGGAAGGCTACCAAGAGCTTACGGGGGCGAATACCGTTAAGACCACGAAAGGCCGCATGATCAAGGCCGGCCACCTCGTCAACGCCGCCGGACTTTACGCCGACAAGATAGCCAGGGACTTCGGTTTTTCCAGGGATTTCGTGATAATCCCTTTCAAAGGCATCTATTTGAAGTACACCGGCGCGGAAGCCCCGCTTAAAGTGAATGTCTACCCCGTCCCGAACCTGAAAAACCCTTTTCTGGGCGTCCACTACACCGTCACCGTGGACGGCCACGTTAAGCTCGGCCCGACGGCCATCCCCGCCTTCTGGCGCGAGAATTACGAGGGCCTGGATAATTTCAGCCTGCCGGAACTGTTCGAGACGGCCTCCTATGAAAGCCTGCTTTTCCTGAGGAACTCTTTCGGCTTCCGGAGCCTGGCCTTCGAAGAGATGCGGAAATATTACAAGCCTTTCTTCGTAGGCCTCGGGAAGAAGCTGGTAAATAAGCTCGACGCCGACCGCTTCAACGAATGGACCCGCCCCGGCATCCGCGCCCAGCTCCTGAACACTAAAACCCTGGAGCTGGTCCAGGACTTCGTCGTAGAAGGCGACGCCGCCAGCACCCACATCCTGAACGCCGTCAGCCCCGCCTTCACCGGCAGCTTCCCCTTCACCAAGTGGATAATAGACTCCCGCCTGAATAATTGAGTTCCGAGAAAGACCACGAGATGCCAAGTCGTGGGCGGCGGGGGGTGCCCTCCGCGCTCCGGGACAAGGCCGCGGGGGCAAGACCGCGGGACGCTGCTTCCTAACTTCCTGTTCTAGGTTAGGAAGATAGCAAACTACGCCCCTGCCTTTAAAATTGGAGCAGATAGAATCAGCGCTGGAGTGTCTTTTTAGACTTGCTGAGGGAAACACCGCGGTAATACAGTGTATCCGCACTCAGGTCTTGCTCATGAGGCCATTCCACCCCGCCTGAGATAATGCGGACTTTTTTGAGATAAGCCTCTTTTTTAAGCTCTTTAAAAATACCTTTATTCAGGTAAGGTTTGATATTAAATAAACGCGCTTCCCCGTTGCAGAATCTAACACAGAGTTTGTACCCGGGTATTACTTCCACCTTCGCGATTTGCGGAGTCATTTCATCACCTTAATGGCTGGATTTTGAAGACCTTCTGCCCTTCAACGGCTAATTTCCAATCGGCCATTAGATCCTCTTTATGAATTTCAATCCATGCCTGGACCAGCTTTAATTTCGCAGGCTTGAGACTTCCAGTCAGAACATGCCCGCTTGGGATAGCAATCACCGCATTCTGCTCGCCGTACTGGGCATGGATATGGGGAGATTTATGTTTATCCCTGTCAAAATGGAACATACGGATGATAATCCCGTAGAACATTGAGACGACCGGCATAGTATCTCCTCTTTCCTCAATTCCCGAATCCTTCTGCGGTTGACTTGCAGAATATTAGCAAAAATCAAGGGAGTCCTGTCCAGTTAAATTCTCAAAGCTGGTCTGGCCCCTTCAGGCCCACCCAATACTACTACTGCCATTAGCTAATTTAATATCATGTAAGCAGCGCAGAACGGAGAAACTATGATCCCCAAAGCAGAGAGCCGCAGCCCCTGGGCCTACGTGCCCACCACCTATTTCGCCGAAGGTCTGCCGTACATGATAGTCAACTCGCTGGCCGTCATCATCTACAAGAAGATGGGCGTGTCCAACACGCTGATCGCCTTCTGGACCAGCTGGCTGTACCTGCCATGGGTCATAAAGATGCTGTGGGGCCCGCTGATAGACATGTACTCCACCAAGCGCAGCTGGATAGCCTGGACCCAGGCGCTCATGTGCGGAGCCATAGCCTGCGCCGCGCTTTCCCTGAAGACCCCGCTCTTCCTCTACGTCTCCATGGCCTGCTTCATGGGCGTGGCCTTCCTGTCGGCCACGCACGATATAGCGGTGGACGGCTTCTACATGCTGTCAATGGACGACAAGAAGCAGGCCTTCTTCGTCGGTATCAGGGCTTTCTGCTACCGCCTCGCCATGCTGTTCAGCTCCGGCGTGCTGGTGATGCTGGCCGGTCGCATCGAGACCCGTACCGGCAATATCCAGGACAGCTGGACGCAGGTGCTGCTGCTGGCCGCGGCTATTATGGGCCTGCTGTTCGTCTACCACAGGGTTTTCCTGCCATACCCCGCCGCGGACAGGCCGGACGAGGCCAAGGCCAGCCAGCTGGCCGAGTTCGGAGAGATCTTCGCCGCTTATTTCAAGCTGGAGAACGTGGGCATAGGCCTGGCCTTCATCCTGCTCTACCGCTTCGGCGAGGCCATGCTGCTGAAGCTGGCGGCGCCTTTCCTGTTGGACAAGGCCGGGGCCGGCGGCCTGGCCCTGACCACCTCGCAGGTGGGCGTGGCCTACGGAACCATAGGCCTGGCTTGCCTGATAACAGGCGGCCTGCTGGGCGGCTATATCATCTCGAAGTTCGGCCTGCGCCGCACCATCTGGCCGCTGGCCTTCCTGCTGAACGCCCCGGACCTGGTTTACGTCTATATGTCCTATAACCCGGGCCTGCCTGCCGACTTCATCTATACCCTGGTGGCGGTGGAGCAGTTCGGCTACGGCCTGGGCACCACGGCCTTCATGTACTACATGATACAACTGACCGGCGAGAAGTACAAGACCGCCCATTTCGCCATCTCGACGGGCATCATGGCGCTGGGGATGATGGTGCCCGGCTTCGTAAGCGGCAAGCTGCAGGCCATGCTGGGCTACCCGCGGTTCTTCATAGCGGTCTGCCTGGCCACTATCCCGGGCATGCTGCTGATCCCCTTCCTGAAGATAAAGAACGGCGGGAAAGCGGCCTGAGCCATTGCCGGGGCCCAAAAAAACAGCCCGCTTTCGGCGGGCTGTTTTACTTTAAGGCCTGAGAGCCTATTCCACTTTAATGCACTGTACGGGGCAGTTGGCGGCGGCGGTCTTGCAGGCCTCTTCTTTGTCGGCGGGCACAACGTCGACTTTCACAATAGCCTTGTCGGCGGCCATCTCGAAAACCTCGGGGCAGTCATTAACGCAAAGGCCGCAGCCTATGCAAACATCCTTGTCGATAACAGCTTTCATGTCAACACCTCCGTAGATTTGATTCCAAAATCGTACACCTGATTATACTTAATGTTCCCGAGGGGACTCAATGACGCGCGCCGCTATTCGCTTATACGGCGCTCGGTCGCTTTGTCGAAAACGTGCATGTTCCGGTAATTAAAGCAGAGCCCCACCGCACTGCCGGGGCTGCGGTTAAAGAACGCTTCCACGGTGGCCAGCAGGCGCTGGCCGCCCACCTTAAGGTAAAGGTTCTCGCGGTGCCCCAGCAGTTCGCATACCTCCAGGACGCCGTCTATCCTCCCCGAGCATTTCTCGCCGCCGGGCCGCTCCACCAGGACGTCGTCGGGCCTGATGCCGAGCACCACCTCGCGCCCTTCCAGCGCCTCTTTCTGCGGCAGCACGAAGGCCGGGACGGGGAGGGAGAGGTGCTCGCTGGAGAATATGGCCGTGCCGTCCTTTACTGTCAGCCTGCCGGGAACGAAATTCATGGTGGGGCTGCCGATGAAACCGGCTACGAAGAGGTTCACCGGCTTGCGGTAGACCTCGATGGGGGAGCCGACCTGCTGGACTATGCCGTGGTTCATGATGACGATGCGGCCGGCCAAGGTCATGGCCTCCACCTGGTCGTGGGTGACGTAGAGGATGGTGGCGTTGAGGCGCTGGTAGAGCTTGGCTATCTCCACGCGCATCTCCTCGCGGAGCTTGGCGTCCAGGTTGGAGAGCGGCTCGTCGAAGAGGAAGACCTTGGGCTTGCGCACGATGGCGCGGCCTATGGCCACGCGCTGGCGCTGGCCGCCGGAGAGCTGCTTGGGCATGCGCTTCAGGAACTTGTTCAGCTGGAGGATGTTCGACGCCTCGGCCACGCGGGAGGCTATCTCCGCCCTGGGCAGCTTGCGCAGGCGCAGCGCGAAATTCATGTTCTCCTCCACCGTCATATGCGGGTAAAGCGCGTAGTCCTGGAAGACCATGGCTATCTCGCGTTTGGAGGGATGGAGCTCGTTGACCAGGAGTTTATCTATGAAGATCTCGCCGTCGGAGATCTCCTCCAGCCCCGCCAGCATCCTGAGGAGGGTGGTCTTGCCGCAGCCGGAAGGGCCCACTATCACCACGAACTCGTGGTCCTGGATCTCCACATCCACCCCGTTAAGCACCAGGTTGTCGCCGAATCTCTTCACTATCTTCTTAAATTGCACCGTAGCCATAAGTTATCCTTTCACGCTGCCGAGGGTGAGGCCGGAAATGAGCCATTTGGACGAGTAAAGGAACACGCACAGGACGGGGATGGTGACCAGCATGGAACCGGCGGCGAACATGCCCCACTGCGTTATATACTGCCCCTGCAGCTCGAACAAGCCCAGAGTCCAGGTGTACTGCTTCGAGCTGAACAGCACCACGCGCGCCACTAGGTATTCGTTCCAGGCGGTGGTGAAATTGAAAAGGAAAGCTATGCTCAGCGCCGGCGTGGAGAGCGGCAGTATGATGCGCCAGAAAGCGCCCACCTGGCTGGTGCCGTCTACGAGCGCGGCCTCCTCAAGCGAGCGCGGTATGGTGTCGTAGTAGCCCTTCAGTATCCAGATGCTGAAAGGCAGGGAGGAGACCGAGTAGGCGATGATCATGCCCAGGTAGGTGTTCATCAGCTTCAGCTTCATGATCATCAGGAAGAGGGGGAGGATAAGCATGCCCGCCGGTATCATCTGGCTGGAAAGGAGCAGGATCATCCCGGCTTTCTTGCCGGGGAAGCGGAAGCGGGAGAAGGCGTAGGCAGCGGTGGAGGCCAGCGAGACGCCGATGAAAGAAGTGGCCAGGGTTATCAGCAGGGAATTCCAGAGCCAGCGCAGGAACATCGTATCGCCGAGCAGTTTCGAATAGGAGAGGAGCGTGGCCCCGGCGGGAATGAGGGACAGGTCCGTGGAAACCAGCTTGTCTCCCGGGCGGAGCGAGACGGAGAGGATCCTGAGCAGGGGATAGACGCAGCCCGCGGCGAACAGGAGCAGCCCGGCGTGCAGCAGGACGCTCTTAACCAGCCTTCTCTTGGCGGCAGCGGTCATTTTTGTCTTCATATCAGCGCTCATCCTTCGCCGCGTCGAAACTCTTCAGGTAGAAAACGGAGAAGAAGAACAGCATCGCGAACACCACCAGGGCGAAGGCCGCCGAGTAGCTGTAGCGGTTATAGGTGAAAGCCGCCTTGTACAGCGCCGAGACCAGTATATCCGCCTGCTCGGTGCCGCCGGCCTGGCCGGTGACCAGATAGATGACGTTGATATTGTTGAAGGTCCACACCGTGCCGAGCGTGACCGCCGGCATCATTACCGGGCGCACCAGCGGCAGCGTGATGAAGCGCAGCTTCTGGAAATACGAGGCCCCGTCGATATCGGCCGCGTCGTAATAGGAGCTGGAAATGGACTGGAGGCCGCCGAGTATCACCACCATCATGAAGGGTATGCCCAGCCAGATATTAATGAGCGTGCAGGTGAGGAGCGGGTAATCGCTCAGCCACTGCACGGGGGCCAACCCTAGGGCGGCCAGGAAAGGGAGCTTATCGATGAGCTTCGTGATGGCGATGTTCACGAAGCCGTTGGTGAAATGGAATTCCCCGCGCATGGCCAGCACCGCCACCACCTGCGGCATGGCCCAGGGGATCACCAGCAGGGTGCGGTAAAGGCCCTTGAAGCGTATCTGGTTATTGAGCATGAGGGCTAGGATAAAGCCGCCGAGCACGTGGAAGAAAACGTTGGAGAAGGTCCAGACCAGGGTGCGCAGGAGCAGCTCCCAGAAAGTGGTCTCGGAAAGGGGGGAGGTAGTGAATACCTTGACGAACTGGTCGAGCCCGACGAAAGGGAGCTCGCCGGTGTTCTTCCACATCATGATGGTGGTGAGCTTCAGGTCGTGGAAGGAAAGGTAGATCTCGAACACGAAGGGATAGACCAGCAGGAGCGCCAGGCCCGCGAAAGCGGGGGCCAGCAGGAGGTAGGGGACGGTATGGCGGCCCTTTACCGCGTAGCGGAAGAAGGCGGCGATAACGGCTTCGGCCACCGCAAAATAAAGCCACAGCTTCAGGGTATAGCCGCCCAGCAGGCCGCCGGAGACCGCCAGCGCGAGCGCGGGAAAAACCGCGAGGACCACGGGGAAGAACCAGGACCGGGCGTAAAATTTAAAATGAGAGTACAAATAGCCGACAAGCGCGGCCACGCCCGCCGCTACGAGCAGGATGAACCAGCTGACTTCGGCTACCGACGTTAAAACATTCATCTTCTATTTCTTCTTCCTGACTCCCGACTCCCCATTCCCGATTTTCGATTCCTTCGCACTAATTCGTGCTCGTCTGCTTCTTATTGGTTCATTTCCGCTATCTTCTTATCGGTGTTTTCCTGCATCTTGCGCACGGCGGTATCCACGTCCAGCTTCCGGGTGGTGGCCATGCCGAGGTAATTGCGCGCGGAGTCCCAGACGGCGCGCATTTCGGTGGCCATGGGCATGGGCCGGCCCTTCAGGATCTGGTCCAGCGAGATGCGGGAAACCTCGTCGGAAGTTATCTCCGGGGCCGCGCCGGCCGCCTTGAGGGCGGGCAGGCGGGTCAGGGCCTGGTACTGCTTCACCTGGTTCTCCCTGGTGGTATAGAATTCGAGCAGGCGCTTCAGGAGGGCCAGTTTTTCCGGCTTGGCGCCGGCGCTGATCATGAAATACTTGCCGCTCACCATGGGCGAGGGATAAAGGCCGGTCCTGGACAGCCTCGGTATGACGGCTAGGCCGAAATCCTTCCCGAAATGCTTCTGGTACAGGGAGATGGCCCAGTCGCCGTTTATGATGAAAGCGACCTTGCCCTCTTTGAACATGGAGTCCATGCAGTTGTAGTCGCATTCCATGGGAACGTACTGTTTTTCGTACTTGAGGTCCAGGTAGAAATTCACGGCGTCGCGCATCGGCTGCGTGTCGAGGGTGGGTTTCTTGCCGTCCATGGGCCAGCCGCCGAAAGCGCCCAGCCAGGGCATGAGCCAGAACGGCTCGCCGCCGTCGAAGGCCATGCAGCGCTCGAGCTTCAGCTGCTTCGCCGGCCCGGCGCAGAAAGCAAAAAGCTCGTCGGTGGTCTTAGGTGGGGCTTTGACGAACTTCTTGTTGTAGAACAGCAGTAGATGGTTGCCGTTGGAGACAGGCACGCCCCAGGCATGGCCGTCCAGCGTTATGGCTTCGACTACGGGCCTGTTGTAGCGGGTAAAGTCGAAATGGCCTTCGAGCGGTACGATGAAGCCCGACACGGCGTAAAGCCCGGCGGTATCGGAGGGACCGAGGAGGAGGTCCGGCGGCACGCCGGCCAGCGAGGCGGCCTGGAACTGAGAGCGCAGGTCCTCGGTCTGGTAATGGGTGCGGATTATCTCCAGGCCGGCGTTCTCCGGCAGTTTTTTGAAGGCCTCGAAAACCGAATCTATGTAGGGGGCGACCTGGGCGTCTTCCTGCTCCCAGACCACGATGGTCTTCGAGGTGTCGGCGGCGGGGCGGGAGCAGGCGGCAAGCGCCCCGGCGAAAGCCAGTATTAAGAGTTCTTTCTTCACCGCCTCACCTTTAAACTCTCACTGTCCGGTATTATCCCAATTCTAACAAATAAACCGCGGTATTTATTAAAATATATACGGTCAGGTCACCGATGAAAAACACCCCCGCCAACGAGAAATTATACTGGAACAACCGGGCGCGCAATTACCCGCTGCCCTTCGACCCCGCTATCCTGGGGAAGACCAGGCGCATCCTGCGCCTGCTCCGCCGGCTGGGAACGGAATTCAGCGGGCGCGACATACTGGACATAGGCTGCGGAACGGGGGTTTACGCCCTGCCGCTGGCCAGGAAGGCCGGGAGGGTGCTGGGCGTGGATTCTTCCGCGCCCATGCTGAAAGTTTTCCGGGCGCAGGCCCGCGCCGCCGGAATAAAGAACGCGCGCTGCCTGGCCGCGGCCTGGGCCGAAGTGCCGCCGGAAAAAGTCCGCGGCCGTTTCGACATAGCGCTGGCTTCGATGACCGCCGCCGTCCGGACGAAGAAGGACCTGCTGAAAATGGAAGCCGCCGCGCGGGAGCGCTGCGTGTATATCGGCTGGGCGGGTGTAAGGGAGAACGCCCTGCTGGAGGCGGTCTACGCGCACCACGGGCTGGAATACAAGGCCCCCGAAGGGGCGGAGCGCGCGCTGAAAGCCTTAAAGGCCCTGGGCCGGACCCCGCGCGTGAAATTCATCCGCGACAGCTGGACGAAAAGCGCCGCGCCGGCCGAGACCCTGCGCGACCTGGAGGTGAGCATGCGGGTGAACGGCGCGCGCCTGGACAGGGAGTGGGTCCGGACCTTGCTCGAAGGAAAAGCGAGAGGGGGACAGGTGCGGCAGAGGACCAGGGTGCGCAAAGCGCTTATAACCTGGGAGCCGCCCTTTAAACCAAAGCGGCGGCCAGCGCTTTAAGCTCTTCCGGGGTGCCCAGCGCCACCAGCACGTCGCCTTTTTTAAGCTTCACAGCCGGCAGCGGGTTGATCTCGTACTCCTGGTTCCCGGAATTTCTCAGCGCGACCACCAGCGCGCCCTTCGCCGCCGCGCCCTTGAACTCCCCCAGAAGGCGGCCTTCCGCCCCGGCGCCCGCTTCCATATCCTCGAACCGGACCCCCGCCTTCTGCCCGCGCAGCATGGAATCCAGGAACTTCACCGTGGCGGGGCGCAGCATCTCGGAGGCCATGCGCAGGCCGCCGATATGGGAGGGGTTTATCACGATGTCCGCGCCGGCGCGCGTGAGCTTGTCCGTCATCTCCGGGTTATGCTCGTTCTGCACCGTCACCACCTTCACGGCCTGGTTAAGGCCCTTGGCCGTGATGGCGATGAAAGCGTTGTCCTTGTCGTTGGAAAGCGCGCAGAAAATGCCCCGCGCTTTCTTTATTCCGGCCGTCTCCAGGGCGGCGCAGGAGGAAGCGTCCCCGCCCGCGGCGCACCAGCCGCGCGACATGAATTTTTTAACTTCCTCTTCCTTCAGCACCACCAGCGCGAAGGGCCTGCCGGTCTTCGACAGCTCTTCGCAGACGCTCAGTCCCGAACGGGTGGCGCCGCAGACTATATAGTGGCTTTCCATCGCTTCGAGTTTTGCCTGCATTTTAAACCTCCGGATCGCTTCCCCGAGCCCGCCCTTCAGCAGGAGCTCGGTAATGCTGGTGAAGATATAGGTCATCACGCCGATGCCGCCGAGAATGAGCACTATGGTGAAGATCCTGCCCGGCGTGCTGAGCGGGTGCGTCTCGCCGTAGCCGATGGTGGCCAGCGTGATCACCGTCATGTAAAGGCTGTCCAGGAAATCCCAGCCCTCGATCAGCGAATAGCCCCCCACCCCGGCGGCGCAAAGCAGGAGCAGCAGGGCCAGCGGCGCGAGCATTCCGGACCGCAGACTATTCTTCATATGGAACATTATAGGAAGATTAGGACCCGTTAGGGAACAAACGGCGCTGCCTGGGGCCTAGGAGGGCTTCCCTTTCCGGGAGGCGGCCGCGGTCCCGGCGGGGGGGTTGGCGTCCACCTTCAGCAGGGCCGGTTTGGCGGCGCATTGTCTTGCGAAGGCGGCGTCGCGGAGCTTATTGCGGTACTCGGGGTGCTGGAAAGTGTAGTTGAACTTCGTATGCACGTCGTATTTCCCGGCCATCAGGCCGGCCACGTCCTCCACGAAGACGCGCTCCTCGTCGGTGGGGATGACGAGGACCTTCACCCTGGAACCCCCGGCGGAAATATCGGTCTCGGCGTTGCGGGTCCTGGAAACGTCGTTCTTCCCGGCGTCGCACTTGATGCCGAGGAAGTCCAGGCCCTCGAGGGCGCCGGCCCGTGTGACGGCGCCCAGCTCGCCGACGCCGGCGGTGAACACCACCGCGTCTATGCCGCCCACCGCGGCGGCGTAGGCGCCGATATATTTTTTTATCCGGTAGGTCTCTATGGCGATAGCCAGCCTGGCGCGCTCGTCGCCGTGCCCGGCGGCCGCCTCGACGTCGCGGCGGTCGGTGTACTGCTCGGTGATGCCGAGGATGCCGGACTTCTTATTGAGCAGCGCGTCCATTTCGCCGGGACTCAGGTACTCGCGCGCCATCACGTAAAGTGGTATGGCCGGGTCGTGGTCGCCGGCGCGGGTGCCCATGAGGAGGCCCTCCAGCGGGGTGAAGCCCATGCTGGTGTCGAAGGAGAGGCCGTTCTTCACGGCGTTGACGGAGGCGCCGTTGCCGATATGGCAGATCACGAGGTTAGTCCTGAAAGGGTCCTTCTTCAGCAGCACGGCGGCGCGCTTGGCGACGTAGAGGAAGGAGGTGCCGTGGAAGCCGTAGCGGCGGATGCCGTACTTCCAGTACCACTTGCGCGGCAGGGCGTAGGTGTAGGAAGGGGGGGGCATGGTCTGATGCCAGGCGGTGTCCATGATGGCCATGTGCGGGATGCGGGGCATCAGCTCGCGGGCGGCTTCTATGCCCTGGATATTGGGCGGGTTGTGCAGGGGGGCCAGAGAGGAGAGCTCGCGGAAGGTGTCGAGGATCTTGTCGTCTATGATGACGGATTTCACGAACCGCTCCCCGCCGTGCACGACGCGGTGGCCCACGGCCGCGATGCCGGAGAGGCCGTCTACGACCCCTGTGGCGCCGGCCGTCAGCGTGGCGAGGATAAGCTTGATGGCTTCCTTATGGCCGGGGCAGTCCCGCTTTACAACGACCTTCTCGCGGCCGGGGGCTTCATGGCCGATAAGGGAGCCGCCGATGCCTATGCGCTCCACCGCGCCGGAGGCGAGCGTGGTCTTCGCCTGCCAGTCGAAAAGGGAGTACTTGACGGAGGAGCTTCCGCAGTTAAGGCACAGTATTTTCATGGTCTGCTTCTCATATTTTTAACGAGCCCTAAGCGGTAAGAATTAAGTTTAATCCTTGATCCTTGATCCTTTAGCTTGCAGCACGTCTTCGTAGGAGCGCAGCAGGATGTTGGCCACCACGGGCACGGACATATTGTTGTTCACGTAGCCAAAAGCCATGTTCGACATATTGTGGCAGACCGAAGGGTCGCTGATAAGGCGTATCACCGCCCTGGCGAAGGCGAGCGGGTCGCCCGGCTCCACTATGATGCCGTTCCGCTCGTTCACCGTAAAATCGCTCAACCCCTTCAGCCGGGGCACCACGCAGGGCACGCCCGAAGCCTGGGCCTCTATAAGCGACAGCGAGAGCCCCGGGCGGCCGGCGGTCTTGGCGAAGATGTGCATCATCGCCATCACCTCGGGAATATCGTTGCGCTCCCAGAGTATGTCCACCTTGTGGCTGATCCCCAGGCCCCTGGCCAGCTCCCGTATCCTCGGGTCCTTGACGCCCACTATCATGAAATTCGTCTCCGGCAGCACGTCGAGGACCTCTTTGGCCATCATCAGGAAGAGTTCCTGTTCCTTCAGCGCGGGGTCCATGCTTATGATGCCGACCTTGTAGGGGCGCTTCTGGAACATGGCGGGCCTGATCAGCATGGCGCTTTCCCAGCGGCCGATGTTCAGGCAGGGAGGGACCATGAAGGTGCGCTGCGGGTCTATGCCGGCTATGACGAATTCCTCCTGCACGGAATTGCAGGCCCCGACATAGAGGTCCACGTAGGGCTGAAGCTGAGCCAGCTTCTCGAAATTCGCCGCGCTGCCCAGCTTTATCTGGGTCACGAAGATGCGCGAACCGGCAGCCGCCTTTTTAAGGAACAGGGGGGAAAGGCCCGGCATATTGTAGAAATGAGCTATGTCCCAGCCGCCGGTCTCGTAAAAACCGAACTTGGCCCCCAGCGAGAACGGCCGCGCCTCCACCTTGAGCCTGGCGCATTCCGCGAACAGCGGGGAATTCCTCAGGCACAGCACGGCGGCGGTATGCCCCAGCTTCGCGAAACGCGCGGCGGTGTGCAGGGCCTGGTAGGCCACCATATCCCAGACGGGGGAATCGCAGACGTTGAGTATCTTCATCGGCGAGATCCGCCCCGCGGCGGGAGCCTCGTCCCGGCCAGCTTCTTGAGCTCTTTCACGGCGTTCTTTACATAGGCCTCGTCGCGGGAAGTGGCCGCTATGTCGGCGTAGATAGCGGCGGCTGCCGCGTAATTGCCCGCCTTCTTGTTGAGGAAGGCCGCCAGCTGCTTGAGCATCACCGGGCAGTCGGGGTCCTTCAGGATAGGGGCGATGGTCTCGGCTACCGCGGCCGCGTTCCCGGATCTGCTGTAGCCTATGGCCGCCAGCATGGTGAGGTACTTCCACTCCTTCGGGTTGTATCCGAGGGCGAAGCTTATGAGCGCCCGCGCCTCCTCCCCGCGCTGCATGTTAAAGGCCAGGCAGGCCGCGCCGTAAAGGCCCGCCGCGGTGAAAGCGGGGTCCACTTCAAGGACGTGGCGGGCCATCGGGAAGAACAGCGGGTAGTCGCCGGCGCCGTAATTTTCATGTTCCCCGTGGCGGTGCTCCCCGTTCCCGGCCTCTTCCTCGCCGTGGAATTCCCTGGAGCCGTAATACTGCAGCAGGCGTATGAACCAGAGGTCCGCGAAAAGACGGCGCGACCCGGAGGCCAGGGCCAGCATGTCCCCGGCGGCGCCGGCGGCCGGGACCCGCATTTCCGACGGGGGCGGGAAGGGGCTGGCGTAGCCGCGGGCCAGAAAACCGCCGGCGGCCCAGGCGAGGAGGGCGGCGGCTAGTGTGGTGTCCCGCAGATAGTTATACATTATGGTGGAGGGTCGGCCGGGGTTTTGTTTCGCGAACCCCTTGCGGAAGGGGGGCCCCGCTTCGGGGGGAAACCGACGCAAGGGGTTCCGAAGCTATGCTAGTGTCGCATAAAAGGGCTATGCCCATCAAGCGACCCTCTTCCGGGGTTCGCGGGGCAAAACCCCGGCCAACCCGAACCCTGTATAGCGACCTGAGTTACACATTATGAAGGCTCATCAGAATTCCTTGCGCGAGAGCAGCCAGAGGGACCCCAGGAAAGAGGCCGCTACCCAGGCGGCGGCGGGCAGAAGCACGGCGGGGCCCGGGGCGGCGGCGGCGCCCGCGGCGTCGCGGGCGTTGAAGAGCTGCAGGTTCGGGATAAGCCACAGGAAAACGCTTACGGCGGTCCCCTTAAGCCCGGGCAGGCGCTCGGCGAGGAAGCGGGCCTCGGAGGCGAAATGCCCCAGAGTCCACATTATCGAGGAGATGACCAGGGTGGAAACCGCGGAAGTGGAGAAGAGCGAGACGAAAAAAGCGAAGGAGACGATGACGGCCAGCTTCAGGAAAGTGCCGGCCAGGGCCCAGGCGTAGAAAGGCGGCGGGCCGAAGCCCCTGAAGGCGAGCAGGGAAAGGTGCATGGCGGCCATTATCAGGAGCATCAGCCCCGCCGTCAGCAGCGCCCCGCCCAGCTTCCCGGCCAGGTAGGCCCAGCGCGGCACGGGCCGCGAGAACACCAGGTAGATGGTCTTGGTCTCGGCCTCCTTGAGCAGGGCCGAGGAGGCGCCGAAGAGGGCATAAGCCAGAGCCGTAAGCTCGATCAGCGCCAGGCCGAAATCGGCCAGCACCCTGGACTCCTGGTCCACGGCCATCACGCCGGCCAGCACGGAAGCGTAGACGGCGGTGAAGGCGAAGACGGCGAAAAGGGTGAAAAAGCGGTTGCGCACGCTCTCGGAGAAGGAATTGAAGGCGACGGCCCGCACGAGGAAGAGGCTGTTCATTTAACCGCCTCCACGAAGAGCTTCTCCAGCCCGCCGGGCGAGGCCTCCCACTGCGCCCGGGTCACGGTGGCCGCCAGCGCGCCCCTCACCATGATCAGCACCCTCGAAGCCAGCTTCTCCACCTCGGAAATGCTGTGCGAGGAAAGGAAGATGGCGCGCCCCTCGGCATTGAGCCCGGCCAGGAGGGCGCGGATATCGTGTATGGCCAGCGGGTCCAGACCGCTCACCGGCTCGTCGAGCACGAGGAGGTCCGGCTTGTGCAGCAGCGCCTGGGCCAGGCCGAGGCGCTGGAGCATCCCCTTCGAGAATTCGGAGATGCGCTTGCCCGCGTGCGGCTCCAGGCCGGTCCTGTGCATGGAGGACCCTACGGCGAGGGAGAGCTCCGCGCCGGAAAGGCCGGAAAGGCGCCCGTAGTAAGCGAGGGCGGCCGCCGGCTTCACCTGCGGCGGGAAATAGGGCAGCTCGGGGAGGAAGCCGACCCTGGCCTTGGCGGCCACGTCGGCAGGGGAGTGCCCGAAGACCGAGACCCGCCCGGCCGTGGGGAAGAGCAGCCCGGTTATCAGCTTCATTATGGTGGTCTTGCCGGCGCCGTTGAGGCCCAGCAGGCCGGTGACCTCGCCGGGCCGGACCTCGAACGAGAGGCCCTTTACGGCGGTATTGTACTCGGCGCCCAGCAGGCGGGGCCGCTTATAGGTTTTCTCGACGCCGGAGAAGGCTACCGCCGGGGCTGTCATCTGACTATTTTATTCTCCTCGCGCCTCACCCGGCGCATCTCCTCCTGTATGCGGTCTATGGGGATCTCGCCCATCTTGAGGAAACCCGTATGGAACTTGCGCAGGTCGAAGTACTTGGCCTCGGTGCGCTGGTAATAGCGGCGCATCTCGAGCAGGCGGTCCAGCCCCAGTATAAAGCTGAACCCCTCGGTGGGGGCCAGGGAGAGCTTCAGCACCTCGGCGTCGGCCTGCGCCCTGGTCATGTGGAGGTTGTCCTGGAAGAACTGTGAAGCCTGCGCCGGGTCCCATTTCCCGGTGTGCAGGGCCGCGTCGGCGTAGGCCCTGGCCGCGCGCAGGGCCCGCACGTAGCAGCGGAGGAAGCGCGACCAGTAGGAGGAATAATAGCCCAGTTCCTCGGCCAGCAGTTCCGCGTAGCAGCCCCAGCCGTTGTTCACCACCGGCTGCCGGGAAACCCGGCGTATGCGGGAAGTGTTGGAGGAAGCCTCGAAGCTGCGCAAATGCATGCCCGGCATTATGGAATAGGCGGTAAGCAGCTCCAGCTGGGCGTAATTGAAGCTGGCGGCCAGGACCTTCTCCCGGGCGGCCTCGGCGGCGCCGTCGGGGGGCAGCAGGATGAAAAGCTCCGAGACGCGCGTGTCGTCCAGCGCGAAGGAAGGCGCGTAATGGACGTAAGGCAGTACCGAGGCCATGAAGCCGGGCATGCGCTTTATGAGCAGCCGCTGGCGGGGGAATTCCACCACCTTGTGCTCGTCGAAATGCTGGTACGAGCGGTCCATCTCGTCCTGGAAGACCTTCAGCACGTCGCCGGCCGGCGGGTGCTCCTTCGGGAGCTTGTCCAGCACGCCTTTCCAGCCGCTTTCCTTCGTTACCATCGCGTCGATGTTGAGCGCCTCCTTCTGGAGGTCCTTCATCGCCTTCTTGAAAGCGCTTTTAGAGTAGCTCAGGGCCGAGCCCGGGGTCATGTCCAGCGAATGCAGGCGCTCGAGGTAAAAGCCGTAGGAATCGCTGCCGGCCCGGAAATCGCCGTCGGCGTTGGGCAGCACGTCCTTCTGGAGGAACTCGGCGTAGCGCGCCAGGGCCGCCTTGACCTTCTCCATCGTCTCGTCGACCTGCACCTTGAGCGTGGGGTCGTAGCGGGTATAGCCGCGGAAGACCTGCGCGGAATCGGAGACGAAGTTATTGAGAGCGTCGTTCGCCTGCTTCATGGCCTGGCGGACCCAGATCTCGGGCGGGCGGGAGAGGTTGCGCTCGGCCTGCGCCAGGACCGAAGGGAACTGCTGCAGGCGGGAGATGGCGTTGGAGGCGCGGGTATTGTAGTCCTCGTAGTCCTTGCTCATCATCTGGTAGACGAGGAAGAGCGGGTCGAGGTACTGCTGGGGCCGCCGGGCGAGCAGGCCGAGGTTCTCCATCTCGTAGACGTCGACCTCCAGCATATGGTCCAGGGCCTCGTAGTCCACCCTCAGGGCGGGAGCCATTGAATCCTTCTTTATCTCGGCCAGCTTGGCCCGGAGCCGTCTGAAGGCCTCGAGCTGGCGCGTGACCCGCTCCTGCGAGCGGGCGGTAAGCAGCGAGTCCGAGCCGTGCAGGCCCAGCCGGGTGGCCCTCTCGGGGTCGTACATCTGTATGGTGGCCAGGTACTGGGAGAAGACTTCGTTGAGCTTGGTGCCCTCCAGCGCGCCCTCTATATCGGCGGCGGTGAGCTTGTCCTCGTAGGCGTGAAGGGGAAGGGTGGAGGGTAGAAGGCAGAGGGCGGAGGTGAGCAGCAGCGCCGCCGTGAAAAGACCGCGCCTGCGCTGCGGGCGGGGTCCGGGAGAGAGCAAAGTCTTCATATCCGAATACCTCGGTCTAACCCCGGCTTTTCACTTTTTTCCCGCGGCGGACGCCGGCCTTCCCTCCGCGCGCGGCCGGCTCGAGGGCCAGCTCCAGCACCTCGTCCATCCTCTCCACGGGGTGGAGCTTCATCCTGGCGCGGATCTCGGCGGGGATCTCCTCGAGGTCCTTGAGGTTGGCGCGCGGGAAGAGCACGGTGTTTATCTCGTCGCGGAAAGAGGCTATCACCTTTTCCTTCAGCCCGCCGATCGCGAGGACCCGGCCGGTCAGGGTGAGCTCTCCGGTCATGGACAGGTCGCGCTTGACGGCCCTGCCGGTGAAAAGGCTGGCGAGGGCGGTGGCCAGCGTGATGCCGGCCGAAGGGCCGTCCTTCGGGATGGCGCCCTCGGGGATGTGCACGTGGAAATTATGGGAGCCGATGAAAGAGGACGAAGCCAGTTCCCTGGACCTGATGTAGGAGAAGGCCGCCTGCGCGGATTCCTTCATCACGTCGCCGAGCTTGCCGGTGAGGGTAAGCGCGCCTTTCCCGGGCACGGCCACCGCTTCCACGGCCAGCACCTCGCCGCCGTTCTCGGTCCAGGCCAGGCCCGTGGCTATGCCCACGGCGTTATAGGAGGCGCGGGCGGTCAGGAACTTAGGGATGCCCAGGAAGTCCCCCAGGTTCTCCGGGCCGACCTTCACCGCGGAAAGACCGGTCTCCACTATCATGCGGGCGGCGCGGCGGCACATGGAGGCGAACTCGCGCTCCAGGTTGCGCACCCCGGCCTCGCGGGTATAGCCGCGGATCACCGCGTCTATGCCGCCGGCCTCTATCTTCAGGGCGTCTTCCTTTATGCCGTGCTCGCGCAGCTGGCGGGGGATGAGGAACTTTTTGGCTATCTCTATCTTCTCGTCGTGGGTGTAGCCGCTGAAATCTATTATTTCCATGCGGTCGCGCAGGCTTACGGGGATGCCCCACAGCGTGTTGGCGGTGGCGATGAACATCACCTTGGAGATGTCGTAGGGCACGTCCAGGAAATGGTCGCTGAACTCGCTGTTCTGCTCCGGGTCCAGGACTTCCAGCAGGGCGGCGGCGGGGTCGCCGCGCCAGTCGGAGCCCATCTTGTCTATCTCGTCCATCAGGAAGACCGGGTTGCGGCTCCTGGCCTTCTTCATGCTCTGGATGATGCGGCCGGGCATGGAGGCCACGTAGGTGCGGCGGTGGCCGCGGATCTCGCTCTCATCGCGCACGCCGCCCAGGGACATCCGCACGAAGTTGCGCCCCATGGAGCGGGCTATCGAGCGGGCGATGGAGGTCTTGCCCACGCCGGGAGGGCCGACGAAACAGAGGATGGGCCCTTTCAGTTTCTCGGTGAGCTTGCAGACGGCCAGGTATTCCAGCACGCGCTCTTTCGGCTTCTTGAGGCCGAAGTGGTCCGCGTCCAGGATCTTCTTGGCCGCCGCCAGGTCTATCTCGTCCTTCGTTTCGACGGACCAGGGCAGGGCGGTAAGCCAGTCCAGGTAGGAGCGGCTGACGGTGGATTCCGGAGAGAAAGGCATCATCTTGGAGAGGCGGGCCAGTTCCTTTTCGGCGGCGGCCTCGGCCTCTTTCGGCATCTTCGCCGCTTTGATCTTTTTCCTGAGCTCGTCCAGTTCCTTCGAGAAATCGTCCTTCTGGTGCAGTTCCTTCTGTATCGCCTTCATCTGCTCGTTCAGGTAATACTCCTTCTGCGACTTCTCTATCTGCGTCTTGACGCGGCCGTGGATCTTCTGCTCGATGTCGAGGATCTCCACTTCCTTGGCCAGGAACCTGATGAGCTTCTCGAGCCGCTCGCGGGGGTTCTCCGTCTCGAGGACCTCCTGCCTGTCGGCCAGGCTGAACATGGAGTTGGCCGCTATGGTGTCGGCGAGCTTCGACGGGTCGTCGAGCTGCTGGAGGAAAGCCGTGGAATCGAGGGTGATGCGGGTGCCGAGCTTCACGTAGGCCTCGAAGATCTCGCCGGCATGGCGCATCAGGGCGGTGAGCTCCGCGCTCTTCTCCGCGAATTCCTCGGGGTAGTCCACTTCTGCCTCGAGGAAGGCCCGGCCCTTGTCCAGGGCGAGCCTGCGCACGCGCGCGCGGCGCCTGCCCTCGAGGAAGACCCGCATGGTGCCGTCGGGCATCTTCAGGGACTGCGAGATGGAGCTGACCACGCCGTAAGCGTAAAGGTCGTCGGGCGCCGGGTCGTTGACGGCGGGCTTCTTCTGGGCCAGGGCCAGTATGTATTTCCCCGCGGCGAGGCCGGCCTCGATGGCGGCCACCGACTTGGGCCGGTCCACCGAGAGGGGGAGCGCCATGTGGGGGAACATCACTACGTCCCTGATCGCTATGGCGGGCAGCGACGAGGGATAAACGGTATCGGCGGATGACTTTTCTTGCATGGTAGGTTTCCTGGTGAGGCTATGCGGGCGGTCACTTGCGGTGTTCGAGCACGGAATCGATGATCCCGTACTGCTTCGCCTCGGCGGCGGAGAGGTAGAAGTTCCTTTCCATGTCCGCGCGGACCTTTTCGGGCTTCTGGCCGGTATGCTTGGCCATGATGTCGATGAGCCGCGTCTTGTTCTCCTGCATCTCTTTGCTCTCTATCTCTATATCGGTGGCCTGCCCGGAGATGCCGCCGCCCCAGATCAGGGGCTGGTGTATCATAACGCGGGAATTCGGCAGCGCGTAGCGCTTGCCCTTGGAGCCGGCCGCGAGCAGCACCGCGCCGAAGCTCATGGCCATGCCCATGCAGATGGTGGAGATGGGGGCCTTGATGAACTGCATCGTGTCGTAGACGGCCAGGCCCGCGGTGACCATGCCGCCGGGGGAATTTATGTAGAGGTTGATGTCCTTTTCCGCGTCCTCGGCGTCGAGATACAGGAGCTGGGCGATCACGGTATTGGCGGAGGCGGTGGAGACGGCGCCTTCCGGGTCGCCGAAAAATATGATCCGGTCCTTCAGCAGGCGCGAAAAGATGTCGTAGGACACCATGGAGCCCTGGTTCCATTTCTCGAGAATTGTAGGTATTATCATCGTTCCTCCCGTAAATTAAGCCTGCTCTTCCTTTATCACCGCTCTTTCCTTCACCAGGTTCATGGTCTTGTTCTCGACCATGGAGGCCCTTATGTATTCCCTGCGCTTCTCGAAAAGTTCCCTGCCCTTCGTCTTTTCCTCTTCGGTGTTAAGGCGGGCCATCACCTTTTCCAGCTCGGCGTCCAGCTCCGAGTCGGCAGCCTCTATCTTCTCTTTTTTCGCTATGTGATGCAAGATATAGGTAAGGGAGAGGTTGCGCTCCGCCACCGGCCGGAGGCGCTCCAGCAGGGACTCGTCGGGAAGGTGCTGTTCGGCCGGAGCGCGCTTCTTGAAGAGCTCCAGCAGTTCCTGGGTCTCCTCCTTCACCAGGGTGGGGGGCAGCGAGAGCGGGTTGTTCTTCAGCAGCGCTTCCTCGAGCTGGCCCAGCATGTCCTTCTCGGTCTTCTCGGAGGAGCCCTGCTCCAGGAGCCTCCTCACGTTCGCCTTCAGCTCCTCCGCCGTCTTCACGCCGGCTTCCTTGAGGAAGTTCTCGTCCAGCTCGGGCACCACCTTCTGCTTTATCTCGGTGACCGTGACCTTGAAATGCATCTTCTTGTCGCCGAAGGGGGCGTCGAATTCGCGCGTCTCGCCTTTCTTCGCGCCTATAACGGCCTCGGCCAGGCCGGCTATGGTCTGGGGGCTGGAGAGGTCCACTATCTCGCCCTTCACGGCCCCGTCGGCTACGGGAACGCCGTTCTCGAAGGTGTCGTAGTCCACTATCACGAAATGGTTCTTCGCGGCGGCTTCGCCCTCGGCGCCGGGCTTGAGGTAGGCGTTATACTCGCGGACCTGGTTTATGTACTTGTCCACTTCGGCGTCGGTGATCTTGTGCACCTTGCGGATGGCGGCTATCTTCTCGTAGCCCTTAGGCTCGATGGAGGGGGAGCACTCGAACTGCAGTTCGAAATAGAGCGCCTTGGCGGGCTCGTAGCTGACGTTCTTCAGCAGCGGGGCGACCACGGGGTTGAGCCGGGCCCCTTTGAGGATCTCGGGCAGCGAGGACTTCGCGGCTATGTCCAGGACCTCGTCCTTGACCATGGACGGGAACTGGTCCTTTATCATGGTCAGCGGCACTTTGCCCACGCGGAAGCCGGGCAGGCTCACCACGCTCTGCAGGCGCACCAGCGCCTCCTGCGAAGCCTCGGCCAGCGCCCTGGAGTCCAGGTTCACCCCGAACACGTGCACGCAGCCTTCCTGCTTGATCTTCTTGATCTTGTCGCCGAAACCGAGTGTGATGTTCATACTTCTTTCCTCCGCCTTGCTGTCCGGCTCGCCGTTATGTCGGGACGGGGACTTGAACCCCGACGGGAATTACCCCACATGGTCCTAAGCCATGCGCGTCTGCCGATTCCGCCATCCCGACCCGGAAAGAACGCCCGCCCCGGGAGCCGCCCTAAAAAAAATGAGTAATGAGTAAGAGCATTACTCATTACTCCAGGTGCGAAAATAGACGTGGGCCATACGGGATTCGAACCTGTAACCTTGCGCTTAAGAGGCGCCTGCTCTACCGTTGAGCTAATGGCCCGTCGCTCTCTATTATACATAAACGCAAAATAAATTCAAAATTTCGGACGGCATACGGCCCGTATCTTCCCTTCGGGCGCGATAATTGCTAAATTTATTTCCATGTTAAAGAGAGTAACCGCGCTGCTGTGCCTGTGCCTCCTGTCCGCCCCCGCCGTTCTGCCGGCGCAGGAGGACCTGGGGAAGATCTATTCCGACGCCTCGGCCCAGTGGCTGGACGGCAGGCCCGAGGACGCGGCCGGGGCCCTCAAATACGTCGTCTACCGCTCCTCCGACCAGGTTCTCAACGCCGCGGCGCTGCGCGACCTCGCCGTGCTGTTCGCCGAGGCGGGGAAGAACGGGGAAGCCCTCGCCTACCTGCTGAAGGGGGAGGTCCTCAGCCCCGGGGATTTCTACATCCATTTCGAGAAAGGCTGGAACCTGCTCAGCCTGGAAAAATACCAGGACGCGCGGGCGGCTTTCGAGAAGGCCCTCACGCTCACCGCCGACCAGGACCTCGCCAGCCAGGCGCGCTTCGCCCTGGGCATCGCCGAGGCGGAGCTGGGCGGGCCGGACGCCGCCATCGAAGAGCTCAACTCGGTCTACAAACGCTACCCCTACCTCCTTTCCCCGCTGGCACAGCTGATAAGCGCGAACCTCGAACGCCTTAAAAAGCGCCCTCACGCCGTGAACTTCATAAAGGAGGCCCTCACCTACGACCCGCGCAACATCCAGGCGGAGCTGGACCTGGCGCGCCTTTACGAGGAAGCCAATTTTTACGTGCCGGCCTGGCAGACCTACTACACCCTGTCCGACATGGATCCGGGCGAGAAGCGCTTCATAGAGAAGGAAAAAAAGCTGCGCAAGCACGTAAAGGGGAAGATAGACAACATGCTCTACTGGTCCCGCCTGGCCTGGCCGGTCCACAAGGACCCGCTGCCGCCCGGCAGGGGGCCGAAAGTCAAGGTGGGCCTTTACGCCGGCAAGGACGGGGTCCCCGCGCTGGTCAAGGGCTTCAGTTTCATAGCCGCGACGGATTTCGACCTGGTGGATACGCGCCTCGGCCTCATCACCTCCGGCAGGGGCAACATGCAGTGGACGGTCTCCTATAACGAGATGAACCGGATCTACGAGATCCGGGACAGCATGGGAGCCAAGGCCCACACTACCTCCAACAGCCTGCGGATAGTCCCCAAGACCCCCGGCGGCGTCATACTTATAAAGAGCCCGGACCTCGCCGGCATCTACGGCGTGAACCGCGGCGACAAGGAAGTCTCCGGCGAACTGCTCGCCCTGGTAAGGGAGAAGGGGTTCTGGCTCATAAACGAGACCTACCCCGAGAACATGGTAAGCCCCATAGCGGCCCAGCTGGCCGACGGCTCCAGGCTCCCCGAGCACCTCAAGGCGCTGGCCGTGGCCGTGCGCACCCGCCTCGCCCTGCTGACCAGCCTGCTCTCCCATGAAAGCCGCGAGTACGCTCTCTGCGACTCCTCCCACTGCCTTCCCTTCGCGGGGCTCCAGGCGGAGAACCCGCCCTCGGCCGCGGCCGCCTCGGAAACCCGGGGGGAGACCCTGCTGGCGGGCGCGGGCCTGGCGCCCGCGAATTTCCACCGCGCCTGCGGCGGCTTCACGCGCGGCGGCGCGGACGACGGCGGCAGGGCCCTGCCCCGCCTGACGCCCTTCAATCTTTACACGCATACGCTCAAAGGCCCGCCCGACGGCCTGCTCTGCCTGTCGGAGGACAAGACCGCGAGCTCCGACGTCTACTGGACCCTCCTGCTGGAACCCCGCTGGATAGAGGACCGCGTCAACCGCACGGCGAAAATAGGCTATATACGGGCCATAATCCCGCTGGCCCGCGAAGCTTCCGGGACTCTCAAGGCCATACGGATCGACGGCACGGCCGGCTCCACCGTGGTGGAAGGGGCGGGCCCCATAGCCGCCGCCCTCGGCGCCGGCGCCCTTCGCTCCACCCTTTTTACCATACGACCCGTTTTCAGGGGGAGATCCCCGGCGTTCTTCATACTCAGGGGCATCGGCACCGGAGAAGGCGACGGCCTCTGCGTGCTGGGCGCGCGCGGCCTGGCCAAGGCCAGGGGCGCCAAGTACCGCGACATCCTGAAACATTACTTCCCCTTATATAAGGTAGGGCTCTCCACAAAATAAGATGACTATTTGGAGGCCCAGATTTGAGCCGGATGCAAGGCGCGACGAACGAGCATACCGGTGGTATGTGAGTGAGGAGCAACGTAGCAGCCGGTTCAAAGATGGGTCTACAAATGGTCATATTATTTTATGGAGAGCCCTAAGCAAGTGATCAAGGCGGCGCATATAATAACGCGGCTTGATTTCGGCGGCGCCCAGGGCAACACGCTGTACACGGTCTCGGCCCTGGACCGCCGGCGCTTCGACGCGGTTATCGTAACCGGCCCGGGCGGCCTCCTCGACGGCAAGGCCGAACCGGGCAGGCTTATCGCGGCGGGCAGCCTGGTCAGGGAGCTCAACCCTTTGAAGGACCTGGCGGCGCTTTTCCAGCTGCGGGCCATCCTGAAGGGGCTCTCGCCCGACGTGGCGCACACCCATTCCTCCAAAGCCGGCATACTCGGCCGCCTGGCCGCGGCGGCGGCCGGAGTACCGGCGATAGTGCACACCTTCCACGGCTTCGGCTTCCACCCGCGCCAGAACCTCCTCAAGCGCTCCCTCTTCGTCCTGCTCGAGAAATTCTGCGCCCGCTTCACCGACGTCCTGGTCTTCGTCTCGAAGTCCAACATGGAAACGGCGCGCGCGGCCGGCATAGGCTCGCCGGAACAATACCGCCTTATACGCAGCGGCGTGAAGCTCTCCGGCTACCCGGCCCCGGTAGACCGCGCGGCCAAGAGGGCCGAGTTGGGCCTTTCCCCCGCCGACACCGTGGTGCTCAGCATCGGCAACGCCAAGCCGCAGAAGAATCCCGGGCATTTCCTCGAGGCGGCGGCGCGCCTCTCGGCGCGCCACCCGGCCGCCCGCTTCGTCTTCGCGGGCGGGGGGGAAGAGCTGGGGAACCTGCGGGCCGCGGCCCGCGCCCGCGGGCTCGAGAGGACCTGTCTTTTTACCGGGTGGCGGGAGGATTCCGCCGAACTGCTGGCGGCCTCGGACATCTTCGTCCTGACCTCCCTCTGGGAAGGCCTGCCGCGCAGCCTGGTCGAGGCCTTCAAGACCGGCCTGCCCGCGGTCTGCTACCGCACCGACGGGGTAGCGGATATCCTGAAGGCCGGCGTCAACGGTTTCTCGCCGGAGCCGGGCGACCTGGACGCCTTCTGCTCGGCGCTTTCCGGCCTCCTCGGCGACCCGGCCCTGCGGGCCAGGCTCGCGGCCGGGGCCGCCGCCACCGACCTGCGGGAATTCGACATCGATTTCATGGTGCGCCAGCAGGAAGCGCTGTACGAAGAACTCCTCCAACGGAAAGGACTAAAAAAATGACGCCTGTGCTCTCCGCCGTTATCCCCGTCTTCAACGAGAGCGGGAACCTCGCGGCCTTCGAGGCCGAGCTTTCCGCCGCGCTCGCCGGCATGAAGGTCCCGCATGAGATCATCTGGGTGGACGACGGCAGCACGGACGGCTCTTTCCGGCAGCTCTCCGGCTTCGCGGGCGCGGGACAGCGGGTCCTGAAGCTTTCCAAGAACTACGGCCAGACCGCGGCGCTGGCGGCGGGCATAGCGGCGGCCCGGGGCGAATGGATAGTCACGCTCGACGCCGACGGCCAGAACGACCCGGAGGATATCCCGCGCCTTTTCGCCGCCGCCGCGGCCGGCACGGACGTGGTGAGCGGCTGGCGCAGGAACAGGCGCGATCCTTTTTTCTCCCGCATCCTCCCTTCGCGCGCCGCGAATTTCATCATCTCCGCCGTCACCGGGGTCAGGCTCCACGACTTCGGCTGCACCCTCAAGGTTTACCGGGCCTCGCTGCTGAAAGCGGCGGACCTGTACGGCGAAATGCACCGCTTCCTGCCGGCCATACTGGGTTACGCCGGCGCCTCGGTGACGGAGCTGGACGTCAACCACAGGCCGCGCAGGGCGGGAAAGTCCAAGTACGGCATAGCGCGCACCTTCAAGGTGGTGCTGGACCTGTTCACGGTGAAGTTCATGGGTGATTTCATCACCAAGCCGATCTATCTCTTCGGCGGGCTGAGCCTCGCGCTGCTGGCGGCCTCGTCCCTGATGGCGGCCTGGACGCTGTACAACAAGTTCTTCAACGGCATCTTCGTCAAGGACCAGCCGCTTTTCCTGGTGGCCATCTTCTTCGCGCTCGTGGCGGTGCAGTTCGCCTTCATGGGCCTGCTGGCCGAAGTGCTGATACGCACCTACCACAGGGCCTACCGCAAGCCCCCCTACGCCATAGCGGCCGAGCTCGGCGGGGACGGGAAATAACCCCTTCCCCGCCCGCAGCCCCGGTTGACTATTCCCCGGATAGTTGATATCTTATTGATCTTATGCGGGAAAACAGCCCCCTGGTCTTCAAATACGCGGACATCGTCGCCGAAGGCGGCCTGAGCCTTGAGCTCGAGCCCGACCCGGCCGGCTACGCCGACCTCTACGACCTACCGGTCGCGGTGAATAAAGTGCGGCTCGAGCTGGCTCTCACCGTCGGGCCGGATTCCGTCTTCCTCGCGGGAAAGGTCCGGGCCGAGCTGCGGCTGGAATGTTCCCGCTGCGCCGAGCCGCTGGTCCGGTCTTTCGAGGACTCTTTTGACGAGGTATACCCGGATACGGTAGAATATATAGATACGCGCGAATTAATAAGGGAAACCGCCGGTCTGCTCGCGCCTATGAAGGTTTTGTGCTCCGAAAACTGCAGGGGGCGCTGCCTGGTCTGCGGAGCCAACCGCAACAGGCTCGTCTGCGCATGCAAGACCGAGAAGGCCAGCCCTTTCGAAGCGCTGAAAGGGCTCAAGCTCCCGGAAGGGGGCAAGCCGCGGAAGAAGAAGAAAGATATCTGAGAACAAGTCTAGCAACGAGGTGCGACCATGCCTAATCCTAAACGTAAACATACCCCTATGCGCAGGGACAAGCGCCGCTCGCAGAACTGGAAGCTCGAGGTAAAGTCCCTCTCCGCCTGCGGCCAGTGCGGCGCCCTCCGCCTGCCCCACCGCGTCTGCCCTTCCTGCGGCTTCTACAACGGGAAGCTGGAAGTGGCCCGGAAGGCCGCCAAGACCGAAGAGGGCAAGGACCAGAAATAACCGCCGGACCGAAGACCAATGCGAATAGCGCTTGACGCTCACGGCGGGGACCTGGGGCTCAAACCCAACATCGAAGGGGCCCTCCTCGCCGCCAAAAAGCTGGCCCACGAGGTGATACTCGTGGGCAGGGACCCCGAGATACGGGAGGAACTGCGCCGGCAGGGCGCGGAGGACCCGGCCCGGATAACCATCGTCCACGCCCCGCAGACGGTTGAGATGGGCGGCGACCCTGTCGCGGAATGCCGCACCAAGCCTAATTCCTCGCTCATGGTAGGCGCCGGCCTGGTGCGCGAGGGCAAAGCCGACGCCTTCATTTCGGCCGGCAATTCCGGCGCCATCATGGTGGCCTCGCTGCTCAAGCTGAAGCGGATCCCCGGCGTGATCCGCCCGGCCATCGCCGCCCCGCTGCCCACGCTGAAAGGCACCACGCTGCTCCTCGACGCCGGGGCCAACATGGACTGCAAGCCCTGGCACCTGGCCCAGTTCGCCGTGATGGGCTCCATCTACATGCACTCCCTTTTCAAGCTGGAGAACCCCTCGGTGGGCCTGCTCTCCATAGGCGAAGAGGAGACCAAGGGCAACACCCTGGTGCAGGAGACCCTGCCGCTCATCAGGAACGTCGGCGTCAATTTCCACGGTCCGGTGGAGGGCCGCGACATCCCGGAAGGCCTCACCGACGTGGTAGTGGCCGACGGCTTCGACGGCAACGTCGCGCTCAAGCTTTACGAAGGGGCCGCCAAGGTCGTTTTCACGATGCTGAAGCACCAGATCAAGCGCAAGTTCACCTACAAGATAGGCGCCATGCTGATGCGCAAGGTCTTCACCGAGATGAAGACCAGGATGAGCGTAGATATTTACGGCGGCGCGCCCCTGCTGGGCGTGAACGGCGTGGTGCTGGTCTGCCACGGCCGCGTCACGGCCAACGCCATCTACAACGCCGTGCGCGTCAGCGCGGACCTCGCCGGTTCCGGCATGATCGGCCACATCAAGAAGCGGATGGAACAGGTCAAGGACAGGATCTCGGCCACCGAAGGTGTTAAGGTCGGGAGTCCGCTCCGCGAGGAGCAGGTATGAGTCCCACCAGCCCGCTTTGCGGGCAAGCAGATGGCAGGATGAGCCGCCTCGCGGGCAAGGGGGTGGTGGGATGAGCCGCTTCTCCGGACAGGCCGCCCTGGTAACGGGCGCCGCCCGCGGGATAGGCCTGGAGATAGCCGCCGCTTTCGCCGCCGAGGGGGCTTCGGTGGCCGTAGCCGACCTTTCCCTGCAGGACTCCGCGGCGGCCGCCTCGGGCATAGCGGCGAAGACCGGGGCGAAGACCCTCGGCCTCGCGCTGGACGTCTCCAAAGAGGCCGACTGCCAAAAGGCCGTGGAAGAGACGGTAAAGGCTTTCGGTAAGGTGGACATACTTGTCAACAACGCCGGCATCACGAAGGACAACCTGGTACTGCGCATGAAAGAGGCCGATTTCGACGCGGTCATGAACGTCAACCTGAAGGGCGCCTTCCTCATGTCCAAGGCGGTCTCCGGGCTGATGCTCAAGGCGCGCTCGGGCCGCATCGTGAACATTTCCTCCGTAGTGGGGCAGAGCGGCCAGGCCGGGCAGGCGAACTATTCCGCCTCGAAAGCCGGCCTGATAGGGCTCACGAAATCGCTGGCGCGCGAATTCGCGCCGCGCGGGGTGCTGGTGAACGCGGTCGCCCCCGGCTTTATCCGCACGCGCATGACCGAGGGCCTGAAAGAAGAGGCCAGGGCTAAGATCTCCGAACTCATACCGCTGGGCCGCATGGGCGAGCCCGGCGACGTGGCTAAGGCCGCGCTGTTCCTGGCCGGCGGCGAGTCGGCCTATATCACCGGCCAGGTGCTGTCCGTGAACGGCGGGCTGTACATGTAGCGCGGCCGCGGTTTTCAGCGGTCTACAAACTCAGCAGGAGGGTAAAGAAATGGCAGTAACCGAGAACCTTGAAGAGAGAGTCAAGAAAATAATCATCGAGCAGCTGGCCGTCGACGCGGCCGAAGTCTCCCCGCAGGCCCAGTTCGTACAGGACCTCGGCGCGGACTCCCTCGACACCGTCGAGCTGGTCATGGCGCTCGAAGAGGAATTCGACATCGAGATCCCCGACGAGGACGCCGAGAAGATCAAGACCGTCGGCGAAGCCGTGCGCTATATCACCGAGAAATCCGGGAAGAAAGACTAGGGGAAAAGGCTAAAGGATGAAGGCTTAAGGATAAGGCGGGGAGGACCCAATCTGTCCTTTAGCCTTTATCCTTAATCCTTTGCCTTCCGAATTACGGAATGTCTTCCCTCGAGGAAGTAATAGCGTACAAATTCAGGGACAGGGAGCTGCTGACGGAAGCCCTCACCCACAAGTCGCACGCTACCGAGCGGGGCGGCCTCCGGCATAACGAGCGCCTGGAGTTCCTGGGCGACAGCGTCCTGGGCCTGGTCGTTTCCTATTATCTCTTCCTCAAGAACCCCTCGCAGGACGAGGGGTTCCTTTCAAAAAGCAGGTCCGCCGTAGTCTCCCGCGCCAACCTCGCCCGCTGGGCGGAGCTGATCCGCCTGGGGCACCACCTGAACCTGGGCGCCGGCGAGCACCTCAGCGGCGGCAGCAAGCGCCACAGCATCCTCGCCAACGCCATGGAGGCCGTGCTGGGCGCCGTCTACCTCGACGGCGGGCTGCCGCAGGCGGAGAAGCTGATCATCCCCTGGCTCGAAAGCCAGGTACCCGGCCAGCTGGACATAGACCATAAGAGCATACTGCAGGAAGCGATACAGAAGACCCATAAGCGCCCGCCCGACTACGAGCTTATGAGCGAGACCGGCCCGGAGCACGAAAAGCTTTTCACCGTGCGGGTCTGCCTGGGCAAGAAGACGCTGGGGCTGGGCTCGGGAAAGAACAAGAAGGAGGCCCAGCAGGCCGCGGCGAAGAACGCGCTGGACTACCTGGGCGCCCATGACGTGCACAAGTACGAACTTTAACCCCGGGGAGGCATTAACATGAAACATATCAGGACGAAAAAGGATTTCGAGGCCGAACTCTCGGCCGGCGGCGACAGGTTCGTTTATTTCTATTCCGGCTGGTGCCACTACTGCTCCGACTTCCTCAACTCGCTGGAAAAACACCATAAGTCCGGCCACGCGGGCTTCCTCAAGCTCTGCGTAGACGAGCTCCCCGCGCTGGAGGAGCATTTCCAGGTGGAAGTGGTGCCCAGCGTGCTTTTCTTCAGCGGCGGCAAGCTGGTAAAACGCCTCGACGGCGTCCTGGGCCGCGGCCTCAACGAGGAAAAGCTCCTGGCCTTCATGAAAGCCTGCGAGGCCAGACCGGCCGGGGGGGCGAAATGAAGGCCGCCAAACGGACCGCCGCGGCCGAAAAGGCCCCGGCTGAAGCCCTGGAGGGCGTGCTCGCCCGCGTAAAGAAGGCCACCGCGGCCGGCAGGTCCACGCTGGCCATCTTCGACCTCGACGGCACGCTCTTCGACAACCGCACCCGCACCATTTTCATCCTGCGCGAGATCTCGGAGAAGTTCGACAACAGGGCGCCGGAACTCTCGGCCGCCTTCGAGCGCTTCCAGGACCTCTCCATAGTGGACTACAGCCTGGACAACACCCTGAAAAGAATGGGGGTCCGGCATCCCGCCGAGATAGCCTTCATCAAGCAGGAATGGGCGAAGCGCTTCTTTTCGGACGAGTACCAGAAGTACGACATGCCCATACTCGGCGCAAAGGCCTACGTCGAACGCGTCCACGGGGCCGGCGCCACGGCGATCTACCTCACCGGCCGCGACGTGGGCCGCATGCTGGTGGGCACCACCGAGGTGCTGCGCCTCTACGGCTTCCCCGTCGGCGTCGCCGGGACCATGACCATAGTGAAAAAAGAGTTCGAGCAGGACGACGAGCTCTTCAAGAAGGAAGTGAGCGAGTACATCGACCGCCTCGGCGAGGTGGTGGCTGTCTTCGAGAACGAGCCCGCCAATTCCAACATCCTGCAGGCCCGCTTCCCGGGGGCCGATTCCTTCTTCGTGCTGACCCAGCATAAGCCCGGCGCGCCGGACCTGAAGCCGGGCATCCGCCGGATCAAGGATTTCCGCACCGGCAAAACGCGCCCCGGCGGGAACTGACCCCGCCATGCAGCCCCGGCTCAGGATAATCCTCGTAAGGCCGCGGAACCCCGACAATATCGGGGCCGCGGCCCGCGCCATGGCGAATTTCGGGCTCTCCGACCTCGCCCTGGTCGCGCCTTTCGAGTCCGACTGGCGGGAGGCCGCCGCGGCCTGGCGGCGCGAGGCCTCGGTCTCGGCGATAGACGCGATGGACGTGGTGGACGCCGCCCGGCTCTACGGCACCATCCCCGAAGCCGCCGCGGACTGCTCGCTGCTGCTGGGAACCTCCTCGCTGCACCGCCTCAACCCCGGGCGCGACGTGATGCTCCTGTCCGAAACCCCGGGCTGCCTCTCGGGGAGAACCGGCAAGACAGGCATACTCTTCGGCTCGGAGAAGACCGGCCTCACAAAAGAGGAGCTTTCCTTCTGCAGCGCCATCATAAACATTCCCACGCGGGAGAAGCAGCCCTCCATGAACCTGGGCCAGTCGGTGGCGGTGCTGGCTTATGAACTCGCGGCGAGAGGGACCGCCGCGAAACCCAGGGCGGCCAGGGAAGCGATCGAACCCAATCACCGGGAGCTGGAGAGAGCGGCGCGCCGGATAAGCGCGAAGCTCAGCCTTGAAGCCGGCCCCCGCTGGGGCGGGGAAGCCGAGCTCCGGGCCATCAGGCAGGGCCTCCTGGACGCCCGGCTCACCAAGGCGGCGATGAACGCGCTCAACCTGCTGCTCGACGGGAAAGGGGGGAAGAAACAATGAAGGACGAACAAAGGTGCCCGTGGGCTTACGGCTCCAGCCCGCTTTATGTCCCGTACCACGATACCGAATGGGGCGTTCCGTCGCATGACGACCGGGTACAGTTCGAATTCCTCACGCTGGAAAGCGCGCAGGCGGGGCTGAGCTGGTCGACGATCCTGAACAAGCGGGAAGGCTACAGGAAAGCCTTCGCCGGCTTCGACCCGGCGAAAGTCGCGCGGTTCACGCCGGCGAAGATGGAAGCGCTGCTTAAGGACCCCGGCATAGTGCGCAACCGCCTGAAGGTGGGCGCCGCCGTGAATAACGCGCGACTCTTCCTTCAGGTGCGGAAGGAGTTCGGCTCCTTCTCTAAATATATCTGGTCTTTCGTCGGGGGGAAACCGAAGGTCAACCGCTGGACCCGGCTCGGGCAGCTGCCGGCTTTCTCCAAAGAATCCGACGCCCTCAGCGCCGACCTGAAAAGGCGCGGCTTCAAGTTCGTAGGCAGCACCATCATCTACGCCCACATGCAGGCCACCGGCCTGGTCAACGACCACCTGACGACCTGCTTCAGGCACCGGGCCTGCTCGAAAATCAAGTAACTACTCAGGTAGTGGAGGGTCGGCCGGGGTTTTGTTTCGCGAACCC
>JACQPH010000022.1 GCA_016207645.1 Elusimicrobiota bacterium
CTATTTTGCCGTGCCCGTCGCGGGCGCCGCGCCAGATATTGCCGCCGCCGATCACTATGGCCAGCCGCGTGCCCCGTTTCAGGCCGGAGGAGATCTCCTTGGCTATATAGGTGAGGGAGGAAGGGCTGATCGAACGGCCGTCGCCGGGGGAACCCAGCGCTTCACCGGAAAGTTTCAGAAGCACGCTTTTATACATAAACCTCCTGACGGCCGCCTGATGCGCCGCCGGGGCCGCAGCGGGCCCGCGGCGGCGCTCGGTGCGGCTTATTCTATCCCGACGAGGTAGCAGCTGTAGCGGGTCACGGCCACGTTACCGCCCAGCCTGGCGCCCAGGTTCTTCACCGCCTGGCTGACGGTCAGCTTGGAATCGCGGATGGAGGCCTGCTCCACCAGGCAGGATTCCTGGAAGTACTTGTTGACGCGGCCTTCCAGCATCTTGGCGACGGCTTCGGGGGGCTTGGCCTTGTAGGTCCTGCCTTGCCCGGCCGCGTTCGCTTTGGCGGTCTCTTCGTCCTTCTCCATCTTGGCCTTGTAGATCTCGCGCTCCTTCTCGACCAGGTCCGCTGGCACCTCCTCGCGGCGGAGGTACTTGGGGCTCATAGCCACGCTCTGCATGGCCAGCTCCTTCGCCAGGGCCTCGAGGTCGGCCCTGGCGGCGGCCATGTTCCCGTCGAAAGAAAGCTCGACGACGGCGCCCTTGCGGTTGTCGGAGTGGATGTAGTAGCCGGCGGCGGTGTTCGCGGAAGCGGTATAGACCACGCCGCGGCGGATCTGCATGTTCTCGCCCATCTTCATGGCCACGGCCTGGAGGCGCTCTTTGGCCTTTTCGCTTTCGGCCGGGTTGGCCAGGGAGGCGTCGGAAAGCATCTCGGCGGCGAGGGCGGCCGCGAAGCCGGCCACGTCGGGGTTCTTGGCCACGAAATCCGTCTCGCAGTTGAGCTCGAGCAGGGAGACGGCCGTGCCGGAGGTCTTGGCCACCACCACGCCTTCCTTCATCGCGCGGCCGGCGCGCTTGGCGAGGCCCGCCAGGCCCTTCTTGCGGAGTATCTCCACCGCCTTGGCCAGGTCGCCGCCCGCCTCGTTCAGGGCGCCCTTGCAGTCCATGATGCCGGCCCCGGTCTGGCCCCTGAGCGTCATCACCTGTTCGCTGGTTATTGCTGCCATAGTGTATCTCCTTAAAGATAGTGAGTTAAGCAAAAGGGGCGCCGGCGTAGTCAGCCCGCGCCCCCCCCCGAGTTAGGAAAACAATTACTCTTCGGTCCTGACGGGCTCTTCGGCGGGCTGCTCGGCGTAAGCCTCTCCGGGGAGGGGGTCGCCGGGCGCCGCTTCCCGGCTCGCCTCGATGCCCGCCGCTTCCTGGCTGGCCTGGTGGGCGGCGGCCTTCTCGGCCTCGGCCTCGGCGCGGCCGTCTATCACGGCGTCGGCCATAGTGGCGCAGAACAGCCTGATGGAGCGGGCGGCGTCGTCGTTGCCCGGGATGGGCCAGTCGAGCTGGTCGGGGTCGCAGTTGGTGTCGCAGACGGCCACCACGGGGATCCTGAGCTTGTGGGCTTCCTTCAGGGCGTTCGCCTCGTTGATGGGGTCCACGATGAACATTATGTCGGGCAGGGAGCGCAGGTTGCGGATGCCGCTGAGCAGCTTCACCAGGCGGGCCTGTTCCTTGCTGAGGCGGGAGACCTCTTTCTTGGACATGACCTTGAAAAGGCCGTCGGATTCGAATTTCTCCAGCTCTTCGAGGCGCTTCAGGGACTTGCGCAGGGTCTCGAAGTTGGTGAGCGTGCCGCCCAGCCATTTCTCGTGCATGCACGAGACGTCGGCGCGGAGGGCCTCCTCGCGGATTATCTCCTTGGCCTGTTTCTTGGTGCCGACGAACAGGAAGGTCTTGCCGGCCTTGGCGCTGTCCTTGACGAAGGTATAGGCCTTCTTGATCTCCTTCACGGTCTTCTGAAGGTCCAGGATGTGTATCCCGTTGCGCTCTCCGAAGATGTAGCGCGCCATCTTGGGGTTCCACCTGTAGGTCTGGTGACCGAAATGGACCCCGGCTTCCAACATGCTTTTCATCGATACGTTCAACATTTTGCTATTCCTCCGTTTTAAGGTACTATTCGTTTCTTTTCCCGCCCTCCAGGGGCAGGATTTCTGGGCTATGCCAGTGCCGTATTAGACCTATGGTCATGCCGTATCAAGAGCTATGCTCTTCAGACGGCCAGGGGCTATGCCCATCAGACGGCCAACGGCTACTATGATATCATATAGTCCCTCCCCGCTTCAACGCGGTTTTTTACACCGCGGCCGCATATTTTCTATACTTCATATGAGCGGCAGGCGCGGAACCTCATGAAAATAGCCATAGCGCAGGTCAACCCCAAAGTCGGGGACATTCCCGGCAACTCCCGGCTGATAGAGGATTTCGCCCGCGCGGCGCAGGCCCTGGGCGCGGACCTGGCGGTCTTCCCGGAACTGGCGCTCACCGGCTACCCGCCGCTGGACCTGCTGGAAAAGAAAAATTTCATCGACGAGAACCTGAAGGCGCTGAAAGCCCTCGCGGCGCTGAAGCTCCCGGTGGCGCTGGCCGTCGGCTACGTGGACCGCAACCCGGCGAAGAAAGGCAAGCCGCTGCACAACTCCATAGCGCTGCTGCGCGGCGGGAGGATAGCCGCCGTGCGGCATAAGTCCCTGCTGCCCACCTACGACATCTTCGACGAAGCCCGCTACTTCGAGCCCGCAGCGGAGAACAAGCCGATAAAGTTCGGGGGGGCGGTAATCGGCCTTACCGTCTGCGAGGACATCTGGGCCGGCACCGCCCTGCTGCCCAGCCGCCTGCTCTACCGCAACAACCCGGCCGGGACCCTGTGCGCGGCGAGAGCCTCCATAGTGATAAATATCTCCGCTTCCCCTTTCTACCGCGGCAAAAGCGCGCTGCGCCACAGGCTACTCTCGGGTCTCGCGAAAAAGATGCGGGCCCATATCATCTACGCCAACCAGGCCGGCGCGAACGACGAACTGATCTTCGACGGGAACAGCTTCGCGCTTTCGCCGTCGGGGAAGCTGACGGCGATGGCGAAGGCTTTCGGCGAGGACCTGGTGCTGGTAGACACCGAAGCCCCCGGCTCACCGGGAAGGCCGGCCGCCGGGCAGTACGGGTCCGGTTCCGGCGGCGAAACCGCCGAGATCTGCGCGGCCCTGACCCTGGGGATAAAGGATTATTTCCGCAAGCTGGGCTTCGGCAAGGCCGTGCTCGGGCTGAGCGGCGGCATAGACTCCGCCGTGGTCGCCGCCCTGGCCGCCGCCGCCCTGGGACCGGAGAACGTCACCGGCGTGCTGATGCCTTCGGAATATACCTCCGGGCAAAGCTCCGAGGACGCGCTGCGCCTGGCGCGCAACCTCGGCATAAAGACCAGGACCATACCGATAAAGGACATCTACGGGGCTTTCCTCGGCGGGCTGGGAGCCGGCGGCGCCGAAAGCGGAGTTTCGCTCACCATGCAGAACCTGCAGGCCCGGTCGCGCGGCAGCCTTCTGATGGCGCTCTCCAACGCCAACGGCTGGCTGACGCTGGCCACCGGCAACAAGTCGGAGATAGCGGTCGGCTACTGCACCCTCTACGGCGACACCGCCGGGGCGCTCGCCCCCATAGCGGACCTTTTCAAGACCGAGGTCTACCGGCTGGCCGCCTATCTGAACCGCGGGGGGGAAGTGATACCACCCGCTATAATCGCCAGGCCGCCCACGGCGGAGCTGAAGCCTGGGCAGAGGGACCAGGACGACCTGCCGCCCTATGAGACGCTGGACGAGATACTCCGTCTTTACCTGGAGGAGAACCGGACCCCCTCGGAGATAGTAGGCCGCGGTTTCGGGCGGGAGCTGGTGCTCTCGATCCTGCGCCGCCTGGAAGCCAGCGAATACAAGCGCAAGCAGCTGCCGATAGCCCTGAAGGTGACCGAGAAGTCCTTCGGCTACGGCAGGAAGATGCCGATAGTAAAAGCCCTGAACTTCATCAAGTAGCGCCCCTGCGGGCTTCGCCCGGCGCGCCGACACGGTACCCATGCCAAAGAGTTTCTCCTGCCTTTGCCTCGCTCTCCTTCTCTGCGCCGCCTCCGCCACAGGGGCGCAGCCGCCGAAGAAGCGCAAACTCGTCAAGCCGGGCCCCAAGGCCAAGGAAGAGCTGGTGAAAACCGAGCCGAAGACCAGGGAGGACATTCTGAGAACGGTGGACCGCCCGGTCCCGAAGGAAGGCCTGCTGGCCAGGCTGCTCAGCGCCATCACCATCGACACGCCCAACGGCCCCATCATACCCTTCCCCGTGGTGGATTCCAGCAAGGACCTCGGCCCCAGCTTCGGCATGATGCCGGTGATAGCTATAAAGGACAGAAAGAACGGCGACCTCAAGTCCGTCATAGTCCCGTCGGCCAGCTACAACGAGAACCTGCGGACCACCTTCACCTACCGCCATTACATCTTTCCCGACGAAAAGCGCTATTTCATCCTGCGCGCCTCCCGCTCCGAGCGCGTCGAGCGGGAGCTGATGTCGTACTATTACACGCCCAGCGTCTTCTCCTCCGGCTTCCGCCTGAGCCTGGAGGCCAAGCACTGGGTCACCGGCAAGCCGTCCTTCTACGGCTTCGGCATAAACTCGGGGCGGGGGAATAAAGCGAATTACGCGCTACAGATGACCGGCGCGGAGATCATCCTGGACGTGCCGCTCGGAAAGGAACTGTTCATCAACCTCAACACCTCGGATTACGTAAAGAGGATACAAAAGGGTCCCGTCGGCAACGGCCGGCTGGGCGAGCTCTTCCCCGCCGCCTACGCCGGCGCCGTCGACCGCGACCGCTTCCTGACCAACCGCGTCTCGCTGGTGTACGATAACACCGACCATCCCTACCTGCCGAAGGTAGGCACCTATGCCAGCGCCTCGGTCCTCTATTCCAATAAAAAGCTGGGCTCCGGCTTCGAGTACCGCACCTACGCCTTCCAGCTGAAGAACTATTTCAACCACAGGAAGCGGGGCCGCTTCGTCACGGCCGTCCATTACCTGCTGCAGTTCCAGCGCGGCGACGTCCTCCCCTTTTACGCCATGCCGCAGCTGGGGGAAAGCACCGGCCTGCGCATGGCGGGCGACGGCCGCTTCACCGACCGCGGCAAGTTCGTTTTCAATATAGAGGAGCGCATCACGCTCTCGAAGACCCCGTTCCTGAAGTTCATCAGCGAGACGGAGATAGCGCCTTTTCTCGACGTTGGAACGGTGTTCGGCAGGGTTTCCGACCTCCGCGCCCGCGACCTGAAGTACGGGCCCGGGATCTCGGCGCGCCTGGTGATCCGCCCGCAGCTGGTGGCCACGGTGGACCTGGCCTACGGTTCCGAGGGCACGAACGCGATCATAAAGATAGGGTATCCTTTCTAAAGTTATTGTAATTACTCAGCTGCTGGAGGGTGCGGCCGCGGCATGCCCCTGAGCACCCGTTGCGGAAAGGGGGCCCCTAAAAAGGTGCCAGCCTCCTTTTTGCTGTGCACACATAATAAGGGCAGC
>JACQPH010000018.1 GCA_016207645.1 Elusimicrobiota bacterium
ACCAGGACCATGCTGGCCGGGGGGCTTACCCCGGAGAACGTGGCCGGAGCCTTGCGCGCCGCAGGTCCCTGGGGAGTGGATGTGGCGGGCGGGGTGGAGTCGGCGCCCGGCAAAAAGGACCCGGAACTGCTGCGCGCTTTTCTGGACGCGGTACGGCGTTTTGACGGAGAGAACCGATGAGGAAATATTCCGCTTTGACCGGGAGATTCGGGGAATTCGGCGGCTGTTACGCGCCCGAGACGCTGATGGGCCCGCTTCACGAACTGCGCCGGGCCTATATGCGCTTTCGCGCCGATCCGGCCGCGCAGAAGGAGCTGAAATACCAGCTGAAGAATTACGTCGGCCGGCCCACCCCTCTTACCTATGCCGCGCGGATGACCGGGGCGCTGGGCGGCGCCAGGATATATCTGAAACGCGAAGACCTGGCGCATACCGGCGCGCATAAGATCAACAACGCCATAGGCCAGGCGCTGCTGGCCAGGCGTATGGGCAAGACGCGGGTCATCGCCGAGACCGGCGCCGGCCAGCACGGCGTGGCCGCCGCGACCGCGGCCGCCTGCTTCGGCCTGAAATGCACCGTTTACATGGGCTCGAAGGATATGGAGCGCCAGGCGCTGAACGTATTCCGCATGCGTTTGCTGGGAGCGGAGGTGGTCCCGGTGAATTCCGGCAGCCGTACCTTAAAGGACGCCATCAACGAGGCGATGCGCGACTGGGTTTCCACTGTGAGGACGACGCATTATATTCTGGGTTCGGCGCTGGGTCCGCATCCTTACCCGTCCATCGTAAGGGACTTCCAGAGCGTTATAGGCCGGGAGGCGCGGGCGCAGATACTGGCGGCGGAAGGCAGACTTCCCGACCTGCTGATAGCCTGCGTAGGCGGCGGCAGCAACGCTATAGGCCTGTTCTCGGCCTTCCTTGGCGACAAAAAGGTCGAAATGGCCGGCGTGGAAGCCGGAGGCGAAGGGGTGAACACTTTGCGCCACGCCGCACGGTTCGCGGCGCGGGCCGGCGGTTCGCCGGGGGTGCTGCACGGCACAAGCACCTATATCCTGCAGGACAGGGACGGCCAGGTCCGCGAAACGCACAGCGTCTCGGCGGGCCTGGATTATCCGGCGGTCGGGCCGGAGCACGCGTATCTGTTCAGGACCGGCCGCGCCGCCTACGTCTCCGTAACGGACAGGGAAGCCCTGCGCGCTTTTGATTTTCTGACCCGCAGCGAGGGGCTGATGCCGGCGCTGGAGAGCGCGCATGCCGTGGCGTACGCGATGAAGCGCGTGCCGCGGATGCCCGCGCGGAAGATCGTACTGCTGAACCTTTCGGGGCGGGGCGACAAGGATATTGATACGGTGCGCGAGGCAAAGCGGGGTAAAAACGGATGAACGGACGCCGCGGTCTGGCCGGTCTTATGAAATCCCTGCGCAAAAGCGGCCGCGCCGCTTTCATCCCCTATATAACCGCGGGAGACCCGACGCTGGCGGCCACCCGGCTGTTCCTGCGCGCGCTGGAATCGGCCCGTGCCGATATCGTGGAACTCGGGGTGCCTTTCTCCGATCCGATGGCCGACGGGCCGGTCAATCAGCGTTCGGCGCAGCGGGCGCTTAAAAACGGCGCCACGCTCGGGCGGATATTGGAATTCGCGGGACACTATCGCCGCGGCGGCGGCAAAGTGCCTATAGTACTGTTCACGTATTTCAATCCCCTGCTGCGCTTCGGCCTGAAAGCGTTCGCGAAGAAGGCGGAAGAGAACGGGATAGACGGCGTATTGACCGTGGACCTGCCCCCTGAGGAGGCCGGCGAATACCGCAGGCGTCTGGACGAGCGCGGCATAGCCGCGATCTTCCTGGCCTCTCCCACCACTTCGGCCGCGCGCATGGAGCTTATCGGCCGGGCCTCCACCGGTTTCGTATATTATGTCTCAAGGCTCGGTGTGACCGGCGAGCGCGCTAAACTGCCGGCCGCCCTGGCCGCCGGGCTGAAGCGCCTGAGAGGGAAGGTCCGCAAACCAGTCGCGGTCGGTTTCGGCATCTCCACCCCGGAGCAGGTCCGGGCCGCGGCGCGGCATGCCGACGGCGTGGTGGTCGGCAGCGCGCTGGTGAAACTGACGGAGGGCCGCTCCCCGGCGCGGGCGGCCCGCCTGATACGGGCCGCCGCCTCGGCGATGGTCCGCGCGCTGCGGGGATTAAGGAGAACGATATGCTTATAGTGATGAACGTGGCCCATACGAAGGAGCAGCTTTCGGGGGTGGTCAGGCACATCAGGAAGATGGGCTTCAAGGCGCACGTGCTGCCCGGAGTCAGCAGCACGGCCGTAGGAATCACCGGCAATCCCCGGCCGCTGGACCCGAGCCTCTTTGAAGTGCTGCCCGGCGTAAAACAGGCGGTGACGGTCTCCAAACCGTACAAACTGGCCGGGAGGGATTTTAAGCGCGCCGATACCGTTATTCATCTGAAACAGGGAGGTCTCGCCATAGGGTCGGACACCCTGGTCATCATCGCCGGGCCATGCGCGGTGGAAAGCGAGGAGCAGACATTGCGTATAGCCAGGAAGGTCAAAAAGGCCGGCGCGCATATCCTGCGCGGCGGCGCATTCAAACCCCGGACCTCGCCTTACGCCTTCCAGGGCCTGGGCCTGCCTGCTCTGAAGATACTGGCCGCGGCGCGCAAGGAGACCGGCCTGCCTGTTATCACCGAGGCGCTGGATCTGGAGTCGCTGGAGGCCGTGTACAAATATTCCGATATCATACAGATCGGGGCGAGGAACATGACTAATTCCTCGCTGCTGCGCGAGGCCGGGCGGCTGGACAAGCCGGTCCTGCTCAAGCGCGGCATGGCGGCCACCATCGACGAGTGGCTGATGTCGGCGGAGTACATACTGGCCGAAGGGAACAGCCAGGTAATGCTTTGCGAGCGCGGCATAAGGACTTTCACCGACTATACGCGCAACACGCTGGATCTCAACGCCGTTCCGGTAGTACAGAAGCTCAGCCATCTGCCGGTGCTGGTGGACCCGAGCCACGCCACCGGGCTCAGGGACAAGGTGGCGCCGCTGTCGCGGGCCGCGGCGGCCGTGCGCGCGCACGGCCTGATGATAGAGGTGCATGACCGGCCCGACGAGGCGCTCTGCGACGGGCCGCAGTCGCTGTTGCCGGCGCAGCTTAAGGAGCTGATAGCGCAGTTGCGCGCCATGGGCAAGGTGCTGGGGTATAAACTCTGATCCTGCCTCCGGTTGTAAGGAGAACATTTATGAATGCGGTCGTGTTCCGTTATTCATAAATGATCCTCGATCAGCGTTTTTGTCACCGAGCCGCGGCTCTTGAGTATTTTCGAACCGCGGGTTATTTTACACAGGCTTATTTTAAGTTCGCGGGCTATCCCGCGCTGGGGGCGGCCCCGCCCGAGCATTTTGAGGAGCGCCGCTTAAGCGCCAGCTTCAGCAGCAGCTTCCGCCGCCCGCCTCCCCGTCTTTTCGCGGGGCGGGGCCGCAGGGGAAAGCGCCGTAATGCACCGCCGTATCACCCACGACCCTGAAATGTTTCCCATAGCGGGTGCCGCTTAACATAGCCGCGGTATTCCCGCAGACCAGCATCGGTTTATGCGCGATGAACAGGTGGTGGTCGTCCAGGGCGAACTGATGCTGGTGATAGGGGATAGTGCCCTGGTAATACGCAACCTGGCCGTAATCCTCGCAGATATCCTCGAGGTCCGCCAGCTTAAAGGCCCGGATGGTCATGGAATAAAAAGCGATATTCCCCAGGGCGGCGGCCAGCCTGGGATCGTCCACTGTCAATTTGCGCGTGGAGACCACCCGGTAATCGGGGCAGCCCGCCTCTCGCAGGATACGGCGGAAGTCCTCTATGTACAGGGCCCCTCCCAGGCATTCGCCGTAGAGCACCGGGTCGCTCTTCACCTCTTCGGGCACGCGCCTGTCGGCGAACACGTCGGAAAAATAAAGCTCCCCGCCCGGCTTCAGCACACGGAATATTTCCGAGAACACCTTGCGCTTCTCGGGCGAGAGATTGATCACGCAGTTGGAAATAACCACGTCCTGGGAAGAGTCCCCGATACCGGCTTCTTTCAGGTCCTCGATATAACCTTTTTTAAAAGCCACATTGCAGCGCCTGAAACCGAAGCGCTTCATCTGGGCGGCCTTATGCTTTTCCGCGACCGCCAGTTGTTCCTCCGTCATATCTATACCGGTGGAGAACCCGGTTTCCCCGGCCAGAGAGGACACTATGTATACGTCGCGGCCCGTGCCGGAGCCCAGGTCCAGGACCTTGCGTCCTTCCAGCAGCGGAGGGATAGGGGAGCCGCAGCCGTAAAATTTAGCCAATATTTCAGGTTCGATGTTTTTAAGTACGGTCTTTACCGGTTCCGGGAAAGTTTCTACCGAACAGCAGGCGCTTGTTTTAAGGTCTTTCCCGGTCTTGAGCACCTTGCCGTAGTACTCCTTAACGGTTTCCTTCGCGTCCTTTTTGTCGTTTACCCTGGGACAGGCGCTTTCACCGGTCAAAGCGCCCTGGCAGCCGGAGCCGCTCCCCGCGGTGCAGGCCAGGCAATGTCCGCCGGTCATTATTTCCCGCCCCTCCAGTTCACGGGGGTCCAGTTCGCCGATGGTCATACTGCCGCCATCCGCGTCTTCAAGGGCGTAGCCCAGGGCCAGGTTGAAGTCGCAGTCATAAACTCTCCCGTCGTGCCCGACGCTTAAAAAAGTGCGGCACATCAGGGTAGCCAGCGTTGAGGGATTGAAACTGTTCTCAAGCAGCTGCGAATATTCCTCCGCCTCATTATTAGCTTTAAGACTGTCCCCGAACCTTTTTATCGGCACATTGGTTATTGTCAGAAGCCTGTTGAAGCTGATGCCGTAGTTAGCTTCCAGCGCTTTTGTGTAATCCGCCCGCAGGGCCTCCTGCGCGCCGGGCAGGTCAGCGCCCAGGGGATTGTAGACCAGGTCCAGTTGAAGCTCGCGGCTCCCGGCGAAGCCCTGCTGATTGAGCAGGTTCAGGGCCTTAATGCTTTTTTCAAAAACCCCCGCTCCGCGCTGGCGGTCCACGTTCTCTTTCGTATAGCATGGCAGCGAACAGATAAGGTGCACCCTGTTCGCCCTGAAGAATTCCGGCAGGTGTTCCTTGCCCTGTTCCAGCAGTACCGTCAGGTTGGACCTGACTATAAGCTCGCCGACCAGAGGCCGGGCGGCTCCGACCAGATATTCGAAATGAGGGTTCAATTCCGGGGCCCCGCCGGTGATATCCAGAGTTTTCAGCTTATTGGCTTTCAGAAAAGCCAGGATCTCGTCCACAACTTTGCGCGACATTACCTTTTTGCCTTTAAGGGACGCCTCTATATGGCAATGCGCGCAGCTCTGGTTGCAGAGATCCCCCATATTCACCTGCAGCGTCGTCAGCCCGGCCCTTCTAATGGCGCTTCTTCCGATCCTGTTCTTTTCCAGCACGTTCAAAAATGCGTTCATATGATAAACCTCGTTATTATTCAATACTTGAAGCCTTCTCTTTCCGCTCCCTCTTCCAGGTGCACTCCCAGGCCCAGCACCAGGCGGTTGACGAAGTTGAAGTAGGCGGCTATCTGGGCCGCATCCAGCACGGCCTGGTCCCCGTAACCGGCGGCGCGCAGGGCCGCCACGTCGGCCTCGGAGGAAGCCGAGGGCGCGCGGGTGAGCTTATCGGCGTAGCGGCAGAGCGCGGCTTCGTTGGCGGGGAATTCCTCCCAGCGCCCTTCCTTGGCGGCTTCAACCCTGACGGGATCCTTCTCGTAACGGGCGAAGGCGTCCGAATGGTGGCCGATACAGTAAGGGCAGCCGTTGGCGCGCGACACCGCCACCGCTATCAGCTCGCGCTCGCGGCGCAGCAGCGGCGACTTGCCGTAGAGCAGCGTCATGTAAAGCGCCATGTGGGCTGTCAGGCTTTCGGGGTGCAGGCTGTGTATCTTGTGCACGGCGGCCAGCGCCCCGCGGCTGCGCAGGGTCTCGTCGTAGATCTCTTTTAACTTCCCCTCCGCCCGCTCCGGTTCTATCACTTCTATCCAGGCCATTACTCCTCCTTCCTGCCGGCCGCGGTGTCGCGCAGCAGCAGGGATTTCACGATATTTTTCATCCACGGTTTGAAGCCACGCTTCATATACTCGTAGGAGGCGGTCTTGAAGATCTCGGCCTCCGTCGGGTAGGAGAAAACCACCGAGGCGAAGGCGGTGGCCTTGAGCCTGTTGGTGACGGCGAGCGAAGCCGCGCCTATCATCTCGCCCGCCTTCTCGCCCACCAGCGTGGCGCCCAGCAGCCGGCCCCCGGGCCCGACAATGAATTTAAGGAAGCCGGCGCGGTCCTCTTCGGCCATGGCCCGGTCGTTCTCGGCGAGAGGGACCAGCACCTTGTCCCGCAGCAGCCCGGCCTTCGCGGCTTCCTGCTCGGTAAGGCCCACGTGCGCCACCTCGGGCCGCGTATAGGTGGTCCAGGCGATATTATGGTAATCCACTTTGGCCGGCAGGCCCAGCACTATGTTGCGGATAATTATGCCGGCCTGGTAACCCGCCGAATGGGTGAACAGGAAAGGCCCCGTGCAGTCGCCGCAGGCGTAGATATGGGGCACGGTGGTGCGCAGGCGCGCGTCGGTCTTTATGTAGCCGCGCTCGTTCAGCTCCACGCCGGCGGCCTCCAGGCCCAGGCCTGCGGTGACCGGCTTACGGCCCAACGCCACCAACAGCGCGTCTCCGGTCGCTTCCAGCGCCTTACCCTCGCGCTCAAATTTAAGAGTGATGCCGGCGGCGGACTTTTCCACGCCGAGGATCTTCGCCCCGTCGTGGAAGACCAGGCCGCCCTTCTTGAGGACCTCCAGCATCAGCGGCCCGACTTCCGGGTCGTCCTTGCCGAAAAGACCTATAGCGCGGTCCAGTATCTCGACTTCGCTGCCGAGATGCCGGAAGGCTTGGCCGAGTTCCAGCCCGATGGGGCCCGCGCCCAGCACCAGCAGCTTTTTTGGCAGCGTCTTAAGCGTGAAAATGTCGCGGTTGGTATAATACTTCACCCCGTCCAGACCGGGGATGGCCGGCGCCAAAGGCTCCGAGCCCGTGGCAATCACTATGTACTTGCCGGTGATCACCTTATCCCCAGCCTTCACTGTATGCGCGTCCAGAAGCGAACCGGCGGCGCGGAAGACGTCCACGCCGAGGCCGCGGAAGCGCTCCTCGGAATCGCGCGGGGCCACCTCGCCTATCACCGAGGCCACCCGGGCCATGGTCTTCTCCAAGTCCACGCCTTCCACGCGCGCGGTCACGCCGAAGCGGGCCAGCTCCCGGGCAGCCGCGGCGGCGTGCGCGCAGCGCAGGAAGGCCTTGCTGGGCACGCAGCCCGCGTTGAGACAGTCGCCGCCCATGTGGCTGCCCTCCACAAGCGCCACCCGCGCGCCGAAGCTGGCGCAGCCGGCCGCCGCCACCAGCCCGCCCGAACCCGCCCCGATAACTATAGCGTGATAATCGTATTTCATTTTATCCCCTTCTCTTCCTTTATTATGCCGGCGGCTTTTTTAGCCACTAATGTGAGGATAACCGCCACCGCCAGGACGAAGATTATCAGCGGCAGCGGCGCCTTGCCGGTTTCTATGGCCTTGGTAAAAATGTCGGCCCCCACCACGTAAAGCACGGTGCCGGGCAGCATGCACAGCCAGGACCAGAACAGGTAGGTGCCGAAGCGGATCTTGGTAAGGCCGAAACCGTAGTTGAGCAGCGTGAACGGGAAGACGGGTACCAGCCGGGTTACGGCCACTATAACCTCGCCGTGCTTCGCCGTCAGTTCGTCGAGCCTGCGGAACTTCTCGTTGCCGGCCAGCCAGGCGGCCACGCGCTCGCGCGCCAGGTAGCGCGCCGCCAGGAAGGAGAGCCCAGCCCCCAGCGTGGAGGCCGCGCTCACCACCAGCACCCCGGCGAGCGAGCCGAAAATGGCCCCGGCTATCACCGTCATGGCCGAGCCGGGCAGCGCCAGCACGGTGAATACGGCGTAGGCGGCGATGAACACTATATAGCCCCAGTTCCCCAGCCCGGCTATATAATCGCGGAACTGCGGGATATGTTCTTGTATCCCTAAACTGCGCAGCAGCGCCACGGCCGCTATTATGGCAGCGAGTATCAGAATTACTTTTAGCTTTTTCATGTTTCCCTGTTTCTCCAGCTCCGGCCTACCTGGTTTTAGCCGCGGTCTCCCGCTCGTTCAGGGACCAGTCATAGTCCAGGTAGGAGAGCTTGAATTTACCGCCCTTCAGATAAGCGGCGTCTTCGGCGCCCAGGTAGCCGGCTATGAACGCCGCGGCGTCGGGCTTGAAGTCCTCCGCGAACCACTTGAAGATAGGCGAGAAATAAACTTTCCCCGCCTCGCGGTCTATGCGGAACTTAGCCGGGTTCGCGAGGAACCGCCGGGTCTGGTCGTCCAATTGCGCGTCCAGCGCGGCGCCGGTATAGGCCTCCGCGCGCAGCTCCGGGCAGCCGATGGAGGCGCAGACCAGCGCCATATGCGCGCGCGGGTCCTTGAACTCCTTGCGCAGGATCTCGTGTTCTATAGCGTTGAGCGTAAGTTCCCGGCCCGCCGCCGCGAACTTCAGTTCGTCCCATACGCCTGATATCTGTCTTATGCTGTTCTTCGGGTAGCGAAGCGAGGCTTTCCAGTTGGACTTTATGGGGTAATGGTCGATGATGGCCTTTATAGTGAAGGCGTTGTAGGCGTTCAGCCAGAACGCTATCTTGTCGGCACGGGGCCAGGCTTCGTAGTCCGCCGGCTTAACGGCGGCGAACTCCCTGAGATAATCTTCCAGCGGCGCGGGCGCGGCCTTCAGGCTTTTATAATCGAACCTCCCGGCGTTGAGGCCCTGTTTGACCACTTTATCGAAAGCCGCGTGGGACCGGTCGAAAGCCGCGGCGGGAGCGGCCTGCAAAACCGCCAGCGCAGCGGCTGCGACGCCGCCTATGAAATAAATCGTCTTTTTGTTATTTCTCCGCATTTCCCCCTCCTTTTAACAGCTCGTCGTGCATGGCGCAGTCGTCTATGAGCTTGGCCACCAGGGCCGTCCAGCCGGTCTGGTGGCTGGCCCCCACTCCGCGCGAATTGTCGCCGTGCAGATATTCATAGAACAGCACCAGGTCCCTGTCCGCGCCGCTCCCGTAGAATTGGTCGCCGCCGTGTACCGGCCGCCTGCCCCGCCCATCCAGCGCGAAGACGCCGACATTGCGCCGGGCTATTTCCACGGCCGCCTCTCCCAAAGATTTCTTTACGCCGGAACCGGCCGGATAGTCAACCGTCAGCGTATCCTTGTAATAACTGTGATAGCCCATAAGGGCTTTTATCAGCAGGTAATTGAGCGGCAGCCACACGGGGCCGCGCCAGTTGGAATTGCCGCCGAACAGGCCGCTGTCCGATTCCCCCGGCTGGTAGCCGATGGAATAAGTCTCGCCGTTAACGTTAAGCGTAAAAGGGGTCTCTTCGTGAAACTTGGACAGCGCCCTTATGCCGCCCGGCGCCAGGAATTCGCCCTCAGCCAGCAGCTTCTCCAGGATCTTAGCCAGGCGGTCCCTTTTAACCAGGGAGAGCAGTATTTTCTCCTCCCCCTCCAGCTTCTCTATGATGAGCTGTTTTTCGAGCTTCTTGCGGTTTTCCCGGAACCAGAGCAGCCTCTTGGCGAAGCCGGGGAATTTCTTAAGCACCCCGGCGTCCAGCACGCAGACGGCCAGCAGCGGGATGAGTCCCACCATGGAGCGCACCTTCAGCGGCAGCACGCCTTTCCCCTCGAAGTGGATGGCGT
>JACQPH010000017.1 GCA_016207645.1 Elusimicrobiota bacterium
GGCAGCATGACGGTCCACGGCAGCGACGCCAATCCGGACATCGCCGGGTTCACGGACGCGGGCGGGAATTACCGGCTGGTGATCTCGACCTCCGGCAACGTCGGCATCGGGACGACGGCGCCGTCCACCCTGCTGCATGTAGCCGGCAACTCAGCCGAGTATCTGGCCACCTTGAGGAATTTTAACGGCAGCGGAGATTTCCTCAGGATGTTAAATGACGCCGGGACCCAGGTCGTGGATTTTCAGCAGAATTCGAGTTACCCGGCGCTGCTATTGAACGACATCGGCGGCGCAACCCGGGTGACGATGCAGGCCTGGAACCAATCCGGGCCCTATTTGAACGTCGTCACCGCGGACTCGGCTCTGGCGGACTCGGCGGGGAACAATGTCGGATCCGGGCTGTATATCGACATCCCCCAGGGTCTGGGCAATCAGGGCGGCATTTCATTCGGCGACGGCGCCTGGAACAACAGTCCATACGCCGCGATCACAGCTTACGACACCGACGGCGCGTCCTATTTTAAGGGTGGACTGAGGTTTAAAACCTCACCCGGCATGAACTCGTTGTCGACGCGCATGGCTATCGACGAGACCGGCAATGTCGGCCTCTCCACCGGCGCTCCCCAGGCCCGGCTGGACGTGCTGGCGGCGGGCTCCGCGCCGACCGACATGGCCCAGATCTGGCGGGATTCCGGCGGGACTGTCGTCGGTTCGATGTCGGCCACAGGCGTGCTGACGGTTACCGGATTTATAGGCCCCGGAGACAACCTGGGCGACCACACGGCCACCGCGCACCTGGACATGGCTGGCAAGGCTATCTTTAACGCGTCTTCCATGACCATTACCGCTTCCGGCCTGACCGGAAACGACGCTGTTTTTACGGTGGCCGGCTCGACTCTGGCCGTTCTGACCAACGGCAATGTCGGCATCGGCACGGCGAATCCGGCCGCGCCGCTCCACATGAACTTCACGAACCCCGACGTTTCCACGCCGGTGTTGCAGCTTAACAACACCGTCACCTCGGGGGGGCAGAGCCGGGTTTCCTTTACTTTCGGAGGCACGGAGCAGGGGGCGCTGCGGCTGGATTCGGGCGGCGGCCTCACCTTTGAGGCCAACGGCTCGATCTACGTCGGGAACAACCCTCCCGCCGCGAGCCAGATCCTCCTCCAGCCGGGGTCCGCAAGCCGGGTCCTCGTCAACAGCGTCCCGCCGGCCAGCGGCGCGCTGGCGCTGCTCACGCTGGGAACCGCGAACCTCTCCGGAGGCTCGGCGAACGGGACCTACCTTGGAGCCAACGCCTCGGGATTCTCGGGCGATCTCATGAACTTCCAGGCGGATGGACTTTCAAAGTTTGTCCTGACGGGCGCCGGCGACGTCGGGATCGGGGCTGCGGCGCCGGGCGCGCGGCTGGAAGTGGCGGGCGGCAGCATGACGGTCCACGGCAGCGACGCCAATCCGGCCATAGCGGGGTTCACGGATGCGGGCAATAATTACCGGCTGGTGATCTCGACCGGCGGCAAAGTCGGTATCGGGACCACGGACCCTACCGAAGCCCTGACCGTCGCCGGCAGCCTTAAGATGCCGACGCATGGCAGTAAGATCGATTGGCGTACCGACGACACCTTACTACACGGGCTCCAGGACGCCAGCGGCAATCAACTTACCCTGCAAGGCGTCAACGGTTTGTTCGTGCAGACCATTAACGGCGAATTGAACATCAGGGCTAACGGCGCCAATGCCGTTATGAGGGCTAACAGCGGCGACGTTATTTTCAAGACGGATACCAATGACGACGGGGTATCGGTCGAGAGGATGCGCGTCTCCAGGAATACCGGCAACATAGGCATCTCCACCGGGGCTCCCCAGGCCAGGCTGGACGTGCTGGCGGCGGGCTCCACTCCTTCGGACGTGGCCCAGATCTGGCGCAACTCTTCCGGGCTGGTAACCGCCTCCATGACGGCCACCGGCCTGCTGACCGTAAGTTCTGTCACAGTGAGCGGCAACGTCGGCGTCGGGACGGCGAGCCCGGCCAGGCCTCTGGAGGTCAAGGGCGCGGTACGCATCGGCGACCTGGCCGCCCTCGACGATTCCGACACCATGGAGATCGGCGACACGGCGGCCGTGCCCACCAATGTGAGTTCGGCGCGGCTCAAGTTCTGGGGCGCCGATTTCTACCACGGCTATCTTTCCTACTATCCCAACCATAACAGCGGCGGCCCCGCCGGTGTGTCCGCGTCGCCCCTGTTCTACCTGACGGCCGCCAGCGGGGGCTATAACGACTCCCGCGCGAATCTGGCCTTGAGCGGGAGCCTGTTCCTGTCTCCCGGCGTCAAGAACACGACGCTGCTGTATTTGGGCGACCGCACCGGCGTCTCAGGCTACGGTCCCGTCGACGACACCGGACGGTTGATGTTTGCCGGGCTGGACGTGCGGAACGCTTATCTGGTGTATCGGCCCAAGGCCGCCACGCCAAGGTTTTACATCACCGGGCATAACGGAGCCTTCGACGACGCCACAATGGACCTGCAGGTGAACGGCGGCGGCTTCTTCTCCGGCAACGTCGGCCTCTCCACCGGCGCGCCGCAGGCCCGGCTGGACGTGCTGGGCGCCGGCACCCTGGGCACCGATTTCACGCAGATCTGGCGCAACTCAGACGGCACCATAGTGTCGTCCATGTCGGCCACCGGCGTGCTTTACCCTGCCGCCGGCGACGACCTGGGCGACCACACGGCCACCGCCACGCTGAACATGGCTGGTTTTGATATAGTCGGCGTCTCCACGCTGACCGTCAGCTCCATCACCACGACCGCCGCGGGTGTCACCTTCAGCACCAACGTCTTCGTCATGAACGGCAAAGTCGGCATCGGGACCGCGGGGCCGACTCAGAAGCTGCACGTCGAGGGCAGTATTGCTTTGGGCGACTGGCAAACCGCCGATACCCGTTTTTGGGGCCGTACGGCAAGCAACGGCACCTGGGGCGGCGTCGATGACGGATCTTCCGGGATCGGGATCGTTAATCCCGGCGACGGCAGCCATGAACTGATATTCCGCACTCATTATCTCGGCACAGGCGCCAACGAACGAATGAGAATCGACAAAACCGGCAAAGTCGGTATCGGCACGGCGGCGCCCGGGACGAAGCTGGACGTGTTCGGACCGGCGTTCTTCGGCGACGGCGGCGCCGGGTATCAGGGAGGCGTTTTTATCGGCGCCGGCGGCTGGCCTTATGCCATAGGAGCGCAATACAGTACGGATGCCGATGACGGCGCCTTGCGCTTCAACCCCGTGGGTTATCAGGCGGGGACGACCCGGTTCCGCGACGTGATCATCTACGACGGCAAGACCAAGCCCCTCGCCTTCTTCGACGGTTCCAGCGGCAACGTCGGCCTCTCCACCGCCGCGCCGCAGGCCCGGCTGGACGTGCTGGCGGCGGGCTCCGCGGATACGGACATGGCCACTATCTGGCGCGCTTCCGACGGGGTGGTAAAGGGCTCGATGTCCGCCACCGGGGTTATGATGGCCGACAAATTCGTGGGCGACGGCTCCGGCCTGAGCGGCATAGGCGGCGGCGACAGCCTGGGGGTGCATGTGGCCACCAAGACCTTGGATATGGCCACATTTAATATCGTGAACGCGGGTTCCATAACCGTCAACTCGGCTATTACCACCTATTCCAGCATGACGGTGGCCGGTAGCGGGGGGAACTACGGGCTTGTGGTGTCCAGCGGGGTAAGCCTGTCCGGCCTGCTTTACACCAACAACGGCAATGTCGGAGTCGGGACTACGGCGCCGGGCGCTAAACTGGACGTTGTCGGGCTTGTGAAAGCCGGCAGCGGGGTAGGCGGCGAAGGCTCGGCGCAAATGGGCACCTGGGCGCCTTCGACTACCTACGCTTATTGGGGGAACGGAGCCCTGGACCAGACAGTTGACGCGAATTACGCGCTTAGACAGCATACCGGCGGAACGACGGTATTGAACGCGGCTGCCGGGACGGATCTGTACCTGGGAGTGGGCGGCAATAACTACATGCAGCTTGCCGGCGCGGGCGGACTGAGCGTGGTCAATAGAAACCTCACCATAGCCAATGGCAGCGTTCTCACCACGGGCGGCGGGATAATGGAAGCCGGGCCCGGCGGCGCTTCGGCTCCGGCCTATCGCTTCGCCGGCTACACCAACACGGGTTTATTCGCTTTGGCCGGCCCGGTACTCGGGTTCGCCACGGCGGGTATCGAGCAAATGCGCATAGATTCTTCCGGCAATGCCGGCATCGGGACTACTGCGCCGGGGGCGCGGCTGGAAGTGGCGGGCGGCAGCGTGACGGTCCACGGCAGCGACGCCAATCCGGCGATAGCCGGGTTCACGGACGCGGGCAATAATTACCGGCTGGTGATCTCGACCGCCGGCAACGTCGGTATCGGGACAACAACGCCGCAGGGGCTGTTGCATGTCGGAGCGGGGGAAACGCCGGGGCTGGTGGTGACAAGCGCGGGCGACGTCGGCATCGGGACCACGGCGCCGCTCCGGCGCCTGGAAATTACCGGTACCGGAACCAGAACCGGCGCGGTGCTTGTCGATCATGGCGACCTTTATAAGACGGGCGCGAATTCTCTTGCGGTCGAACACTCCAATGGAAGCGGTTATGAAGGCGCGGTTAACGCGGTCATCCCCACGGGCGACACGGTAGGCGCCTTTCATGCGGGTTTGACCGGTGGCAACAGCAAAAATATGTATTCTCTTATCGGCTTAAGACGGGAAAATGCCGCCTGGAGCAGCACGCCAAACGCTCTTGTTCCAGGTGATTATCTGCCGGGCATAGGTTTTGCCGGACAAACAAGCGCCACGGCCGGGGATGGCATGACGCTGGGAGCGTCCATAGTCGGGATAGTGGATGGGGCCGTAGCCTCCGGTGTTCTTCCCTCGGCGATAGTCATGCATACGTCCCCGACCAACGCGGCCGGCCTGGCGGAGAGGCTGCGGATCACCTCCGCCGGCGACGTCGGCCTCTCCACCGGCGCGCCGCAGGCCCGGCTGGACGTCCTGGCGGGCGGATCCAACCCTTCCGACGTGGCCCAGCTCTGGCGCAATAGCGCCGGCGATATAGTCAGTTCCATGTCGGCTACCGGTCTGCTGTATGTAAGCTCGCTCACTTTGGGCGGCACCATCGGCATAGGAACCGGCTACACCCCGTCCGCGGCTCTGGAACTATATAACTTCAGGAATCCGCTGGCCGACGTCGGCGACCTCGCTAACTACGCGATCATGATGACCAATGTGGACAATACTACCGGCAACGGCGCCGGCATCGGTTTCGCCGACACCAGTAATAAAACCTCGGTCGGCGCCGCGATCATCTTCAAAAGAACCGACACCTTCTCCAAAGGCGAGCTCCGGTTCTACACCAAACGCAACACCGTAGACGGAAGCGATCCCACGCTGTCCATGCTCCTCTCCGACGCCGGCAACGTCGGTATCGGGACAGACAACCCGTCTCTGGGCACTTTACAGGTTTCCGGCGCGGGAACCGCCAATATAATCCTCGAACACACAAGCGGGCCTGAATTGGAACTCCACTCCAATGATGCCGCCGGCTTGCCCGGTATAAGGATTGTCGGGGGCGGTACCGCGTTAAGTATCCAGGAGGCGGGAGATACGGTTATCGCCAGGGCAAGCGGCAATGTAGGCATCGGGACGCAGAGTCCCGGGGCTAAGCTGGAAGTGGCTGGCGGGAGCGTGACGATCCGCGGCAGCGACGGCAATCCGGCCATAGCGGGGTTCACGGACGCGGGCAATAATTACCGGCTGGTGATCTCGACCGGCGGCAAAGTCGGTATCGGGACCACGGACCCGACCGAGGCCCTGACCGTAGCCGGCAGCGTTAAAATGCCCACGCATGGGAGCAAGCTTGACTGGCGGACCGACGATTCCTATCTTCACGGGCTCCAGGACGCCAGCGGCAATCAGCTTACCGTGCAGGGCGTCAACGGCTTGTTCGTCCAGACCATAAACGGCGAATTAAATATCCGGGCTAACGGCGCCAATGCTGTTATGAGGGCTAACAGCGGCGACGTTATTTTCAAGACGGATACTAATGACGACGGGGTATCGGTCGAGAGGATGCGCATACTGAGAAATAC
>JACQPH010000016.1 GCA_016207645.1 Elusimicrobiota bacterium
CAAGGGGTTCGCGAAACAAAACCCCGGCCAACCCTCCAACAGCGCTGAACAGTTAGGAAGCGGAACAGAAACAGAAAACGGCTATTTCTCCCACCTCGCGCCGCTGGACTCGTTGAGGAACAGGCTCTCCTTCCCGGAGCCGTCTATCCACACGGCAGCCGTTCCCTTCATTTTCGAGAGCAGGGCGAAAGCCTTCTCCTTCCCCATCACGGCCAGCACGGCGGAAGCCAGAAAGCTTTCGCTCTCGAGGCTCGGCGAATAGACCACCAGGCTGGAGAAATCCGGCAGCGGGTAGCCGGTCTTGAGGTCCAGGATATGGGAATACAGCTTCCCCTCTATCTGCACGAAGTGCTCGCGGCCGGAGGAGGACATGACCACGCCCTGGTCGAAGGCGAAGCTGCCGAAGACCTTTTCCCCGTCGAACGGGTCGGCCACCGGATAGCGCCAGTCCTTTTTGCCGTAAGCCAGCATATTGCCGCCCAGCCGCAGTTCCACGCGGTAGGGAGGCGCCGTCTCCCTCAAAATGCGGGCCGCGCGGACGAAGCAGTAGCCGCGCAGGATGCCGCCCATGTTTATCTGCACGGGCTTGAGGAACCGCACCGCCTTGCGGGCGGGGTCTACCTGGACGTAGCCGGAGCCCATGTTCGTGAGCGCCCTCGAGATCTCCTCCCTGGACGGCATCTTCCTGGTGGAGGCGGCCTCTTTCCAGATGGGCCAGAGCGGCGCGAAGGTGATGTCGAAGGCCCCGCCGGTAAGCCGGTAATAGTCCAGGGAGAGGGTCAGCAGCCGCAGGAATTCGTCGTCGACGATCACCCATTCGCCGTAGGCCTTCTTATTCACCACCGAGGTCATGCTGGCGGGGTCGCCGAAGCTGAACTCGCCGTCGATGCGGTTCCATTCGGCGAAGAAGGCGTCGGCTATCTTCCGGCCGGCGGCCTCGTCCGCGCCGTAGACTTTTACCAAGGCGGGCACGCTCATGATAAAAGCGGACTGCCGATAGGCGGGCTCCTCTTTTTTGCCGCAGCCGGAAAGCAGCACGGCAACAGAGAGGGAAAAAAGAAGTTTCGAACCCATTATCCAGTAAACTACATCTTTTTAATATGTAACGGCAAGAGTTTTGCATTCTTTTTGGTTTCTTTTGTATTCTTGAAGCAGGATAGCCGCGGGACACTGGAGACGTATTATGAAGAAACTCGTACTGACCGTTCTTACCCTCGCCGCATTTTGCGGCGGCGCCCGGGCGCAGCCGCTGGACAAGCTGGCCGGAAAACTGGCCGCCGGGCTGAAGGACCGGCCCGCGATAAAGCTGGCCGTGCTGGAATTCCCCTATACCGGCGGGAAGGCCTCGGAAGGGCCCGTCGTGGTGCAGGAAAGGCTGACCACCGCCCTCGCCCAGAACAGGAACATAACGCTTATCGAGCGCGGCCTGCTGAAGAAAGTCCTCGGAGAGCTGAACCTCCAGACCTCCGGCGCCATCGACGAGGAGACCGTGAAGAAGCTGGGCAAGATGCTGGGCGCGGACGCGCTGGTCACGGGCACCCTTAACGACCTGAAGGAAGACCGGACGGAGATCAACGCCCGGGTGGTCGAGACCGGGACCGCGAAGATACTCGCCGCCTCCTCTCTCTCCGTCAAAAAGACCTGGAAGGATACCGTCGCGGCAGTCACCCCGCCCGTCAAGCCGCCCCCGCAGGATTTCGGCGCCAGGCCGCTGGTGCAGGTGGCCGTGCTCCTGGACACCTCCAACTCCATGGACGGCCTGATCAACCAGGCCCGGACCCAGCTCTGGAAGATCGTGAACGAGCTGGTCTCCGCCGAGAAAAGCGGCTCCAAGCCCTCGATAGAAGTGGCCCTGTACGAGTACGGGAATTCCTCGCTTTCCCGCGAAAGCGGCTGGCTGCGCCAGGTCACGCCGTTCACCACCGACCTGGACCTCGTCGCCAGGGAGCTCTTCGCGCTGAAGACCAATGGCGGCGACGAGTATTGCGGCGCCGTGATAAAAGCGGCGGCGGAAGGACTCAAATGGAGCCCTAAGACCGACGTGTACAAAACCATCTTCATAGCCGGGAACGAGCCTTTCACGCAGGGAGCCGTAAGCTTCCAGGAAGCCGTCCTCAAGGCGAAGGAAAAGAACATCTTCGTCAACACCATCTACTGCGGTTCCCGGCAGCAGGGCCTGGCCGAACAATGGAAAGCCGGCGCGGACCTCGCCGAGAGCGACTACGCCAATATAGACCAGACGGCGCAGAATTACGCGATAGCCGCCCCGCAGGACGACAAGATCTCCCAGCTCAGCGCGAAGCTCAACGACACTTACGTCGCTTATGGCGCCGGGGCCGGCGGAAAATTGGCGGCCAAACAGGAAACCGACAGCCTGATGCAGGGCGCCGGCAAATCCGTTTATGCCGAGCGCGCCGCTTTCAAGGCGGCGGCTCCGTCGGCCGCGGCCGCGGAAGCTTCCTGGGACGTGGTCTCCGCCGTAGAGAGCGGCTCCATGAAGAAAGAGGACATCAAGGCCGACCAGCTCCCCGAAGAGCTGAAAAAAATGGATAAGCCGGCCCTGGACAAGTATCTGGACGGGAAGCTTGCCGAAAGAAAGAAGCTCAAGGACGAAATAACCAGGCTGCAGGGCGAGCGCAAAGTCTATATCGCGCAGGAAGAAAAGAAGAGCGCTTCCGGGACCTCCACGCTTGACAAGGCCATGATCAACACCATCCGCAGACAGGCCGCCAGCCGCGGCTACAAGTTCGCGCCGTAGACACTACGCTGAACAATGGGACATTCACGCCGGCTGCTCCTTGCCTTCCTGCTGCTGCCGGCGGCGCAGCTCCGGGCCGCCGGCCCCTCCATCGAGGAGAGAGCGGCCCAGCTCCTGATCGTCTCCGCCGAAGCCTCCGATATCTCCGCGGCTACCGCGGCGGCCCTCGGCGGGCTGGGCGGCGTGCAGCTTCAATGGGGGTCCTATTCGCTGGAAGAGACCCGCCGGCTCACCGAGACCCTGCAGGCGGCCGCCGCCGGCTCCAAAGAAAGGACCCCCCTCTTCATCGCCGTGGACTATGAAGGCGGCAGCGTCTACGTTCCCACCACGCTGGGCCTGCTCGAACTCCCCACCAATATGATGCTGGGCGCGGCCGCCGACGAGAATAATACGGCCACGCTCTTTTACCTGGCCGGCAAGGAGCTGAAGCGGGCCGGGATAAACATGGCTTTCGGCCCGGTCCTGGACGTCAACACCAATCCTAAGAACCCGATCATCGGCATCCGCTCGCTGGGCTCCGACCCCGCCGAGGCCGCCAGGCTGGGCGGAGCTATCGTCAACGGTCTTAAAGCCGCCGGAGTGATCGCGGTCGGCAAGCACTTCCCGGGGCACGGGGCGGCCGCCCAGGACTCCCACAAGACGCTCCCCGAAATTTCGCTTTCGACCGCCGAACTGCACGCCACCCATCTGGTCCCTTTCAAAAAAGCGGCGGAACTCGGCATCCCCGCCATCATGACCGCACATATCCGCTACCGCGCCCTGGACCCCCGGAATCCCGCCACTCTTTCCCGGGCGGTGCTTACCGGGCTCCTGAAGGGCGAGCTGGGCTTCGGCGGCCTCGTCGTCACCGACAGCCTGGACATGCGCGCTATAACCTCCCGCCTCCCGCCGCCTAAGGCCGCCGCCGCGGCTCTGAAAGCCGGTGCGGACCTTCTGCTTTTAGGCAGGGCCGATCCGCGCGCCGCCGTCCGGGAAATAGCCGCCCAGGTGCGCGCCGGGAAGCTAAGCGAAGCCCGCCTGGACGACGCCTACGTAAAGGTCCTGATGGCCAAGAAGGCCGCCGGCCTCTACGAGCCGGCGGAGGCCTCCTCCCCCTTCGACAAGGCCTACCTGGAGATCACCGGCGACCTTTCGCGGCGCGCGGTAACGCTGGTGAGGAACGGCGGAATCATTCCGCTGGCTAAGGACAAAAAGATAGCCGTGATAATCTTCTCCCCCCAGCGCTTCGCCGAGAACGCCATCCACCTTTACCGCACCCTGCTCGAGAACGGCTACCAGGCGAGCCAGTCCTTCTTCGACATCGGCCTGAAGGACGGGCAGCTCAAAAAGATAATGGCGGCCTCGGCGGGCGCCGACGTGCTGGTCCTGGGCAGCTTCCAGTGGACCGGCGCGCAGAACGCCACCCAGCGGGAGGCGATAAACGCCCTGATAGGCTCCGGCAAGCCTTCGGTGCTGCTCAGCCTGATGAATCCCTACGACATCCCGTACTATCCTGAGGCCGGCGGAGTGATAGCGCTGTACGGGATGACAGCCCCCTCGCTGGCCGCCGCCGGGGAAATACTCTCCGGCCGGCTGGCCCCCGCCGGAAGACTGCCGGTGGCCCTGCCGAAATGAGAGCCCTGAAACCCCTCCATGCCGCCCTGATAATCCTCTTCACGATAGCCGCCGCGCTGGCCGGCCGGCGGTGGATAGCCGTCCCGATCTATATCGCCAGCGACTCCATGGCCCCGACGCTGGTAAAGGGGCACCACCTGGTGCTCGACAAGGTCATCTACCGCTTCCGGCCGCCGCGGCGCGGCGAGATAATTTCGTTCGTCTCCCCGGTGGGCGAGGACCATGAGTCGGTTAAAAGGGTGATAGCCGTGGGCGGGGACACCATAGAACTGAAGGCCAAGAAGGTCTACCTGAACGGCGGGCATCTCTACGAGAGCTACGCTTACTACTCCCGCCCGGACGAGGCGCTCAGCGGTGACACGCTGGGGCCGCTTACCGTGCCGCCCGGCCGCCTCTTTCTCCTCGGCGACAACCGGGACGATTCCAGCGACTCCGCCACCTGGAAGGACCCCGCCAGCGGCGAGCCGCTCTATTTCCTCCCGCTCTCGGCGGTGACGGGGAAAGTGCGCGGCGTATACTGATAAAAATTTATAGTATAATTTGTTCCGATACGGACGTGAACAGACCACAGGAGACCGCATGTCACCGCGCTTGATCAGTTTCTTCGGTATGTTCGTGCTTCTCGGCATAGCCTGGGCCTTCAGCAAGGACCGCAAAGCCATCAACTACAAGACCGTCGCCACGGGGACCCTCCTCCAGGTGATTTTCGCCGTAGTGATACTGAAAGTGCCGCTCGGCCGGCAGGTCTTCCAGTTCCTCAACGACGTCATCATAAAACTCCTCTCCTTCTCGGACGAAGGCGCCAAGTTCCTCTTCGGCAGCCTTATCAACAACCAGTCCCTGGGCTTTCTTTTCGCTTTCCAGGTGCTGCCCACCATAATCTTTTTTTCCTCGCTGATGGCGGTGCTGTACTACCTGGGGATAATGCAGAAGATAGTTCTCCTGTTCGCGAAGATAATGACCAGGTTCATGGGGACCTCCGGGGCCGAATCCCTCTCCGCCAGCGCCAATATCTTCGTGGGGCAGACGGAAGCCCCGCTCGTGGTCAGGCCTTATGTAGCCAGCATGACGAACTCGGAACTTATGGCCGTAATGACCGGCGGGATGGCGACCATCGCCGGCGGCGTCATGGCCGCCTACGTGGGCATCCTGATGGGCTACCTGCCCAATATCGCCGGGCATCTGCTGGCCGCCTCTATAATGTCCGCCCCCGCCGCCCTGGTGATGGCGAAAATCCTGGTCCCCGAGACCGGCGAGCCGGTCACCCGCGGCGTGGTCAAAATGGAGCTGGAGATAACCGACGCCAATGTGATAGACGCCGCCGCGAACGGCGCCACCGTAGGGCTCCAACTGGCGCTGAACGTAGGCGGCTGCCTGGTGGCGTTCATGGCCATACTCGCGCTGGCGAATTTCATAACCGGCCACATAGGGGGTTTTTTTCATTACCCGCGGCTCACGCTGGAAATGATCTTCGGCTGGGTCTTCACTCCCCTCGCCTGGGTAATGGGCGTCCCTTCGGGCGACGTGCAGCAGGTGGCCAACTGGATGGGACAAAAGACGGTGCTTAACGAATTCGTGGCCTATTTCAACATGGCGAACTACCTCAAAGCCAACCCCGGGGTCATGAGCGAGCGGTCGGTGGTAATAGCCTCCTACGCGCTGTGCGGCTTTTCCAACTTCCTCTCCATCGCCATACAGATAGGCGGGATCGGCGGCATCGCCCCGGAGCGCCGGCACGACCTGGCGAAACTCGGCCTCTACGCCGTGCTGGCCGGTTCCCTGGCCTGCTTCATGACCGCTACCATCGCCGGCTTCCTCCTTTAGGCCGTTAAAAACAAGGAAGGCGTCCGCTCAAAGGAACGCCTTCCGATCTTCCTCCGCTTACCGCAGATCCCAGAGCCTCACCGACTTGTCCCTGGAGGCGGAGGCCAGCGACTTGCCGTCGGGAGAGAAAGCCAGGGCCTCGACGCCGTCCTCGTGGCCCTTCAGCTCGCGGGCCGGAGCTTTCCGCGCGCCCCGCAGGGGCCAGAGCCTGACCAGGCCGTCCGCCCCGCCGGTGGCGAGGCGCTTGCCGTCCGGGGAGAGAGCCAGGGCCTTGACCCCGCCGGGATGCGCCGTGAAGGAGCTCACCAGGACGCCGTCGGACAGGCGCCAGACCTTCACATCCCCGTCGAGGCCGGCGGAGACGGCGTTGGCCCCGTCGGGGGTGACGGCCACCCCTTTGACGGCGTCCTTATGCGCCGCGATGGTCCGCGCGATCCTTCCGTCGTTCATGTTCCAGACGGTGACGGCGCCGTTCCCGTTCCCCGTCAGGGCGTAATTCCCGCTCGGGGACAGCGCCAGGGCGTTGACCGTGTCCACCTTCCCTTTCATGGCGCGGTGCACGTCGCCCTCCGGGAAGGTCCAGACCCCCACGCAGCCGTAGCCGCCGGAAAGCAGGTACTCGCCGCCGGGGGTGAAGGCCACGCTGTAAAGGCTGTGGCTCTGGCCCATAAGGCTCTTGAAATTCTTCCACCCGGGGACCGTCCAGACCTCCACCAGTTTGTTGTCCGTGGAAGCCAGGTAGTCTCCCTCCGGTGAAAAGGCCAGCCCCCAGACCTGGTCCCTGTGCCCCACCAGGACTTTTTTCACTTTGCCCGTTCTGACCGTCCAGAGCAGCACGTTGCTGTCCGCCCCGGCCGAGGCCAGCAATTCCCCGTCCGGGGAGAAAGCCACGGCCCTCACCACCGCGCTGTGCCCCCAGAGAGCGAGCGGTTCCTGCGCCGCCGCCCGCGCCGCGGCGAAAAAAAGGATAAAGATGAAATGTCCCATGTTCCCCCCTGAAGGCCGGAGCCCGCCCGGCAGCTAACATTCTATACTATAACGGCGCCGCCCGAAAAGGCGCGGCCGGTAAAAATATTCTAGAATTGCTCTATGGGCCTCAAGCTCCTGATAAACTCCCTGTTCCGCGGCGGAGCCGAAAAGCAGTTCGCCGCGCTGGCCCGGCTGCTCCCCCATGACGCTCTTTTGCTCCTCGAGAACGATATCTCCCAGCCTGTCGACGCCGCCGGGGTCAGGGTGCTTTCCGGCCGCGGCCCCTCCGGCGGCCGGCTGGGCAGGACCGCCTCGATACCGCTTTACGCGCGCCGCCTGGCGGCCCTCGCCGGCCCCGGTGACACCGTCCTCTCCTTCATGGAGCGGGCGAACATCGTCAACGTGCTCGCGGCCGGACGCAGCGGCCACAGGGCCGTGATCTGCGAGCGGACCAGCCCCTCGGGGGAATTCTCCGGTCTGCGCGGGGCCCTGATGCGCCCGCTCATACGGCGTTATTACCCGCGGGCCGCGCTGGTCGTGGCCAATTCCTCCGGAGTAAAGAAAGACCTGGCCGGCAACTTCGGAGTGCCCGGGGAGAAGATACGCGTGCTGCACAACGGCTGCGACGCGGCCGGGATAGCCGCGCTCGCGGCGGCCCCGCCGCCTCCCGGCTGGGAGCCGGTCTTCGCAAGGCCGGTACTCGCCGCGGGCGGCAGGCTGACCGCCGCCAAGGGCCATTGGCATCTCCTGCGGATCTTCAAAGAACTTAAAAAAACCGGGCCGGACGCCGCGCTCGTGCTCCTGGGCGAAGGGGAGCTGCGGAACTACCTGCTCAGGCTGTCCGCCGGGCTCGGCCTGCGCGCTTTCTCCGGCCCCGGCTCGCCGCCCCCGGACGCCGACGTTTATTTCACGGGTTTCCGGGAAAACCCCTACCTGTTCATCTCGAAAGCCCGCCTTTTCGCTTTCACCTCGCTCTGGGAGGGCTTTCCCAACGCTCTGCTGGAAGCCATGGCCTGCGGTACGCCCGTAGCCTCCTCGGACTGCGCCTCCGGGCCGAGGGAGCTGCTTTCCCCCGCTACCGCGGCCGCCGGCGGGGCGGGAACTCCGGAACACGCCCCCTACGGCCTGCTCCTGCCCGTCCTCTCCGGGTCCAGGCTCCCGGCCGCCGCGCCGCTGGAGGAGGCGGAACGGGCCTGGGCTGAAGCGCTTTCCGAAATGCTGCAGGCCCCGGCCGCGCTGAGAAGCTACGCCTCCGCGGGCCTTGAAAGGGCGGCGGACTTCGACTTCAAAAAGATCGCCGCGCTCTGGCTCGAGCTGCTCAAGCCTACCACATGAAATAGACTTCGCTCCCCTTCTCCCCTTTCTTTTTCGCTTTTTTCTTTTCTTCCCCTTGCCCTTCGGCCTTCTTCGGCGTTTCGCGGAGCGCGGCCGGCGCCGCCTTCCTCGGACCGGGTTTCGGGAGATCGCCGTAAGGGTGCCTTTTGAATTCAGCCGGGCGCGGCCTGCCGAACCTTAAGGCCACCGTGACCCTGTGCGCGTCGCCGAGGTCCCCGTACGGGGCGAAAGCGTAATCCACCCGCAGGTCCCTGTTGGTAAGCCCCAGGCCGGCCGTAAAACCCGGGCCGGTATTGCGGCTGCGCCCCGTCCTGTAGCCGGCCCTTATCAGAAAATATTCCTTTGGCCCGGCCCGCAGCCGTCCCTCGGCGCCCACGGCCGCGGCCCCCGCGGCGCCGCCGGCCTTTATGCCGTCGGCGGCCAGCATAAAATTCCCGGAGAAGTCCCTGGAAACTCCCGCCCTGAGGATGAGCGGCAGGCCGAAGCTGCGCGAGCCGAATTTGAGCCTGCCGCCGAAATTGGAGGCCGAGACCCCGAATCTCCAGCCGCCGCCGGCCTTCAGGAGCCCCGCGTCGCCGGCCCAGGCCGTCGCTTTCCCGCCGGCCGCCTGCTGGGAAACGGACTTAACGGCCGCCCCGCCGTAATAGCCGCCGCCCAGAGAACCGGAGAACCCGGCTGAAACGGCCCCTTCCAGGGCGCTGAACGAGCCCGTCCTCCCGCCGAGGGCATCGTACTCGTCCATCTTTCCGCTGAGCAGGGCGTTGACGCCGCCGAAGACCGTGAGGCGCGGCCCGAGGGGCTGCACGTAGGCCAGGGTCTCGTTGCGTATGCCCTCCAGCCATTCGTTGTGGGCGAGGAGTATCTCCTTTTTATCGACGAGGGCCGTGCCGGCGGGGTTATAGAAGACGCTGAGGGCGTCGTCGCCGGCGGCGCAGAACGCGCCCGAGAGCGCGGCGCCCCTGGCCCCCGAGTCCAGCTTCAGGAAGGGCAAAGCCTCGGCTCCCGCTCCGGCCCGGGCGGGCGGCGCGGAGAACAGCAGGAGGAAAAGCGCGGCGTAGGTTCTCATAAGTCACCAGATCATGAAGAACTTTCCCCTCCCTTTCCCGTAGTTGGAAGTTTTTACGAGGTAGATATAGAGCCCGGTGGCGGCGCGCGCGCCCCCCTTGAGCTTCCCGTCCCAGCTGGCTATGTTAAGGCCGTTGACGCCGTCGCCGGAAACCAGGGTCCGGACCAGTTCTCCCGCTTCGTTGTAGATATGGACCTCCGTCCCCGCGGCGTCGGCCGGCACGCCTTCTATCACAAGAGCGGCTGAAATGCGGAGATCGCAGGGGTTCGGGTAGGCTTTCAGCGAGCCGAGCTCCGTCCCGGAGACTCCGGCGGACCTCACGGAGTAGACGGAGAAATGCGAAACCTGGGCGGAAACGGTATTGGCGGAAGCATCCCTGACTACGCCCGGCAGCGGGGTCCACTTCCCCAGGGCGGGGTCCAGGTAGTAGATCCAGGCGGTGGATTCCCGCAGGAGGTCCATGTCTATCCTGCCGTCGTTGTCGTCGTCGGGATAGGACAGCGTTATGGTTACGGGGGCGAGGAAGGAGGGTACCGGCGCGCCCGCGCCGTCCCTGGCCGTGAATTCCCGGGCCAGGTCCTCCGTGAAGACCTTCCTGGAGTCCGGCGAGGCGGCGTCCGGGCCGGTCAGGACGGCCGCCGCCACGGTCGAGATGGAAATGAACAGGGTCCCCGAGTAGGAGCCGTCCGGCACCGTCGCGGAATTCCCGTCGCTGTTGGAAACGGTGCCGCTGGAGCCGCCGGTCAGCATGGGGGCGATGGAGAAAGAGCCGCCGGCCGTCACGGAGCTGCCGGCGTTGCCGGCCGGGTCGGAAGCCGAGAAGACGAAGCTGGCCGTGCCGGTGGAATGATAGGACTCGATATAGCCCGAGGCGGCCCAGGTGGCGCCGGTCACATAGGCGAGGGTAAGCGGCACTGTCAGCCCGTTGGAGGCGGTGAAGGAAAGCTGGGGGCTCCCGGACAGGGCATTGAGTTCGGCCACTACCAGGCTGGCGCTGAAAGCCCCGGTCTTGACCGGAACAGAGGAAGTTATGAGCACGGTAGCGGTCGGGCTGGTAGTGTCCACCCTCAGGCCGTCGGAGGAGCTTATCCCGGAAGCCGCTCCGATATTCGGATAAGCCCTGACCGAAAAGTAATAATCGGCCCCCTCGGCCAGGGACAGGCCCGTTTTCGTCACGGACAGGGCAGTGCCGACATTGGTCATAGCCACGGTGTTCGAACCGCCGGGCGCCGTGCCTATGGTGTAAGTGTAGCTGCTGATGCCGGTGGCATGCGAGGAGGCTCCCCAGCTGGCGGAAAGGGTGGTTTTGGAACGCGTATAGTCCGCGTCCCCGGAGAGCCCGTCGTAAACGAAGGGAATATCCGCCGCCGCGCCGGGATCTATGGTAAGGCTGTCGGAAGCCGGGGAAGCGTCGTAGGCGCCGAAATTATCCTTCGCCCGCGCCTGCATGGTATGCGCGCCGGCGGTCAGGGCGGCTGCCGTGAAGGTGAAGCTGTCTATGGTCTGGTCAAAAGCGCCGTCCCGGGGCGTAGCCGCGGTCCAGGCCCCGCCGTCCACTTTGTATTCCACGGAGGCGATGCGGGCGATGCTGATATTATTGGCCGTGCGGGGGCCGCCCCAGAAAGCGTAAGTATTGCCGTTGGGATACGCCGCGGTGGAATGGGCCATGCCGTAATAGGCCGGCGAAGTGTTGGTGGTCGGGTCGGGCGTATAGGCGCCGAGCGCCGTGGTCGGCGGCAGGTCGAGTATGTCTATAGTGCCGTTAGTGGGATCGTCGTCGTCCCAGCCGAAGGCATGCGCGGTATGCTGGCAGACCGCCGGCGTGGCGTACGGGGGAACGTCGCCGCGCATGATGCAGGCGAACGCCGAGCCGCCGTTCTCGCAGTTGGTATTGGGGCCGTTCAGGTAGCCCGAGCTTTCGGTGGTAGTGCAGTTGGAAGCCGCGTATTCGTCCAGGGCGTAAAAGATATGCCCGGTTTCATGGGCGGCCACCGCGTCGAGGTTGCCTATGCCGTAGCCGCCGTTGTCATAGGTCATTACAATGAAAGGCCCGCCCAGGTAGGCGTAGGCGAAGAAGCCGTCGGGGAATTCCCCGTCCGCGTCCACCTGGCTGTCCACAAGAAAGATAGTGAAGGACCAGTCCGCGGAATTGGCCAGGCGCATGTCGTTGTTGTAGTGGAATACCCTGTCGCCGTAATCGGCCTCGGTATAACCCAGCTTGCCCATCACCTGCTTTATCCAGTCCTCCTCGCCGTTAGGGCAGGCCGTGGCCGGGAGGCTCTCCGGCAGGGCGTTGCAGTTTATCGGCTCGTAGCCGGTGGTGACGACGGTATTATTGTGGACGTAGCTGAGACTGGCCGCGGAATTGCGCGCGGCCCACCAGGACATGGCCTGCGTGACCTCGGAGATCACCTCGTTCTTCTTGGCCGCGGTCCAGTTGCCGGTCTCGGTCTTCGCGGCGATGGAACCGTCGCTCTGCACGAAAATGATATTGACCGCCGCCTTTCCCATCATGTATTCGCTGGTGTCGTAGAAGCCCGCGCCGTACGGGGCGGCGGCGGCGCGGAGCGCGCAGGCGAGGAGCGGAAGAAGCGCGGCTGTCTTTTTCATTATTTTTTCCGGAACCTGCGCGTGTCGCCGAGTATCGGGCCGGGGGCTTCCACTATGACCTCGGAGACTTCGGACCAGACGCCGGCGGCGGCCCCGTCCGAGCCCATCACGCGCATATAGTACGGCGTATCGCGCTTTACCGGGAGCCCCGAGAGCTTATAGGCGCAGGTGTCGGTGAAAACGTCCAGGAGCGGGGCCTCGAAATCCGCGGTTTCGGAAAGCTGCATGTGGTAATACTTGAACGAGGACGGCGAGGCCCAGGAAAGCGGCCTGCCTTTCACCCTGGTTTTCGGGGGCAGCCGCGGAGCGGGCAGCCTCGGGCCCGGGGCGCGGGCGGGCTTGGAGACGGCGAACGAATAGACTTCCGAGAAAGCCCCCTCCCTGGTCTCGCCGGTATTGAGGGTGAGCAGGCCGGCCACGCGCCAGAAATAAACGCCGTCCTTCCAGAAGGCCGGCACTAGCTGGTAGCTGTTCCGGGCCAGGACGGTCTCGAGCCCTATGGCCGTGAAATCCTCGTCGGCGCTTATCTGGAGCCGGTAGGCGCCGGCTTTCATGACCTCGTTCCAGGTCAGCCTGAGCGCGTCCCGCTTGCGGCCCACCTGCTGCACCTTCGAGCTGACCACCAGCGGGGCCTCGGGCGGGTCCTCCAGGAAGCGCTTGTTCCAGGCGTTGACGGCGTAGACGGCGTTCTCGCCGTAGCGGGCGAAGGAGCTCCAGTCGTCCACTTTATCGCGGTAGACCAGGGCGCCGAATTTCTCGTTCAGCTCCTTGTCGAGCTCCCCGGGGATGTACCCCACGAAAACGCTGGGCGGGTGGGAATGGAGGAGTTTTGCCCCGTTCTTGTCCAGGAAGTCCTGGAATTTACTGTCGAAGACCGTGCGCTCCGAAGGGATCACCAGCAGGGCGTTGGCCGGCGACTCCTCGGCGGCTCCCGCCGGCGCGCGAAGAAAAAGAACGTTCAGCAGGGCTGAAGCCGCCGCCGCAAGGTACAGTTTTTTCATACTTTACTCCTGCACTATAGATTTAATATTGTAGATCAAGCGTTTTGCGGATTTGTTGCGAAGCTGTGCTGAGAACTATGCTTATCGGGCGGCCGGACTTTTGATACAATTACCGTATGACGGACAAGCGCCTGGCCGCTTCCGAGGAATACCTGGAACCGGAGCTGCTCAGTCCCGGCGGCGGCCCGTATAAGCCCCGGGGCGAAGGGTCCGGCCCGCGGCGCCCGCCCGAAAAACCGGGCCTGCTGACCCGCCTCAAAATGCTGCTGGCCGGCGGCCTGGCCATCCTGGGCGCAGGCCTGTTCACCCTCGGCGCCGTCCTCACCTCCACCGTCATAGGCGCCATCATAGGCATCCCGCTGATGCTCCTCGGCGCCGCCGTCTTCGTCCTGCTCTTCAAGCTCCTCTCCACCGGTCCCCGCCCCCCGATCATCTTCCGCCGGTTCTAATATTTTTCGTAACTACTCAGGTTGCTATACGGGGTTCGGGCTGGCCGGGGTTTTGGCCGTCTGATGAGCATAGCTCTTGATACGGCACTGGCATAGCCTTGCCCCGCGAACCCCGAAGAGGGAAACCCTTGCGTCGGTTTCCCCCCGAAGCGGGGCCCCCCTTCCGCAAGGGGTTCGCGAAACAAAA
>JACQPH010000019.1 GCA_016207645.1 Elusimicrobiota bacterium
ATCCTGAACCGCTCGCCGAGATAGATTTTCCGGGCTTCCGGGTCGTTCGCGAGGAAGCGGGCGTCGCCCTCGGTGAGAATGGCGCCCTCGGCGATGATGTATGCGCGGTCGGTGATTTCGAGGGTTTCGCGGACGTTGTGGTCGGTGATGAGGACGCCGATGCCCTTTTGCTTCAGGTGCAGGATGATCTTTTTCAGTTCGCTCACGGTGATGGGGTCGATGCCGACGAAGGGCTCGTCGAGGAGGATGATCTTCGGGTCGTTTATCATCACCCGCGCCACTTCCAGCCGGCGCTTCTCGCCGCCCGAAAGCGTCCAGGCCTTCTGGCCCTTCAGCTTCGTCAGCCCGAACTCGCCCAGCAGGGAATCCACCCTTTCCCGCATGGCTTTCCGGTCGGGGGTGGTCCGCTCCAGGATGGCCTCCAGGTTCTGCGCCACCGTGAGCCCGCGGAAGACGGTAGGCTCCTGGGCCAGGTAGCCGAGGCCGCCGCGCGCCCGCGCGTACATGGGCTCCCCGGTGGCGTCCCGCCCGTCGAGAAAGACCTTGCCGGAGTCCGGCTGGAGGAAGCCGACCAGCATGTGGAAAGTGGTGGTCTTCCCCGCTCCGTTGGGGCCCAGCAGGCCGCAGACCTCGCCGGAATTCACGCGCAGCGAGATGCCGTTGACCACCTGGCGGCGGCCGAAGGACTTCTCGAGAAGTTCGCATTCCAGTTTCATATCAGTCGGCTCCCGCCGGTCCGGTGCTTACGGCGATATCTTTCACCCAGCCTGCCGCTTTATTATAGAACTTAATGTCCCGGCTGTCCTTGAAGAACATGATCCGTTCGGACTTTATCGCGAAATCGTACTCCCGCCTGTTGCCGGCCGCCATCGGCGTGGAGTCATACATCAGGAAAGTCCCCTTCGCGTTATCATAGAGGCCTTTCCGCGAGTACATGTCCAGGTTCTCCGTAGAAAGCGAGAAGGCCCCGTCGAAACTCATCAGGCCTTTTTTGTTCTCGGCCAGGGTCCTGTCCGCGCGCCCCCGCAGCACGCGCCCGTCCGGGCCGGTATACTTCATCCTGACCGGCTGGACCCCGCGCTCCAGCCTGGCCTCTTCCGGGGTTTCCAGATAAACGGCCTTATTGCAGTTCATCTCGATCTGGGACCTGTCGTCGAAGCGGCGCAGCATATAGACGGAGCCCTGCATGTTCCAGGTCCGGACCGGCCGTACGTAGAGCGCGAAATCGGCCTTGAGCGTATAGCGCGGGTTCCTGAAGGAAACATTACCCTCGAAGATCTCCCTGTGATTGGTCCGGTCCATTTTCCACTTGTCGCTCTTGACCACGGAGCCCATCAGGAAGTCGTCGTCGGACCCGGACGCTTTCGCGGGGTCCGCGGCGGAACAGCGCGGCGCCGGGGAAGCGGAGAGGACAAGAAAGAGGAGGAAGAGGCGGGTCATTTGCCGGAGAGCCGCGTCTCCTGGTGCTGTATCTCTATCTCGGAAAGGTCCGGGTTCGCGGTGAAGCCGCGGCCTTTTATGACCGTGCGGCCCTTGTAGATGGTCACCGGCTCTTCGGTCCAGATCTTGGCGCGCGCGGAGCTGTAGTAAAGTTTGGCGGTCCTGAGCCTCATCCCGTCCTTCTTCGCGTCTACCTCCACCTCCTCGGCGAGCTCCGCGCTTTTTTCCCGCATCCGCAGGAGGCCGGAGCGGGAGGTTATTTCCGAGGAGACCGCGTCCTTCTCGAAAAATTTCACGCGGGGGGCGCTGAAGATTATCACGCCGCGCTTCTCGTCCAGCCTGCCGGTGTCGGCGTCCAGCCGCCACGCGAAGGCGCCGGCGGACGCCTCCGCCATGGAGAAATTCCTGAGCAGGCTGACGCCGGGTTCGGCTTCGCGCGGCCCCGCTTCCGAGCAGGCGGCCAGCGAGAGCAGGAAGAGGGGAAGAAGTTTCTTCAACCCAGACCTTCCTTCAGCAGGTCGCGCTCGTCGATCATTCCGACCGGGCGGCCGGTCTTCGCGTCGGTCACGGGCAGATTGTCTATCTTCCTTTCGGAGACCAGGCGCGCGGCCTCCATGGCCATGGTCCCGGGGTGCACGGTCAGCGGGCGGCGGGTCATCACCAGGTTCACGGGCAGGTACAGGTCCGCCAGCCCGTCCTGGAGGCGGCGGCGCAGGTCGCCGTCGGTAAAGTAGCCGGTCAGCCTGCCCCCGGCCCCGGTGACCGAGACCGCCCCGGCTTTGGTGTCCGTCATCACCTTGAGCGCGTCCAGGATGGTGGCGCTCTCCTTTACCACCGGGTTTTCCCGGCCCTTATGCATCAGGTCCGCTACCGTGAGATTGAGCAGCTTCCCGAGGTTGCCGCCCGGGTGCAGGCGCGCGAAGCGCTTCCTGTCGAAGCCCTTCAGCTTCATCAGCGCCACCGCCAGCGCGTCGCCGAGCGCCAGCATGGCCGTCGTCGAGGAGGTGGGGACCAGGTCGTAGGGACAGGCTTCCGCGCCGATATGCAGGCGCAGGGTCACGTCGGAGTAGCGGGTCATCCTGGAGCCCGGGTTGTTGGTGATGGAGATGACGGGCAGGCCCTGGCCATGCAGGATCTGCAGGAGCTTCGCGGTCTCCTCGGTCTCGCCGGAATAGGAGAGCGCCACCGCCACGTCGTCGGAGGCTATCATGCCCAGGTCGCCGTGCAGGGACTCCACCGGGTGCAGATAGGTGCTGCGCGTGCCGGTGGAGGCCAGGGTGGCGGCTATCTTGCGCGCTATCAGGCCGGATTTGCCCACGCCGAGGAGGACGGCTTTGCCCGAGCAGGCGCTCAGCAGGCGCACGGCCCTGAGGAAGGAGGCGTCCAGGGTTTTCGAGAGGCCGGCCACGGCCCGGCTTTCCGCGGCCAGGACCCCGCGGGCGGTCTTGAGGATAAGCGCGTCCTTGGCGGTCATGCTGCCTGGCCGGGACCTTGCGCGGCTTGCGAGCGTCAGCGGGCTTTTTTTATCAGGCCTGGCGTTCATTTTATTTGGCCGGGACCTTGTGCGGGTTCAGCCAGGGCGTCATTTCCGGCGGTATCCGCCGCTGCGCGTAGGGCGGGGGCAGCTTATGCAGGAGGTGGCTGACGAGAAAAAAGCCGGCTATCAGCGTCAGGTAGATCCAGGAAAGGGTCTTTAAATGCCATTTCCAGTCGGGGAACCAGGCCGGCGGGAGCGTGAGGTCGCTGTTGCACTTCCTGCAGTATTTAAGGGTGGGGCGGTTTTCCTGCCCGCAGTTGGTACATTTCATATTTCGTTCCTCAAGGTTATCTGATCCTTCGTAACTACTCAGGTCGCTAATGGGGTTCGGGTTGGCCGGGGTTTTGCCCCGCGAACCCCGAAGAGGGAAACCCTTGCGTCGGTTTCCCCCCGAAGCGGGGCCCCCCTTCCGCAAGGGGTTCGCGAAACAAAA
>JACQPH010000023.1 GCA_016207645.1 Elusimicrobiota bacterium
GAACTACATGTACGCCACCAGCCAGCTCTCGCAGACCACGCTGCGCAGCGTGCTCGTCCAGCAGGAGCTGGACGACCTGCTCTCCAACCGCGACAAGATCAACAAGAACCTCCAGGAGATCCTGGACCAGCACACCGAGCCCTGGGGCATCAAGGTCTCCAGCGTCGAGGTCAAGAACGTGGACCTGCCGCAGGAAATGCAGCGCGCCATAGCCCGCCAGGCCGAGGCCGAGCGCGAACGCCGCGCCAAGATCATCCACGCCGAGGGCGAATTCCAGGCCTCGCAGAAACTGGCCGACGCGGCGGCGATAATAGGAAAGGAGCCGGCCGCCATACAACTGCGCTACCTGCAGACCCTCACCGAGATAGCCACCGAGAGGAACTCCACCACCATCTTCCCGGTGCCGATAGACCTGCTGACCATGTTCATGAAGAAGAACCAGAACTGAGGTTTAAAGCAAGAGGAAGGGGCAGAGCGATGCATGGGCAGAACTCTGCCCTTCCCTTTCCGCCCGCGGCCCCGCCCCCCCTATGCGCGGACTATACGTACATCTGCCTTTCTGCCGGGCCAAGTGCGGCTATTGCGACTTCGCCTCCGCCCCCGGCGCCCCGGCGGAAATAGACGCTTTCCTGGAAGCGCTGGCCGGCGAGGCTTCGGCTTACGGCGCGCTGAAGGGGAAGTTCGACACCCTCTATATAGGCGGCGGCACGCCCAGCCTGCTTTCCGCGCGCCAGCTGGTAAAGCTTTTCTCGGTCCTTTCGGACGTGGCCGGCCCGCTGAGCCGCCTGGCCGAAAGCACTTTCGAAGCCAACCCGGAAAGCCTGGACGTGGAAAAGGCCGCCCTGCTGAAGAAAGCCGGGATGAGCCGGATAAGCCTCGGCCTCCAGGCCTCGCAGGACGCCCTGCTGAAGCGGCTGGGCCGCATCGCCATGTCCGGGGATTTCCTGAAGGCCTTCTCCCTGCTGAGGGAGGCCGGTTTCGACAATATCAGCGCGGACCTGATGTGCGGCCTGCCGGGACAGACCCTGAAGGATTTCACCGGCTCCATAGAATGGCTGCTGAAGCTGAAGCCGGAACACGTTTCTTTTTACGCGCTGGAGGTACACGACGGGACGCCGTTCTCGGCCGACGGTCTCAAGGAGGAACCGGAGGCGGCGGCGGCTATGTACGAAACCGGGGCGGCCGCGCTCGCCCTGGCCGGTTTCCGGCGCTACGAGATCTCCAATTTCGCCAGGCCGGGCCATGAATCCCGGCATAACCTGAATTACTGGGACCAGGGCGAATACCTGGGCCTCGGCCCCTCCGCCGCCTCCTACCTGGGCGGGGAACGGCGGGCTAATACGGCCGGCGCCGCGGCCTATGTCAGGGCTGCGCTGGCCGGGGAGGAAATACCGGCTCAGTACCGGGAAACGCTCTCCGGCCGGAAGAAGAGCGCGGAAAAAATAATGCTGGGCCTGCGCAAGACGGCCGGAATTGAACTGCCGGACGATATATTTATAGAATTTGAACAGGAGCTCTCCCGTTTGGCGGAAGCCGGCCTTCTTGAAAGGAGCGGCCGCCATATAAAGATAAGAGAAGACCGCTTTTACGTCTCCAACGCAGTTTTCCGCGAATTCGTGTAATTAAGGAAGATCATGCTCAGCAAAGTTTACGCTCCCGGGCCGGTAGAGGCGAAGTGGGCCGAAGCCTGGCAGAAGGACAGGCTTTTCATTTCCGAGCCCAGCCCGGACAGGAAGCCTTTCGTCGTCGTCATCCCCCCGCCCAACATAACCGGCGCGCTGCACATAGGCCACGCCCTCAACAACACCCTGCAGGACGTGCTGGTCCGCTACGCCCGCATGCGGGGCCGCGAGGCCTGCTGGGTGCCCGGCACCGACCACGGCGGCATAGCCACCCAGAACGTGCTGGAGAAGATGCTCAAGGCCGAAGGCAAGACCCGCCACGACCTGGGCCGCGAGGAATTCCTGAAGCGCACCTGGGCCTGGTACGGCGAATGCGGCGGCACCATCCTGGGCCAGCTGCGCAAGCTGGGCTGCGCGCTGGATCTCGGCCAGGAGAACGTCCGCTTCACCATGGACAAGCCCCGCGCCGCCGGGGTCTTCGAGGCTTTCCGCTCCCTCTGGGAGAAGAGCCTGATCTACCGCAGCGAGCGGATGATAAACTGGTGCACCCGCTGCGGCACCGCCCTCTCCGACATCGAAGTGGAGTACGAGGACGAAAAATCCAAGCTCTGGCATATCCGCTATCCCTACGAGGACGGCGCCGGCTCGGTGACCGTGGCCACTTCCCGCCCCGAGACCCTGCTGGGCGACACCGCCGTGGCCGTGAACCCGGAAGACGGCCGCTACAAGGGCCTCGCCGGCAAAAAGCTGAAGCTGCCGCTGACCGGCCGCCTCATCCCCCTCGTCGCCGACGAGGGCGTGGAAAAGGATTTCGGCACGGGCGCGGTGAAGGTCACCCCCGCCCACGACCCGCTGGACTTCGAGATAGGCCAGCGCCACAAGCTGGAGGTCCTGCGCGTCATCTCCTACGAAGGCCGCATGGTCAACTGCCCCGCCGAGTACGAGGGGCTGAGCGTGCAGGCCGCGCGGAAAGCCGTGGTGGAGGCCCTCGACGCGGCCGGCCTGCTCGAGAAAGAAGAACATTACAAGCATTCGGTCAGCAAGTGCTCCCGCTGCCTGAGCCATATCGAGCCCCTGGTCTCGGAGCAGTGGTTCGTGAAGATGAAGGGCCTGGCCGCCCCGGCCATAGAGGCGGCCGAGAAGGAAAAAGTCAGGTTCTACCCTTCCTCCTGGAAGAAGCCTTTCACGGCCTGGCTCGGGAACATCCAGGACTGGTGCATCTCCCGGCAGATCTGGTGGGGCCACCGCATCCCGGTCTGGTACTGCCGGAGCTGCTCCGCCGACGGCCTCAAGTTCGACGACAAAGGCGCGCTCTCCCGCGTTTCCTTCGCCGACGGAGCGCGCCCTATAGTTTCCCAGGACAAGCCCTCCTCCTGCGGAGCCTGCGGCGGGCATGACCTGCTGCAGGACCCGGACGTCCTGGACACCTGGTTCTCCTCGGCGCTGTGGCCCTTCTCGGTCTTCGGCTGGCCGGAGAAGACGAAAGAGCTGGATTATTACTATCCCACCTCCGTGCTGGTCACCTGCTACGACATCCTCTACCTCTGGGTGGCCCGCATGGTGATGAGCGGCCTGGAGCACATGGGGCGGCCGCCCTTCGAGCAGGTCTACGTGCACGGCATGGTGCGCGACAAGCACGGCAGGAAGATGTCCAAGTCCATCGGCAACGTGATAGACCCTCTCGTCATGATGGAGAAATACGGCACCGACGCTATGCGCTTCTCGCTGATGGCCCAGACCATGGGCGGGCGCGACGTCCCCTTCTCGGAGGAGGGGATCATCGGCGGCCGCAATTTCGTGAACAAGCTCTACAACGCCGCCCGCTTCATACAGCTGTACCTGCCGGAAAAGCCCGGCCCGCTCAAGACGGAGCCGCCCCGCGAACTGGCCGACCGCTGGATACTAGAGCGCTACGCCGAAGCCCTGAGGAAGTCCGAAGCCTCCATGGCGGAGTACGACCTGCCGAAAGCGCAGGACGCGCTTTACGCCTTCGTCTGGGACGAGTTCTGCGACTGGTACCTGGAACTGGCCAAACCGCGCCTGCAGGGCCCCGGCAAGGAAAAGGTCCTGGCGCTCATGCTTGAGCTTTTCAGCGGCGCGCTCAAGGCGCTGCACCCTTTCATGCCTTATATCACGGAGGAGCTTTACGCGAGCCTGAAGCCGTACCTGGAGAGGCCCGGCGATTACCTGCTGAAGCAGCGCCGGCCTGAAATTTCCGGTACCGGCACGGGCGCCACGGCCGAGATGGAAGAGCTGATGGGCATGATAACCCAGCTGCGTGTGGCGCGCGCCCAGTTCGAGATCCCCCCCGGCAAGACCATAAAGGCGCTGGCCGCCTCCGCCGACGCGGCGGCGCTGGAGCGCCTCAGGGCGGGCGCGGCCTACGTCAAGCTGCTGGCCAAGGTGGAGGAACTGGAGATAGGCCGGGACCTGCCCAAGCCCCCCCGGGCCATCAGCGCTCTTTCCGGCGCTTTCACTCTCTATGTGCCGATGGAAGGCGCGGTGGACCTGGAAAAAGAGAAGGCCAGGCTGGCCAAGGAGCTGGAAAAGGCCCGCAAGGACGGCGAGCAGGCCCTTTCGCGCCTTAACGACCCGGCCTTCACCGCGCACGCGCCCAAAGCCGAAGTCGAAAAGATAAAAGCCCGCTCCGAAGAAATGTCGGGGAAGATCTCCAGGCTGACGGCGATACTCGAGGAGCTGAAGTGAATTTAAGGAAACTTAGTAACTACCCAGGTGGTGGAGGGTTGGCAGGGGTTTTGTTTCGCGAACCCCTTGCGGAAGGGGGGCCCCGCTTCGGGGGGGAAACCGACGCAAGGGTTTCCGAAGCTATGCTAGTGCCGTCTAAAGAGCTATGCTCATCGGACGGCCCTCTTCCGGGGTTCGCGGGGCAAAACCCCGTACAACCCGAACCCCGTATAGCGACCTGAGCAGTTACAGCAGTTAAAAGAAACCGTTCTCTTTCAGGAATTCCCTGGTTATGCCCGGGGAAGCCGCCTTGGCGGCGTATTTGCCCAGAATATCGTATTCTATGTTCAGCAGGCCGCCCGGCTTCAGCGTTCTCAGGGCGGTATTTTCCCAGGTATGCGGGATGATAGCGGCCTTGAAGGAAACCGCGGAAATGCCGTAAACCGTCAGGCTTATACCGTCCAGGGCCACGGAGCCTTTCTCCACAAGCAGGGCCCCCGCCGTCTTTTCCACTTCTATGACCACGCTATTGCCGGCCTTGCGCGCCGCGATAAGCCGCGCGGCGCCGTCCACGTGGCCGGTCACGAAATGCCCGCCCAGGCGCGCCCCCGCGGCCAGCGCACGCTCAAGGTTGACCGGCGAGCCGGCTTTAAGCAGGCGCAGCGTCGTCTTCGAGGCCGTCTCCGGGCTCACCGAGAAAACGGCGCGCCCCGGCCCCGACCCGGCAACGGTAAGGCAGGCCCCGTTCACGGCCAGGCTCTCGCCGTCGGCGAGCTTCCAGGCGGCGGGGATGGAAATTTCCAGCCCTCCGGCCGGGACGGCCTTGACTTTCCCCACGGCTTCTATTATCCCGGTGAACATGTTCAGAACCTCAGGTCCAGCATAAGGTCCGGCCCGGCGCGGCCTATGGAGGCGAGGCGCGCCTTTATCCCCAGTTCCTTCCTGGCGGCGTTAAGCGAGTCGGGCCAGACCATCGAATTCTTCGATCCCGTGCCCCCTATTATGAGCGGCGAGACGAAACAGACGAACCTGTCGGCGAGGCCCTCGCTTATGAAGGAGCCGGCCACCCTGCCGCCGCCCTCGACCAGCACATGGCTTATGCCCAGCCCGCCCAGCGCTTTGAGCAGGGCGGGGAGGGAAACCCGGCCCCTGTCGGATGGCAGGACCAGGACCTTGACTTCATGCGGGAGCTTCTTCATCGCCGAGACGGATGCTCTGCGCGTGGTAGCCACGATAACCCGCTCGTTCTCGAATATTCTGGCCCGGCGCGGCACCCTGAACGAAGAGTCCAGGGCCACTATCCAGGGCTGGCGGCGTATCTTCACGCCCCGCACGTTAAGCCTGGGGTCGTCCGCCAGCACCGTGCCGATACCGGCCAGCACCGCGTCCGCCTCCGCCCTCAGCCTGTGCCCCTCCAGCCTGGCCTGCGGCGAGGAGATCCAGCGCGAGCGCCCCCGGGCGTCGGCTATCTTCCCGTCGAGGCTCTGGGCGATCTTTACTGTGACGTAAGGCAGGCCGGTGCGCATGTACTTATTGAAGGCCGGGTTGAGCGCTTCGCACTCTTTTCTCATGAGGCCGGACTTTACCCGGAGCCCCGCCCGCCGCAGCAGGGCCTCGGCCCTGCCGCCGTTCGCCGGGTTCGGGTCGGCTGCGCCTATGAAGACCGACTTTATGCCGGCATTTATGATGGCCGCGGTGCAGGGCGGGGTTTTGCCGAAATTGGAGCAGGGTTCCAGGGTGACATAGAGAGCAGCCCCGGCCGCCGGGGCGGAGCAGGCCTTCAGGGCGTTCATCTCGGCGTGCGGGCCGCCGAAACGCAGATGGGCCCCCTCGCCTATGATCTTACCGCCCCTTACTATCACCGCCCCGACCATGGGGTTGGGATGCGCGCCGTAGCGGCCTTTCCCGGCCAGCTCGACGGCGCGCGCCATGAACGCTTCGGTCCTGCTGAGTTCCCGCATATAAGGACCCGCGCTATTTAAGTTCTTTGAACAAATTCGCCATCTCTATGGCGGTGACCGCCGCTTCGGCGCCCTTGTTGCCGTGCTTGACCCCGGCGCGCTCGATAGCCTGTTCCAGGTTATCGGCGGTAATTATACCGAATGACACCGGCACCTTGTGCTTCAGCGAGACCGTCGCTATGCCCTTGGCCGTTTCCTGGGCCACGAAGTCGAAGTGGGGGGTCTCACCTTTTATGACGGCGCCCAGGCAGATGAAGGCGCTGTAGCCGCCGGCGGCCAGCTTTTCGCAGACCAGCGGGATCTCGTAGGAACCCGGCGTCCTGACCACGGTTATGTCGGCCTCGGCGGCGCCGTGCCGCCTGAGAGAATCCACGGCCCCGTCCAGCAGCCGGCTGGTGATGAAGTCGTTGAACCGCGCCACGACTATCGCGAATTTCAGTTTCCCGGCCGTCAGGCCGCCTTCTATGACTTTCATTTTATCCTCCTGTGAATACTCCGCCGCTCTCCGCTCTACACCAGATGTCCCAGCTTCTCTTTTTTGGTCTTCATATAGCGGGCATTGTGCCTGTTCGGACCGATGATAAGCGGTACCCGCTCCTTTATCTCCAGGCTGTACCCCGCCAGCCCGGCCAGCTTGCGGGGATTATTGGTTATCAGCCGCAGGCGGCGCAGGCCGAGGTCGCAGAGTATCTGCGCCCCTATGCCGTAATCCCGCAGGTCGGCGGCGAAACCCAGCGCCTCGTTGGCCGTCACCGTGTCGTAGCCCTTGTCCTGCAGGCTGTAGGCCTTCACTTTATTGGCCAGCCCTATGCCGCGGCCCTCCTGGCGCATATAGAGGATGACGCCCGAGCCCTCTTTGGCTATCAGGCGCATGGCCGCGCGCAGCTGGGGGCCGCAGTCGCAGCGGCGCGAGCCGAACACGTCCCCGGTCAGGCATTCCGAGTGCACGCGCACCAGGGCGGGGTCCCCGGCCTTTCCCAGCATAAGGGCCAGATGCTCCAGCCCGGTCAGCCTCTCCTTATATACGGTGATATCGAAAGTACCGAATTCGGTGGGGAGCGTCGAAGCGGCGGCCTTCTCGACCAGGCTCTCGTTGCGGCGGCGGTAGGCTATCAGGTCGGCTATGGTGCCCAGCTTCAGGGCGTGCCGGGCGGAGAAACGCGCCAGTTCGGGCAGGCGGGCCATGGTGCCGTCGGGGTTCATGATCTCGCAGATAACACCGGCCCCGCCGAGCCCCGCCAGCCTGAGGAGGTCCGTACAGGCCTCGGTATGGCCGGCGCGGGCCAGCACGCCGCCGGCGCGCGCTTTGAGAGGGAAAACATGGCCGGGGCGGGTAAGGTCCCCGGGAAGGGAGGCCGGGTCCGAAAGCACCTTGATGGTGCGGGCCCTGTCCGCCGCGGAAATACCCGTGGTGACGCCCTTGGAGGCGTCCACGGAAATAAGCCAGTTGGTCTTGTAGGGGTCGCTGCTCTCCCTTTCCATCTGGAACAGGTGGAGAGCGCGGGCCCTTCCCTCTTCCAGCGGGGAGCAGATAAGCCCGCGCCCGTACCTGGCCATGAAGTTTATCCTGGCGGGGGTGGCGAACTTCCCGGCCAGCACCAGGTCGCCCTCGTTCTCGCGGCCCTCGTCGTCCGTGATCACCACCATGCGGCCGAGCTTAATATCCTTAATTATCTCTTCTACCGGAGAGAACCTGATGTTTTTCTTCATAAAAAAAAGCCCTGGAGCAGGGCTTCAGGGCGTAAGCGGAAGTAGCGGCGACCGGTAACCGGCGATCGGCGTCGCGCGCCGATCACTGGAGACTGATCACGAATTACTTAGCCGGTTCTTCTTTCATCCGGACTTTACCGTCGACCCCGGAATTTCGCCGGGTCTGCCCTCGCGGGCTTGCGGGTTATACCGCCGGTGGGGAGTTTCGCCCCGCCCTGAAGAACCACGGGAATATTATATCAAATCAATAGCAATCCGTTTTCGTGCCGGCGATGGCCCACTGCCCCAGGGCGGTACCGGTAGAGAAGCAGAGGTTGGCGAGGGTGGAATTGAACACCACGGCGCCTACCGCGGTCGGGGTCCCTCCGGCGGCATGGAGCTGGGCCGTGGTCATGGACCGCGGCAGCCAGTAGCCTTCGGCCGTGAAAGTAGACCTGGTGACGCCGGAGCCGAACTGGGCCGCGCCGTTCACGTCCAGCTTGGTTTGCGGGGACCCCGTGCCTATGCCCGTATTGCCGCTCTGCGTGCTGACGTAAACCACCGCCGAGGCCCGGTCCGCCCCGATCAGGAAGGTGGAAGCCACGTGCATCCTTTCCTTCGGGGTCCCGGTGCTGATGCCCACCGACCCCGTGCCGGTGGAAACGAATAACGCCGCGTTCGCGCCGGGCGCGCTTACGCGCAGGGTGGCCGCCACGTGGAACCTCTCCTCGGGGACGCCGGTGCCTATGCCGAACTTCCAGTCCGCGTAATTGGTCCCGTCGTCGGCGGTGTCGACCCTGAATACCTCGACGCCTCCTTCGATAGTGGCGGCGCCGGCCTTGTAGACCAGGTCGTTGGAACTGCCCGCGAAGCCCAGGGCGCCCTTGTTCTGGCCGCCGCCGGTGTTCTCGCTCCAGGCGATATAACTGGGTCCGGCGCTCGGGCGCAGGGAAAGATGGGCTTCCTGGTCGCCGTACGTCTCGGCCCCTATCCTGATGGACTTCATCACCTGCAAAGTGCTGCTGGGTTCGTTCAGCGGCTCGGCCCAGGCGTTCGCCAGGCCTATGCCCACCCGGCCCCAGGTGGTAACTACGAAGTCATAAGTGTTGGCCGGGGGGAACTCGATGCTGGTAAGGTCGGTGTGCGTACCTACCGCCAGGGTGTATTTCGCGGTCGGCTTCTCCGCCACCTGCAGCACGGCGTCGGCGGACGCGCCGGTCCCTATGCCGGAATTGCCGTCGAGGTAAATATCGCCGCCGGTTATTTTCACCAGCCCGCTCTGGTCGCCGTAATAGCCGCCCCGGGCCGTCACGGATGAGACCGCGTTTATTCCGCCGTTGACCGTGAGGGTGTGTCCCTGGGAGGAGGTGTTTATCGAGACCCGGCCGGAAGTCGTGCTTATATAAAGTATGGGATTGGCCGCCGAAGTGCTGACGAGCATGTTGGTAGCCACGTGGAAGCGCTCCTGGGGATTGGAAACGCCCAGCCCGAACTGCCAGTTCCTGGGATCGTAGTTGAAGAACTCGTCGGGCAGCACGCGTATCCGGAAAACCTCGGCCCCCGGGAAGCCGGCGCCGGACGGGTCCGAGGCCATGGCCCGGTATACGAGGTCCCTGGTCGCGGCGAGAAAACCCAGGGCGCCCTGGTTGGTATTGCTCCCGGAGTAGAAGTCGTCGCTCCAGTGCAGGAAGTTGTCGCCGCCGTTGCCCGCGACGTGGAACTGGGCGGCGCCGGCGGGGTTGGAGACGAGCACCTCCTGGTTCACCTCCAGCGGGGCCGCCGGGATCGCGGAGACCGGGAGCATTATGCCGACGCGCCCCCCGGTCATACCGCCGGTTCCGGGCGCGCCGCCCGTGGTCACGGCCAGTATATAGTTGGTATTTTCCGCGGGGTTGAGCACCCTCAGCGAGTAAGGATTCTGGTCGTTAGGGTAGATGGTAAAGCTGGAATTATAGATAAGCAGGTGGCCGTTCATCGTGTCGCCGTTCCTGAGGAGGCGGTTGGGGTCGGTGCCGGTGACATTCGTCAGCTGCGAGCCGTCGCCGATGAAGCCGCCGGGCGAATTGACGACGCCTGAATTGACCTTGATGCCGCTGGCCGTGGTGATGCTGTAGCTGTTGGCCGCGTCGGGGCCGCTGTAGGCCCAGAACGAGGCGCTGGAAGCCCTGACCCCCTGCGCTATATTCGCCTGGAGGCCGCTGAGGACCCCGAAGGGGGCGAAGATCCCGGCGCTGACCGTTATCGTGGAGCCCGTTAACTCCTGCGCCACGGAGAGGCGCCCGGCGGAAGTGTTCCCGTTCAGCACCAGGAAGGTGGTGGAGCCCGATACCGAGAAGGCGCTGCCGGTCACGGTCAGGGTGGTGACGGACAGGGGGCCGGACATGGTATCGCCGGCTTTCAGCACCTTGGTGGTGTCCGTACTGATAACGTCGGTAAGGCCGCTGCCGTTGCCGTAATAGACCGCCCCCGGCGGCAGGAAAACGTGGGTGCTGACGAGAACGCCGCCCCTGGCGGAGGCCGCCGCCGAGGAGATCTCCACGTTCCCCAGCAGCCTGACCTTGGGGGCGCCCAGGCCGGAGGCTGAAGTTACCGTAAGGCTGGAAGCCGCCAAAGTCAGCTGGCCGGTCATAGTGTCGCCGGCCTTCCGCAGTATGCCGGTCAGGGTGGTCCCGTCCCCGTAATAAGGCCCGCCGTAAACCTCCCCCAGCGCGTTCACCCTGAGGAGTTCGGTGTCGCCGACGGTGATAAGCAGCAGATCGCCGACCGCGCCGGTCCCCGAGGAAATATGCAGGCGCGCCCCGGGGTTGGTGAGGTTGTTTCCTACGCCCTTATCGCCGATACCGGTATTCCCGGAGTTTATCGAATACAGGCTGTTGCCGCTCACGTCCCACATGGTGAGGGCGGCCGCCTTCGTCTGCACCGAGCCGTCCGGGAACTTGAAGCCGCAGGTAAAGTTCAGCGGGTCGGCGCAGGCCGGGTAGGACCCTTTGCTTTCCACCATGCCGGACACCGAAAGCTTCTGGCCGGGGGTGATGTCCCCCACGGAAATACCGCCCTGCACGAAAAGGTTGGTGGAGATCGTGATAGCCCCGTTAGTGGTCTGCGGCAGGGCTTCTATGATATCCGCCTTGAAGACCGTGGTGGCCGCGGAAGCGGTAGAGGCGTAAAGGGAGTTGAAAGCGTACGGCGACGCCTGCAGCCTTACGCGCGGCGTCATGGCCTCGTAGGCCCCGGCGCAGTCGCCGTCGCCGTCCACCTGTATCTCCAGCCAGACCCCGTTGTAGTCGGTAAAGAGCGAGGCCGGCAGCCCGCCGGGGACGGCGGAGCCTATCTCCACGTCATAGCGGCCTTTGCTCACCTTCACGTTGCAGCGGCTTTCCGTGAAACGCGCCGTCCCGGCCACGGCGGCGTCGTAGATCACGAATTTGATGTCCTGCGGCGTTTCCACCGGCAGGTTCGTGATCTTGCTGAGCAGGAAACCCTGGTAGTTAATGGTCGGGGTGATGGTGGCAAAGACGGGGGACAGGGTAGAGGGCGGAGGGCAGAGGAAAGCGAGGAATAAAACCCAGAGCCGCGGTTTCTTCAGCGCAGTGCCTGCGATATTTTTTACCGTACGCATAACTCCTCCCTCCGCCCTCTACCCTATCTTATCACGGCCACCGTGCCGTTATAGACCGTGCCTTCGGCCTCTATCTGGTAGATATACACCCCGCCGGGCACCGGCTGGCCGCCGGATTTGGCGTCCCAGATCAGGGAGTTCCCGACCGGGCCGGTCTTCATGGAACCCACCAGCGCGCCGCGCAGGTCGTAGATCCTGCCTTTCACGTTCCTGTCCTGCGGGTTGTCGAAAACAAAGACCATGGTATCATTTTTGTTGTCGCCGTTCGGCGTTATAAGGCGGTTGGTAAGGCCCGCTTTATCGGCGGAGAAACTGCCGCCCCGCTCGGTGGTGCGCAGCTGGTACCGGCCCAGCAGCCGGGTGTCGAGCGTGACGCTGTGCTCGGCCGCGTCGACGTCTCCGTACAGCTGCATCCAGCGCGCGCCGTTATGGAAATACACGCTCAGGGTCTTCTCGTCGATCACGGCCGAGGGGGTGATGGTCTCGCCCGACTTGGCGTAGTACAGCTTCAGCGCGCCGTTCCTGGAAAGCTTGAAGTCGGAGGCCGGTTCCAGACCGCCGCGGTAGGCCGAGAACTCCACGGATTTCACCACCCGGCCGGCCAGGTCCTCCGGGTGGGTGGAGATCTCTATGCTGTAGGAATCCATGGGGTCCGCGGACGCCGAGAAAAAATCCCCGGTCCCGTCCTCCGGGATCTGCAGTATGCTCTTGTTGTCCGGGGCCAGAAAAAAAAGCCCGCCTCCCTCGCTCGCTCGCGCGTAGGACGGGATGGAGATCCCGGCCTCGTTTACGGCGCGCGCGTGGTAGTAGAAGGATTCGCCCTCTCCCAGGATGTCGGTCCAGGACAGCGTGCCCGAGGAAGTAGCGCCGAGGTACGCCCATTCCGCGTCGGCCGGGGCGGTGGCCCGGTAGACTTCGTACTTCTTTATCTCGTACGGATAGGACGGGCTGAAGCGGTCGCCGAAGGGGATGCGGCTCTGGTAGCCGGCGGGGGAGACCCAGGTCATGGTCACGGAATTCCCGGCGCGGGCGATCTGGAAATTCATCGGGGCCAGCGGGACCAGCGCGAAAGCGGCGGCCGGGTTGGAGAGTTCGGAACGCAGGCCGTGGCTGTTGATGGTCTCGAGGGAGAAATAATAGGTGCTGCCCGGATTGAAGCCCTCGATGATCCGGCTTTCCGCGGCGCCCGCCGCCAGCGGCGTCCAGGTCTGCGCGTAGGCGGCGGCGCTCTCGAATTCCTCGTCGGTGTCGATGAACCCCGAGTCGGTATAGCGCAGCGTATAGGTGTCGGCCGGTTCGGCCTGGCGGCTGATATCGGCGGAAGGGGCGGTCCAGGTCAGGCGTATCCCGGTGCTCGAGACCGTGACGGGCGTCAGGTCGTGGACGGAAGCCGGGAAAGGCCAGAAGGACAGCTTGCCGCTGCGGTGCGACCAGGTTCCCGCCTCCTGCGTCGAGACCGCGACCTCCTGGAGGCTGGCGTTCTGCTCGTAGTTGGGGGAAACCATGGAGGCGGAGCCGTAACCGTAGACCCCGTTCACGTCCAGGAAGCTGGCGGAGGCCATATGCGCGGCGTAAAGCCCGTCGGCGGCCCGACAGAGGGCCGCCAGGAAAAGGAAGGCGCGGGCAGCAGGTTTCACGGTCACGCTTTAATTATATACCGCCCGTGCGACCAAAATATTACGGAGAGGTTTCAGGCTTCCGCGATAAATTCCACAAGTGCGCAACAAAACAGTCACAATTGAAAAGTAGAATTATCCAGATTATGCCGGCAAACAAATCCGCCCTGTTCCTTCTTGCGGCCCTGGCGCTCTGCCCGGCGGCGGCTTTCTGCGCCGCGTCGGCGCTCGGGCAGTCCCTGGCGCTGAACAAGCTGGTCACTCCCAACGGGGACGCGAAGAACGACACCTTCATCTTCCGCTGCCATAACCCGCGCGACTCGGACGTAGAGGGCAGGATCTACGACCTCCACGGCAGGGAAGTCGCGGTCATGCGCCTTAAGCAGCGCTCCAACGGGGTCGGCCCGTCCATCGCGGTGGATAACAATTCCGGCATCTACTATGACCTGGAATGGAACCCCAATTCGGGCGGGCATCACCCCGGCGGCTTATATATCTACCAGGTCCGGCTCGAATCGAAGGTCTTTAAGGGAACAATAGTAGTAATAAGGTAGGGTGGAGGGTTTAGGGGATAGGGTAGAGGCAAAACGGGAACGGTTTTATGAAGATTCAAACGCAAAACAGGAGGAACACGGCGCTGTCGGCGCTGCTGTTCGCTTTTATCCTCTGCCCTCTACCCTCTACCCTCTCCCCCGCCTTTGCCGCCTTCGAGGACCTGGGTTTCGGCGCGAGGTCCCCCGGCATGGGCGACGCCGTCACCGGCGTGGCCGACGATATTTCCGCCCTCTATTACAACCCGGCGGGCCTTTCCAACCTGGAGCGCCCGAAGCTGATGGCCTCGCACTCCCTCTTTTATACCGGCCTGAGCGACGGTTCCAACCTGGGCCTCAGCGCCGTAGCGCTGGCCATGCCCGTCACCGGCGGCCGCAACGGCACTCTCGGCGCCTCCTGGCAGCAGTTTTCGCTTTCAGGGGTCTACTACGAGCAGACCGGGCAGGTTTCCTGGGGCTACCGGTTCCCCAAGAACACCAAGTACGAGAAATTTTCGATAGGCGGCTCGCTCAAGTACCTTAACCACGGGTTCACCCGCCTGCCCGAGTCCTACAACGCCGTGGAAGACGACCTGATGCAGCGGAACGCCACCGACCCGGTGCTCGCCGGGATAAATTCCAAGTCGGCCATAGACGCCGACGCGGGGCTGCTGTACCGGCTCACCCGCCGCTGGACCCTGGGCGCGGCCGTCCTGAACGCCATGCAGGCCGACGTGGCCTTCAGCGCTTCCGGCAAGGACAAGGTCCCCATGAAGACCAGGATCGGCGCCTCCTACAAAAGCCTCTGGATGGTGCTCGCCGCCGACGCCAGGCTGCAGAAGGGACCCGACGGCAAACTGGACAAGCAGGTGGTCTTCGCGGCGGAGAAGGTCTTCCCGAGCCTGGACAGGGGCGACGTCGGCGTAAGGGCCTCGCTGGGCGCCGGCGACAGGGAATTCAAGCAGGCCACGCTGGGCCTTTCCTACAAGATACAGAAGATACAGTTCGACTACGGCTTTTCCCTGCCCATAGGTACGGTAAAGGAGACCGCCGGCAACCATAAGCTGGCGCTCACCTACCACTTCGGCGCTCCCACGCAGACGGAACTGGCGGAGACCGAACTGCTCGACCAGTATAAGAAGCTGCGCGAGGCGCAGGATTACAAGAGTCCGCGCGACACCGCCAGTCTTAACGACCCGCGGCTCGCCGAGGTCAAGGAGCAGGTCGCCAAAGAGAACTATTACGCCGCCAACAAGCTGCTGCTGGAAAAGGCCAACGAGCTGCTGCCCGACTCCTCCGTGGTCAGCCTCACGCGCCGCCTCTCCACCGTGGCGGCCTTCTTCCCGTCGCTGGCGGTGGAGGACAGGAGGAAGCAGTACTGGGAGGAGCTCCTCTCGGGCGGGGCCAGGAATTTCATAAACGGCAACGACCTGCGCGCGATGAAGCAGCTGGCCTACGCGCAGAGCCTCAACCAGCAGGACTCCGCCCTCTCCAATTTCCTGGACCGCGCGGCGGAACTGACGCGCGTGGCGGCGGACCGGGTCCCGGCCGATTTCAGCCGCGGCTGGGCCGAATACAAGATGACGGAATCCGACGATTTCTACGTCAAGAAGAAACACAACGAGGCCCTGCGCAAGCTGGAGGAGCTGCTGGAGCTCGAACCCGGCAACCTGATGGCCCTCAAGAAAAGCGGCTCCTGCAACTATATGCTCGGCAACTACGCGCGCGCCGGGCGTGACTGGGAACTGGCTTTCAAGCTGGAGCCCGATCCCCTGGAAAAGGCCAAGGTGGGCAAGATGGTGGACGAGGCCCGCGCCAAACTGGGCGGCAGGGAAGGGGCCTGGGAGCCCGGCTCGGTCCAGGGCCGCGGCCCCGTCGAGGAAGAGGCGCCCGTCTCCAAGGCCGCCGTCGACGCGAGAGAGATAGAAAAGCTCTACCAGGCCGGGGCCGACTCCTACGCCAAGGGGGAATACGGCAAAGCGGCCGACGCCTTCCGCAAGATCCTGACCAAGGACCCGCAGAACACCCAGGCCAAGAAGGCCCTGGAGCGCATAATCAGGCTCTCGCGCTGAGAAGCCGCGGCAAGGAGAAGAATGAGGCTTTTCCACAAGTTAAGCGCGGCGCTGATGGCCGCCGCACTGGCGGCGGCCCTGCTGCTTTCCGGCATCTTCTTCAGCTTCCAGAACCGCACCGTCCGGCAGGCGCAGGAGGCCCGCCTGCAGGCGCTCGAGCAGTCCGTACTGGCCATGCTCGGCGAGGCCGAGCTGGCCGGCGACCCCCTGATGGCCGTGGATTATCTGTCGGGGCTGTGCAGCTCCAGGGCTGAAATACGGTCCTGCCAGCTCGATATCGGCCGCGGCATGGTCCCCGTCAAGGTCCGTAAAGCCGGCTCATTCGCCAAGTCCGACCTCCAGCTGCCGAGAACCATGCGCGGCGGCAAATTCTCGGCGCGCATAAATTTCTCGACCGAAGTCCTCTCCCTGGAGCGGCGCGAGGCCCTGGCCGGCGTCTGGCACGACCTGGCGGCGGCTTTCCTGGCCTCCATGGCGGCGGCGGCCCTGCTCGGCCTGCTGCTGGCGCGCCGGCTTACCAGGCGGCTCCGCCGGCTGGCCGCCGAGGCGGCCGCGGTAGGAGAGGGCAGGTTCGGCGTAAAGACGGACGCCGGCGGCTCCGACGAGGTCGCGGAGCTGGCGGCCTCCTTCAACGCCATGTCCGACCGCCTCCTGGAGCTGGAGACGATGAAGAAGAATTTCACGGCGTCGGTGACCCACGAACTCCGCTCGCCGCTGGGCGTGATAGAGACCTACGCCGCCATGCTGCTGAAGGAGAAAGACGCCTTCAGGCCGGAGGACCGGGCGGTCTTCGCCAGGATAAAAGAGAACGCGGGCCGCCTGGCCAGCTTCGTAACGGCCATGCTGGACCTGGCCAGGATAGAGCGCGGCAGGATGGAGCTGCGCCCGGCGAGGGAGGACCCGCTGGCCCTGACCCGCGACGCCGCCGATTTCCTGCGCCCCAAGGCCGAAGAAAAACAGGTAGCTTTCCTGGTCGAAGCCGGGGGGAGCGCCGCAGCCCTGCTGGACAGGGAGCTCCTCACCCACGCCCTCACCAACCTGGTCTCCAACGCCATTAAATTCACCCCGGCCGGCGGCAAAGTCACCGTCCGCGCCGCCGTCTCCGGCGGCAAATACCGCGCCGAAGTGGAGGACACCGGCCCCGGCCTGCAACCCGGCGAGCCGGAAAAACTCTTCTCTCCCTTCTCCCAGGGCTCGGCCGCCCCCGGCCACGGCGGCACCGGCCTCGGCCTGGCCCTCGCAAAATCCATAGCCGAGCTCCACAAAGGCTCCATAGGCTGCGCCGCGGCTCCCGGCGGCGGCGCCCTTTTCTGGCTGGAGCTCCCGGTCGCGCCGGAGGCAAAAGCGCAGTAGCCCGGTCCGCAGGCGTTCGCGGTTTTGCCCCTCCGGCAAGGACGCGGGGGCCGTAACGGATCTTCGCAATAACTTTGTAACCTGCTTAATATAGAATTACAGTGGAGCTATGAAACCGATCTCACGCCTTCTCGCCGGTTCGATAGTCTGCTTCGCCCTTTGCGCCGGCGCTCAGGAGACCCCCGTGGCCTCGCCCAGCGCGCAGGCCGCCGAGCTTTCCGCCCGCATGCAGGAGGACGTCTCCCGCCTGCTCGAGCAGCTGGTCGGCCGCGGCCGCGCCCGCTCCTTCGTCTCCGTAGAGGGGGAAATAGTGCTCAAAAGCAAGAGCGAATCCGGCGCCCCGGCCGAGGACACCCTCACCCTCCCCGGCTACGCCTCCGTCAACATCCTCGAGAAGACCGGGCAGTACCTCAAGCAGCAGCGCGAGGAGAGCCAGCGCACCAGCGAATTCCGCGTAAAGAAACTCTCGGTCTCCCTGGTCTTCGACCGGAGCGTCCCCGAAGCCCGGGTCAACGCCATAAAGCTGATGATCTCCGCCGTGCTGCGCCTCAACGAAGCCCGCGGCGACAGCATAATCTCCGAAAGGTCCGAAATGCTCCCCTGGTGGAAGAGCGCCCTGGAAGCCCCGGAAATACGCCCCGTGCTCATCGCCTCCGCCTTCGGCGCCCTGGCCCTGGCCGTACTCCTGGTCTTCGGCTACATACTCGCCTCGCGGCTGCTCAGCGGGTTCGTGGATTACGCCCGCATCAACGCCCCCGCCGGCGCCACCGTGACCGCGACGGGGGGAGGAGCGGGCGGCCCCGGCGCCCCCGGCGAAGGCGAAACCGACGAATTCGGCGAAGTGATAGACGTGGAAGCCCGCGCCGCCGCGGGCGGGGCCATGCTCACCGCCGGTTCGGCCTTCGAATTCCTGGAGAAGATCCCGCCCTCCGAAGCCGCCGACCTCCTCTCCGACCTGCCGGACGAGGACGCGGCCATTATAATCGCCAACCTCGCCGACCGCAAGGCGCACATCTCGTCCAAAATACTGCTCGCTCTGGCTCCCGCCAAGAAACAGGCCGTCTCCGCCCGGCTGCTGGGGCTCAAGCAGGCCGAACCGGAAAAGGTCTACGAGATAGAGAACGACCTCCGCCTGAAGCTGGAAAAAAGCCTCAAGGGAGCGGAAAAACTCGGCCGCCTCCTCTCGCTGGTGAACGAAGCCGAGCGCACCGAGATAATGGACAACCTCTCCCGCACCGACCCCAAGGGCTCCGAGGAACTGCGCCGCAAGATGGTCACTTTCGACGACATCTGCCGCCTGGACGAAAAGAACCTCCGCCCGCTGGTAGTGTCGATGCCCTACGCCGACTGGGCCACCGCCCTGGCCGCCGCCGGCGAGACCGCCGTAGGCAACGTGACCCGCCTGCTGCCCGAGGACATACGCATCATCATGAAGGACATGATGCTCAGCCGTCCGGAAGAGGAGAAGGTGATGGTGGCGAGGGCGAAAATAATCTCGGCCGCGGTCGAGCTCAACGCCAAGGGCAGGATAGCCCTGAAGGAGAACGTGTGAGCCCGCCTTCCGACGCTTTCAATTCCGAACTGGACTACCTCTGGCGCGCCGTGGGCGAAGCGCAGGACGCCTCCGCCCGCTCGGAGGCCGAGCGTGCGGAAGCCAGGAAAGGCCTGCTGGACACCGCCGGGAAGGCGCGGCGCCTGGAAAGCCGGCTCGCCGAAAGCCTGGAGCGGGAGCGCGGTCTTAAAGCCGAAACGGAAAGCCTCAGGGCCTCGATAAGCAGGGACGCCGGAACGCTGGCCCTGGCCGCGCGCCAGGCCCGCGAAGCCGCCGAAGCCAGGGCGGGCCTGCTGAAAAAAGAGAACGAAGCCGCCCTGGCCGGCGTCGAACTGGCCGCCCTGCGGGCCGAGGCCGGCAGCCTCAGGGAAGCTCTGGCTGCCCGCGACGCCGCCATAGAAGCCTTCAAAGAAAGGATCGCCGGCCTGCTGTCCCTGCCGGAACTCGCCCGGGCCCTGAAGGAGGACTCGGCGCTCTCCGGAAAACAGGCCTCCGCTTACGAGGAACTTCTCGAACGCGCCGAGAAAGGCAAGCGCGCCGCGGAAACGGCAGCGGCGGACCTGGCGGCCGCGGCGGAGCGCGAAAATTCCTTCAAGACCTCTCTGGCCGCGTCCGAAACCGAACTCTCCGCCCTGCGCTCCGAGCTCGGCGGCAAACGGCGGGAACTGGCCGCGCTGGAGACGGCGCTGGCCGGGGCGGCCTCGAAAGAGAATATTTCCGCCGGCGAGAGAGCCTCGCTGCAGGGCCGCGCCGCCGCCCTCGGCGCCGCCCTCTCGGAGAAGGAAACGGCCCTTAGAACCGCTCTCTCCGACTGCGCGGCCCTGCGCGCCGAGCTGGACGCTTCCAGGTTCGAGGCAGAAAAACTCCGCCAGGCGGCCGACGGGCACGCCCTGCAGGCGCAGGAACAGCGCTCCAATTTCAGCGGGGCCGTGGCCCAGGTTTTCGAGCTGCAGAAGCGCGCCGCCGCCCTGAAGAGCGCCCTGGGCCAGGCCCAGGAACAGAACGCCGCCCTCGCCGCGGAACTTAAAGGGCGCGGGGCGGATATAGAGACCGTCAACGGCCTGCTGCGCGACGCCAAGAACGGCCTGGCCCTGGAGAAGGAGACCGGCAGGCGCGCCGGCCTCAGGATTAAGTCCCTGGAAGGCGAGATAGAGAACCTTAAGGCGAAGATAACGACTGCCGCCGATCACGCGGCCCGGTTGCTGAGGGCCGTGGAGGAGCGCGACCTGCAGATCGGCAAGCTCAGGACCGATCTCAAGAAGGTCGAAGACCTCGAGATAGAGAACGAGGACCTGCGCCGGAAGAACATCAGGTTCACCGGCTTCCTGAAAAGGGAACAGACGGATTTCAACTCGCGGATGATAACGGCGCTGGACAGGACGGCCAAGGACCTGAAGACCTTCAACCTGCGCATCCCCGCCGCCGAGCGCAAAAGCCTGGAGCCGGCCATGAAGAACCTGCTGGCCTCGGTCAACCTGCTGAGGGGCTGGCAGGAATACCTGGACCCGGAAACCCCCGAACTGCGGGATACGGAGCTGGCCGGCTTCGTATCCGGCGAGGTGGCGAAATGGGAAAGAGCGTTCAGGCAGCGCAAGCTCTCCGTCACGGCCGCCGTGCTCAACCCGCGCCTGCGCGCGCCGCTGGCGCACGAGAGCATGAAGATACTTTTCCACCAGCTCATCAAGAACGCCTACGAGCGCCTGCAGCAGGGTGGCAGCCTGCGCGTCACGCTGAAGGGCTCGGAGGACGGGCGGCACGCCTCGCTGCGGTTCGAGGACAGCGGCCCCGGCTTCTCCCAGGAAGCGCTTTCGAAGCTTTTCGCCCCTTTCAACACCACCGAGAAGGGGAAAGCCGGCATAGGGCTGGCCGTGGCGCGCCGCATAGCCGAAAAGCACGGCGGGACCCTGGAGGTCTCGAACAAGAAAGAGCGCGGCGCCGTGGTGGAAGTCCTGCTCCCGCTGGGGGGTTAAGGGGAGCAGTTACGCTTAATCCTTGATACTACCTACAACTTAAACAGGTAGCCGAGGCCGAACACGGTCCTGATCTTCGCGCCGAAGGGCCCGAGGCGGGAGCGCAGCGCCTCTATGCGCTTGTCTACGGCCCTGGGCCCGGCCTCGAGGCCCTGCCGCCAGACCTGCTCGAGCAGCACGGTGCGGGAAACCACCCTGCCCTGGTTCCTGAGGAAATAAAGCAGCAGGTCGAACTCCAGCGCCGTAAGCCTTATACGTTTCCCTCCGACCGAAACGGTCCTGGCCTCGGGTGAGATCCGGAGCGGGCCAAAAGCGTACTCCGCCGGCTTTTCGGAGGCGGCCGCGCCCGGGCCGGCCCTCGCCAGCAGGTTCAGCAGCCTGGCGCGGAAAAGGCGCGGCTCCGGCGGGAAGGTAAAATACTCGTCGGCGCCGTTCTCCAGGGAGAGCGCCGCCGCCGCCGGTGAATAAGGGCCGGAGCCGGTCAGGACCAGCAGCAGCCGCGAAGTCCTTTTATCCCCGCGCAGGACGGAAACCAGGTCCCTCCCGCTCATATCGGGCAGGGAGGAGTCGATCACGGCCAGGCCGCGCGGCCGGGCTTTCAGGAAAGCCGCGGCGGAAGGGTGGAATTTGAGGCGGAAGCCTTCCAGGGCCGTCTTTAGAAAAGCCAGCGCCGCGGGGCTGGAGGTTACGCAGGAAGCGGCGGGTTTCATCGGGGTGCGGGGAAAACGGCCGCCTTTATGCGGGCCTGCAGCTCGTCGGGATCGAAAGGCTTTATCACGTAGCCGGCGGCGCCCAGCTTCAGGCCTTCGGTCACCATGTCCAGCTCGGAGCGCACGGTAAAGAAGATTATCGGGGTGCGGGAGAGCGCCGGGATCGCGCGGATGCGGCGCGCGGCCTCGAAGCCGCTGATATCGGGGAGCCCCACGTCGAGCAGTATCATGGCGGGTTCGTTCTTTTCCGCCAGCTCCACGCCCTTCAGGGCCAGGGGGGCCGTGAGCACCGCGCAGCCGGCCCCGGCCGCTATGCGGGCGGCTATGGCCAGGTAATCCGGTTCGTCGTCGACTATAAGTATTTTGGGGCGGGCTGTCATGGCTTCTTCGGGACCAGGGATTCCACTTTTTTCTGCAGGTAGGAAAGCTCCACCGTCTTGCTCATGAACTCGCGGCAGTTGGCTTCCTGCCTGAAGAGCTCGCTCATGTGCTTGTCGAAAAAAGTGCCGGTGATGACCAGCACCGGGATATTGCGCGTATCGTCGTCCGTCTGCAGGTTGCGCAGCACCTCGATGCCGCCGATATCCGGCATCATCACGTCGAGCAGGATTATCCGCGGTTTGACGGCCCGGGCTTTCAGCAGGCCTTCGCGGCCGTTCTCGGCGATCTCGACGGTGAAGCCGAGGTCGGTGAAATAGTCGGAGACCATGGTGCGGAACTCCACGTTATCGTCGATTATCAGGATCAGGTTCATTTCAGGCTCCATGCTCTATTTCGGGGGCGCGGGGGGAGGGGGCGGCGCGGCCGGCGCGGCGGCCGCCATGGACCTGGAGACCGTGAAGATGAACTTGCTCCCCTTGCCCACCTCCGACTCCACCCAGATATCGCCCTTGTGCAGCTCTATCGTCATCTTGCACATCGCCAGCCCCAGGCCGAAGCCCATGCTCTTGTGCTCTTCCATCTGGGAATACTTCTCGAAGATCTCCTTGCGCTTGTTCTCCGGTATGCCCGGGCCGGTGTCCTCGACCGCGAAGAAGACCTTATCCCCGTCCTCCCAGGTCGAGAGGGTAATACTGCCGCCGCCCGGGGTGAACTTGAGAGAGTTGCCCATCAGGTTGGTGATGACGCGTTCCAGCAGGCCCGGGTCGGCGGTGAACGTTATCGGCGCGGGAGGCAGCACGACCGAGAGCTTTATATTCTTGGGACCGGCCACGGGCTCGTGGTTCTCGCGCACGCGGGTCACTATGGCCCCGGCGTCGACCTGGTCCAGCGAGAGCGTCATGTTGCCGCGCTCGAGCTTGGTGGTGTTCAGGATGTCGTCTATCATGCCGCGCAGGCGGCGCGACGAGTAAAGCATGCTGGTCAGGTACTTGTCCGTGGAGGGGGAGGACGGGATCTTCTTCATCAGCAGCTCGGTGTAGCCCTGCAGCGTGGAAAGCGGCGCGCGCATGTCGTGAGTGATCATGTGGAAGAAGTCTTCCTTGGCCTTCTCTATCTCCTTCTCGCCGGTGATATCGCGGATTATGAGGACCCGGCCGGGACGCTTCAGCGTGGCCAGCAGGAACTGGTTGGAAATGATGCGGAAGCTCTTCAGCACGGTGGAGGTCTCGGTCTCCACCGGCGCGTCCAGCTCGATGCGCAGGTACTTCTCCTTCAGCGCCATCATGTCGGTCAGCCCCTTGTAGAAAGCCTCGTTCTTGACCGAGCGCGGCACCGAAACCTCGGGGGAGATCTTCGGGATGCCCAGCAGCTTGAGGGCCGTATTGTTGGAATAGATGAGCGAACCGCGGTCGTCGACCAGGATGACGCCGTCGGAGATGGTGTCGATGAGCGCCTGGGCCTTGCCCTTCTCCTCCACTATCTGGTTCAGCTGGAAGGCGCGGTAGGCCTGCAGCTCCAGCATCAGGCGGTTCAGGATGCCGCCGAGCACCCTGACCTCCGGCCAGCCCGCCTGCGGGATGACGTGGTCCAGGTGCTGGGTGCGCAGGAAGCCCTTTACCCCGTTGACCATGTTGTTGATGGGGACGATGATGCGGTTGGAGATCAGGAAGACCACCACCATGGTTATGCCGAAAATTGCCGCCGCCAGGAGGGAGAAGACCAGGATGGACTTGCGCTGCTTGCCGTACAGCTCGTCCTCCGACTGGACCGAGACCGCCGCCCAGTCCAGCTTGTCGATGGCCGCATAGGCGCCGGAATACTCCGCCCCGGAGAATTTGAATTTGGCCAGCGTGCCCGTCCGGCCGCCGGTCTTGAAGGCCTTCCTCATCGCCTCCGGCTTATACTCCAGGCCCTTCATGTCCTGGCAGGGCAGCGGACGGCCCTCCCCGTCGGAAACGAAGACGCGGCCGCTGCGCCCGGCCTTCTGCGAATTTATCTTGCCCAGCAGCTTGTCCATCGCGAAATGGAAGAGCACTACGCGCCCGTCCACCAGCGGGTAGGCGAGCGGGAAAAATGCCTGGCCCTTGACGCAGAGCACGGGGCCGGGGGTAACTATGCCGGACTCGTGCGCCTGGCTCGAGACCGCGGTGGCGTAGGAAGCCAGGGAGCTCTTCTCCCTGACCTTGTCGCTCTGGATGAAGAACACTTCCTTCCCTTCGCGGGAAAGAAGGCTGAGCGACATGATGTCCGAATTTATGCGCGCGGCCTGCTGTATGACCTTGGCCTCGTCCAGCTTTTTAGCCTGGAGGGGGTTCTCTATCTCGTACAGGAAAGCCAGGCTGCGGTTGGTGGTCAGGAACCACTCGTCCACGTTCACCGCGGAAAGGCCGGAGAGGCCCTTGTGCAGTTCGTAGTAGCTGGCCACGGAAGAGTTGTACTGGTAGATGTTCCAGCCCACGGAAAGCAGCAGCGGGAGCACCGCTATGCCCAGCAGGATCAGGAGGAACCGTGTAGTCAGCTTCATGGCGGATCGGTCAGCGCTTAAATTTCATGCCGGATAATGTTTATCTCTATGCGCCTGTTCCCGGAGCGGCCTTCGGGGTTGTCGTTGGACCTTACGGGCTTGAATTCCCCGTACCCCACCGCGGAAAGTTTCTCCGGGGCCACGCCTTCCTTTATGAAGAACTGCAGCACCGAGAAAGCCCTGGCCGAGGAAAGTTCCCAGTTGGACCTGAAACGGAGGGTGCGCCCCAGCGGCCGGTTATCCGTGTGGCCCTCTATCTGGATCGGGTTGGGCAGGTCCTTGAACACGGCGGTCAGGCGGTGCAGGTGGGGGAAAGAGGAGGGCTTCAGCACGTCGCTGCCGGGCTCGAAAAGGATGGGGTCGGAGAAGTTGATGCTGATCTTGTTGGCCGAGATCTCGACCTGGGCTATCTGCTGGATGCCGTTCTTCGAAAAAAGGGTGCTCACTATGGTCGTGTCCCTGCCGAAGGTCTCCTCGATGGCTTTCTGGCTGAACTGCGTGTCTATCTTCTTGGAGCTGTAGAAAGCGAACAGGATCATGAAGAAGATCATCAGGTAGCTCATCATGTCGCCGTAGGTGATGGCCCACAGCGCGCCGCGGTTGAGCTCGTTCTCCAGTTCGTCCTCGCGTTCATAGTAGCGCATAGTTCAGGGTTTGCCGGCGACGCCGTGCCTGACGCCCTCCATCGCCTGGTAGCCGCGCAGGTGCATCTCTATCAGGTGGGGGGTCTTGCCGGACATGATGTCCAGCACGCCCTCGAGGATGAGCTGGAGCACCAGGGTCTCCTCCATGGCCCGCAGGCGGATCTTGTTGGCCACCGGCACGCAGAACATGTTGGAGAAGCCGATCCCGAACAGGGCGGAGGTGATGGCCACGGCCATCGAGCGGCCTATCGCGGCGGGGTCCGAGATATTGCTCAGCGTCTGGATGATGCCGAACAGCGTGCCGATCAGGCCGAACATAGGGGACAGCACGCCCATGGTGCGGTACAGATTGGAATCCTCGCTCACATCGAGGCGGCGCAGGCGGATCTCCTCCTCGAGGATGCCCCGCGTCTCGCGCGACTCGGCGCTCACCATGGCCACGCTGACCGCCCGCTTCAGGAACCCGCCGGCGAAAGCCGGGTCGGTGTTCGTCAGCGCCATGATGCCGCCCTGCTTCTGAGCGGTCTCGGCCATGCCCACCAGCGTGCGGACCGTAACGTCCATGGGGGGGGCCTTAGGCGCGTAGAAAATATCCAGGAGCGCCTTTAAGCCGGCCAGGAAGCGCTTGTAGGAGGTATTGATGATGGTGGAAGCCAGCGTGCCGCCCAGCACGATCACGATGCCGTGCGTGTTCAGGATATTGCCGGCGACACCCGAGGAAAAGGCGCCCCAGACCATAATGGCCGCGCCGGCCACGAAACCGATTATCGTCATTAAGTCCATAGGTATAGCTCTCCGGTAAAGACCGTCGCCGCTTCTTTTATTGTAGCGAAGGCATGTTTCCGAAACTTTACATATATATATTATAAAATTGCGCAGGCTTTTTCCTTTTTGATACCATATAAAAAAAGAGCGGCCATTTTTACCAGGAGCCCAATATGGATTATTTACTGACCGAGCAGCAGGTGATGATACGCGACCTCGCCAGGAAGATAGCCGAGGAGAAGATCCGGCCCGTGGCGGCCCATTACGACGAGACCGAGGAATTCGCCTGGCCTATAATGAAGGTACTGGCCGACAGCGATCTGTTCGGCGTCTACCTGCCGGAGCAGTACGGCGGCCTGGGCGGGGGCATCCTGGACATGTGCCTGGTGACCGAGGAGCTCTCGAAGGCCTGCGGCGGCATAGCGCTGGGCTACGCCGGCACCGGCCTGGGCGCGCTGCCGATCCTGCTGCACGGCTCCGAGGAGCAGAAAAAGAAATACCTGCCGGACATCGCCGCCGGAAAGAAGCTGGCCGCTTTCTGCATCACCGAGGCCGAAGCCGGCTCCGACGCCGGCTCCATAAAGACCACCGCCCGGAAAGAGGGCGGCAAATATATCCTTAACGGCACCAAGCAGTGGATCACCAACGCCGGCGAGGCGGAGATCTACACGGTGATAGCCAGCACCGACAAGAGCAAAGGCGTCCGGGGCGCCAGCGCCTTCGTCGTCGAGAAAGGCACGAAGGGCATGGAGTTCGGCAAGAAAGAGAAGAAGCTGGGCATCCGCGCTTCGGCCACGCGCGAGGTCATCTTCACCGACTGCGAGATACCGGCCGCCAACCTCATCTCCCGGGAGGGCATGGGCTTCGTCATAGCCCTGAAGACCTTCGACTGCTCCAGGCCGGGCGTGGCCGCGCAGGCGGTGGGCATAGCCCAGGGCGCCCTCGACCACGCCCTGGACTACTCCCGGACCCGCGTGCAGTTCGACCAGCCCATCTCAGCCTTCCAGGCCGTCCAGCATATGCTGGCCGACATGGGCACCCAGGTGGAGGCGGCGCGCGCGCTGGTCTACGCCACGGCGCGCATGGTGGACTCCGGCGCGAAGTCGGTGGCGAAGGAATCCGCCATGGCCAAGCTTTTCGCCAGCGAGGTGGCCATGAAGGTCGCCACCGACGCGGTGCAGATCTTCGGCGGCTACGGCTATATGCGCGACTACCCGGTGGAGAAATATATGCGCGACGCCAAGATAACGCAGATCTACGAAGGCACCAGCCAGATCCAGCGCAACGTGATAGCCGCCAGCATGATAAAAGAGGCCATCAAGAAATAAGCATGCACATCATAGTCTGCATAAAACAGGTCCCTAATACCACCGACGTCAGGATAGACCCGGTGACGAACACCCTCATCCGCGAGGGCGTGGAAAGCGTCATCAACCCTTTCGACGCCTACGCCATCGAGGAAGCCGTGCGCCTCAGGGAGCGCTGCGGCGGCAGGGTCACCGTCCTCACCATGGGCCCGCCCCAGGCCGAGAACGCCCTGCGCGAGGCCATAGGGCTCGGCTGCGACGAGGCCGTGCTGGTCAGCGACCGGAAGTTCGCCGGCTCCGACACCTGGGCCACCAGCTACACGCTCGCTTCCGCGATAAAGAAGATAGGCGATTTCGACGTGATCCTCTGCGGCAAGCAGGCCTCCGACGGCGACACCGCCCAGGTGGGCCCGGGGATCTCGACGCACCTGGACATCCCGCAGGTCACCTATGTTAAAAAGATAGAGGAGATCTCCGCCGAAAAGGCGAAGGTCGAACGTATGACGGAAGAAGGCTACGACGTGGTGGAAACCCCGCTCCCCTGCCTGTTCACCGTAGTGAAGGAGCTCAACACGCCGCGCATGCCTTCCCTCAAAGGCATGCTGCGCGCCAAGTCCGCCAAGCCGCTGAAATGGACGGCCGAGGACATAGAGGCCGATCCGGCCGCGCTGGGCCTGGACGGCTCCCCCACGCGCGTCATAAAGATCTTCACCCCCGAGCCCAGGAAGGGGGGGGAAATGCTCAAGGGCGACACGGCCGACGTCGCCGCCGAACTGGCCGAACTGCTCAAGGACATAGCGCTCTGATGGCTTCCATAACCATATTGCTGGACAACTGCACCGGCTGCACGCTCTGCGTGAAGGCCTGCCCTTTCGGCGCCATCCACATGGCGAACAGGAAAGCCGTCATCGACATGGCCAAATGCACTTTCTGCGGCGCCTGCGTCGAGGCCTGTAAATTCTCCGCCATAGAGTTGAAGAAGGAAGCCGGCGGGAAGAAGGACCTTTCCGGCTACAGGGACGTCTGGGTCTTCTGCGAGCAGAAGAAAGGCGCGGTACAATCCATTTCCTTCGAGCTTCTCGGCGAGGGCCGGAAGCTGGCCGATAAGCTCGGAGTGAAACTAGCCGCGGTGCTGCTGGGCAGCGGCATGGAAGCGGCCGCGGCGGAACTGGGCTGGCGCGGGGCGGACAAGGTCTACCTCGTGGACCATCCGGCCCTGAAATCCTACCAGGACGACCCTTACACCGAAGTGCTGGTGAAACTGGCCGGGGAGTACAAGCCGGAGGCCGTGCTCTGCGGCGCCACCACCATAGGCCGGAGCCTGGTCTCGCGCGTGGCCATAAAGCTGAACGCCGGCCTCACCGCCGACTGCACCGGGCTCGACATAGACCCGAAGGAGCGCCTGCTCCTCCAGACCCGCCCCGCCTTCGGCGGCAATATCATGGCTACCATCATCACCCCCAACCACAGGCCGCAGATGGCCACGGTGCGGCACAAGGTGATGAAAGAGGCCCCCGTAGACAGGACCCGCCGGGCCGAGATAGTAAGGAAGAGCTATCCCGAAGAGGTTTTCAGCTCCCGCACCAGGCTGCTGGATATCGTGGAGGAGATCGGCGAGACCGTGAACCTCTCCGAAGCCGACATCATCGTTTCCGGCGGCCGCGGGATGGGGGGGAAGGAGGGCATCGCCCTGGTCGCGGAACTTGCGAAAACGCTGGGCGGCGCCGTCGGCGCCTCGCGCAGCGCGGTGGACGCCGACTGGATACCCTATTCGCACCAGGTAGGCCAGACCGGGAAGACGGTCTGCCCCAAACTTTACATAGCCTGCGGCATTTCCGGCCAGATCCAGCACCTGATAGGCATGCAGTCCTCCAAGGTCATCGTGGCCGTCAACAAGGACCCCGACGCGCCCATCTTCAAGATAGCCACCTACGGCATAGTGGGCGACGTCTTCGAGCTGCTCCCGGCGCTCACCAGGGAATTCCGCCGCGTGCTGAACAAATGAACCGCGCCCGCACCAAGCGTTGTATTGTAACTACTCAGGCAGCTGATGGGGTTCGGGTCGGCCGGGGTTTTGCCCCGCGAACCCCGGAAGAGGGAAACCCTTGCGTCGGTTTCCCCCCGCCAGGCGGGGGCCCCCCTTCCGCAAGGGGTTCGCGAAACAAAACCCCGTCCGACCCTCCACTACCTGCATAGTTACATTGTATTATGGATTTCAAATCGGCCAATTATGCCTAAAAACGGAAAACCCGGGATCGAATGGTGGATCTCCCTGCTCAGGGACCCGGACCCCGCCGTGAGGAAGAAAGCGGCCCGGGCGCTGGGCGAGCTCCGGAAGCCCCAGGCCTTCGGCCCGCTGGTGGAGGCCCTTAAGGACCCCGATGAAAGCGTGCGCGCCAACGCGGTGACGGCGCTCGCCGCCCTGAAGGACCCGGCCGCGGCCGCGCCGCTCATCGCCGCGCTCACGGACCCCGGGGACGAGGTGCGCAAGTGCGCCGCGCTGGCCCTGGGCTCGCTCGAGGACAAAGCCGCGCTGGACCCTTTGATCAAGGCCGCCGCCGACCCTAACGCCGACGTAAGGAACCTCGCCGTCATAGCCCTGGGGAAACTTAAGGACCCGGCCATAATAAAACCGCTTATCGCCGCCCTGTCGGACGGGAGCGAGAACGTGCGGGTCTCGGCCGTGGGGGCGCTGGGCCTGCTGCGCGCCGCCCGGGCGAGCGGCCCGCTGGCCGGGGCCATCAAAGATCCCAGTCCGCAGGTGCGCAAAACGGCCATAGCCGGGCTGATACGGCTCGGCGAAGCCTCCACGCCGGCCCTGATAAAAGCCCTGCAAGCCCCGGGCGGGAACATGCGCTACCTGGCCGCGGGGGCCCTGGGGATCATCGGGGATAAAAGGGCGGTGGAGCCTTTGGTCGAAGCCCTCTACGACGAGAACCTCACCGTGAGGTTCGGGGCCGCGGAGGCCCTCGGCCTTATCGGCGACCGGGCGGCGTCGGGCCCGCTCATAGCGGCGCTCGGCGACAGGAACGACCTGGTGCGCATAGCGGTGGCGGTCTCGCTGGGGCAGCTCGGGGACGAAAAAGCCGTCGAGCCCCTGATAGCCGCGCTGAAGGACCCTAACGCCCACGTGCGCACTTACGTTGTGGTGGCCCTGAAGACCATCACGGGCCGGGCTTTCTGACCCGCCGGAGCCTGTAAAACCGGCTTTAAATTTGTTAGGCTTAACTGTAGCGGCGGACCACGTCCGCCAAGCCTGCGGCGCAAGAAGATCGAACCAACAAGGAGCTGCGTTCACCGAACCCGTACCGGCGCAAGCGACACGGGAATAAATATGAGCCTATCTAAAAAAGACGCTTTGGATTATCACTCCTACCCCACCCCCGGAAAAGTCGAAGTCGTATCCACCAAACCCTGCTTTACGCAGAGGGACCTCAGCCTGGCGTATACGCCCGGAGTGGCCGACCCCTGCCTGGAGATAGAGGCGCACCCCGAGGACGTCTACAAGTACACCTCCAAGGGCAACCTGGTGGCCGTGATCTCCAACGGCACGGCCGTGCTGGGCCTGGGCGATATCGGAGCGGCGGCCGGGAAGCCGGTCATGGAGGGTAAAGGCATCCTGTTCAAGAGATTCGCCGACATCGACGTCTTCGACCTGGAGATGGAAAGCCATAACGCCGACGAGATCATCCGCGCCTGCCAGCTCCTGGAGCCGACCTTCGGCGGCATCAACCTCGAGGACATAAAGGCCCCCGAGTGCTTCTATATAGAGGAGACCCTCAAGAAGACCATGAAGATCCCGGTCTTCCACGACGACCAGCACGGTACGGCCATCATCTCCGGCGCCGGGCTCATCAACGCCCTGGAAGTGACGGGCAAGGACATCTCCAGGGCGCGCCTGGTGGTCAACGGGGCCGGGGCCGCCGGCTTCTCCTGCGCCGACCATTATGTCCGGCTGGGCGTGAAGCGCGAGAACATAATCATGTGCGACACCAAGGGCGTGATCTACAAGGGCCGCGCCGCCGGCATGAACAAATACAAGGAGAAATTCGCGGTGGACACGAAGCTGCGCACCCTGGAGGAGGCCGTGAAGGGCGCGGACGTCTTCGTCGGGCTTTCCGTCGCCGACGTGCTCACCCCGGCCATGCTCCTCTCCATGGCCAAGGACCCCATAGTTTTCGCCATGGCCAATCCCAATCCCGAAATAGAGTACAAGCTGGCCGTGGCCACGCGCAAGGACATCCTGATGGCCTCCGGCCGCTCGGACTATCCCAACCAGATCAACAACGTGCTCGGCTTCCCGTTCATCTTCAGGGGCGCCCTGGACGTAAGGGCCACGCAGATCAACGACGAGATGAAGCTGGCCGCCACCCTCGCCCTGGCCGCCCTGGCCAAGGAGGACGTGCCGGATTCCGTCAGGAAGGCCTACGGCGGCCAGAAGCTGCAGTTCGGCCGGGAATACATAATCCCGAAGCCCTTCGACTCCCGGGTCCTGATCTGGGAAGCTTCCGCCGTGGCCGAAGCCGCGATGAAGACCGGCGTGGCCCAGAAGCCCGTGGACATCGCCGCCTACCGCCTGCAGCTCGAAAAGCGCCTCGGCCGGGCCAGGGAAGTGATGCGCACCGTCATAGACAAGGCCCAGCGCAACCCCAAGCGCATCGTTTTCCCGGAGGGCGAGGAGGAAAAGATCCTGCGCGCCGCCCGGGAGCTCATGGACGAGAAGATAGCCACGCCCATCCTGCTGGGCAGCGAGGCCCGGATCAAGGCCTCGATAGCGGAGCACGGGCTGTCGCTCGACGGCGTGGAGATAGTGGACCCCGCCACCTTCAAGGGCCGGGCGGCCTACGTCGCCAGATATTTCAAGATGCGCGAAAGGAAGGGCGCCACCCAGCACCGGTCCGAGGAGATCATGCTGGGCAACAGGAACGCTTTCGGCGCGATGATGGTGCACATGGGCGACGCCGACGCCCTGGTCTCCGGACTTACGGACCATTACCCGCAGACCATCCGCCCGGCGCTGCGCGTGATAAAACTGCAGGAAGGCGTAAAAAAGGTCTCCGGGCTCTACATGCTGGTCATGAAAAAGGAGATCTACTTCCTGGCCGACACCACCGTCAACATCGACCCGAACTCGGAGGACCTGGCCGAGATAGCCCTGCTGGCCGCCGAGACCGCCAGGCGCTTCAACGTCGAGCCGAGGGTGGCGATGCTCTCTTTCTCCAATTTCGGCGGCACGGCCCACCCGCTGACCGACAAGATCGTGAAGGCCGTGGAGATAGTCAGGAAGAAGGCCCCGGACCTCATGATAGACGGCGAGATGCAGGCCGATACGGCCGTGGTCCCCGAGATCATAGAGTCCACTTATCCCTTCAGCACCCTTAAAGGGGGGGCGAATATACTGATATTCCCCAACCTGGAGGCCGGCAACATCGCGTACAAGCTTTTAAGCCGCCTGGGCGGCGCCGCGGCCATAGGGCCTATCCTCATGGGGATGAGCAAGGCCGTGCACGTTCTGCAGCGCGACGCGGAGGTCAGCGACATTGTGAACATGTCCGCCATAGCCGCCGTGGACGCGCAGGAGAAGGAGAGGACCGGCGCGAAGAAGACCCGGGTCGCGGCGGCCGCCCCGCGATATTGACAAAAAGCAATAAAGCGGCTGCTTTTGGTTACTTTTTCGCGGAACCGCAAGTATGGTAGTATTATTTGAATTTAGCGATAACAAGGGTATGGAGGCTTCATGAACAGAAGAAAGGTTACAGTAGTAGGCGCCGGGCATGTCGGAGAATCGGTTGTCCGCGCCCTGGCCGAGAAGGACCTGGCCGATATAGTCCTGGTGGACATCCCGGCGGCCGAGAACATGCCGGCCGGAAAGGCCCTGGACATCATGCAGACCGGTCCCATCTACGGTTACGACACCAAGGTCGCCGGCGCGACGAGCTATGAAAGCACCGCCGGCTCCGACATAGTGGTCATCACCGCCGGGATCCCCCGCAAGCCGGGAATGAGCCGCGACGACCTCCTGAACACCAACGCGGCCATAGTGAAGAGCGTTACCGAGCAGGCGGCCAAGTATTCTCCCGACTCCATCCTGATAATCGTCAGCAACCCGCTGGACGCGATGTGCCAGGTAGCCCTGCAGACCTCCAGGTTCCCCTAGAACTGGGTCATCGGCATGGCCGGCATCCTGGACTCCTCCAGGATGCGGACCTTCATAGCCCAGGCGCTCAACGTCTCCACCGAGAACGTCCACGCGATGGTGCTCGGCGGCCACGGCGACACCATGGTGCCGCTCCCCCGGTTCTCCACCGTCGCGGGCATCCCGATAACCGAACTCATGTCGAAGGAACAGATAGACGCGATCAACACCCGCACCTGCAACGGCGGCGCCGAGATAGTGAAGCTGCTGAAGACCGGCAGCGCCTATTACGCCCCGGCCGCGGCCGCGGTGGAGATGGTGGCGGCCATCCTGCTCGACAAGAACAAGGTGGTGCCCTGCGCCGCCTACCTGGAAGGCGAATACGGCATCGACGGCATCTTCGTGGGCGTGCCGGTGAAGCTGGGCGCCGGGGGCATAGTGGAGATCCTCCAGCTCAAGCTCGCCGAGGACGAAAAAGCCGCCCTGCTGAAGTCGGCGGCGTCGGTGAAGGAATTATGCGGGGTCCTGAAATAGGCGCCCGCGCGGACAGCTAAATTATCTTTAAGGAGAACAAAAAAATGGAAGCGAACATCGAACTTAAGAAAACGCTGGCGAAACTGGTGCCGGCGTGGCGGACCGACCTCCAGAAATTCGTGAAAGAGAACGCCCACGTGAAAGTGGACGAAGTAGCCGTGGACCAGGTGATGGGCGGGATGAGGGACATCAAGGCCCTCCCCTGCGACACCTCCTACCTGGACTCGATGGAAGGCATCCGCTTCCGCGGGTTCACCATCCCCGAAGTCAGGGAGAAACTGCCCAAGCCCGCCCCCGGCGCCGTGCCCTCCCCGCTCGCGCTGTGGCACCTGCTGCTTACCGGCGAAATGCCCACCGAGGCCGCCGTGCTGGAACTCGAGGCGGAAGTCAGGAAGCGCGCCGAACTCCCCGGCTACGTGCTGGACGCGCTCAAGGCCCTGCCCAAGGACATGCACCCGATGACGCAGCTGTCCATCGGCGTATTGGCGATGCAGAAGGACTCCGTCTTCGCGAAGCGCTACAGCCAGGGCTTCAAGAGGGACGAGCACTGGGACGCGATGTTCGAGGACTCGCTGACCCTCCTCGCCCGCCTGCCCGTGATCGCCGCCTGGATCTACCGCCGCTCTTACAAGGACGGGAAGACGATCCCGGCCGACAACACGCTGGACTGGGCCGCCAACATGGCGCACATGATGGGCGTGGAGAACAAGGATTACCAGAACCTCGCGCGGCTCTACCTCCTGCTCCACTCCGACCACGAGAGCGGCAACGTCAGCGCCCATACCGGGCTGCTGGTCGGCTCCGCCCTCTCGGACATCTATTACTCGGTCTCGGCGGCGCTCAACGGCCTCGCCGGCCCGCTGCACGGCCTCGCCACCCAGGAATGCCTGAACTGGATCCTGGGCCTGATGAAAGCCTACGGCGGCAGGACCCCGACCAGGGAAGAGGTGGAAAAATACGCCTGGGAGACCCTCAACGCCGGCCACGTGATCCCCGGCTTCGGCCATGCCGTGCTCAGGAACACCGACCCCCGCTACGTCGCGCAGAGCGAGTTCGGCGCGCAGTACCTGCCGCAGGACCCGATCTACAAGACCGTCACCACCATGCTGGAGGTCATACCCCCGGTGCTCAGGAAGCTCGGCAAGGTCAAGAACCCCTGGCCGAACGTGGACGCGATGACCGGCTGTCTGCAGCAGCATTACGGCGTGACCGAGACGGATTTCTACACCGTCATCTTCGGCGTGTCCAGGGCGCTGGGCATCACCGCCCAGGCCGTCTGGGCGAGGGGGGTGTTCTTCCCCATCGAGCGCCCGAAGTCGGTCACGACGCAGATGCTCAAAGACATAGCCGCCAAGGCCAAAGTGGCCTCGGCAGCCTGAGCCGGCGCCTGCCGGGACAAAGAGCCGGGGCCGCCCCACGCGCCCCGGCTTTTTATTTGCGTAGCAGCCGCAATAGTAGCTATCATTTATACTGGTTCCGTCGTATATTTCCGCCGCGGGAGGATAAATGGAAATCGAGAAAGGCTCCAAGTGGGTAAAGTTCGACACCATGGAGCGGTTCATGGCCGACGTGCTGAAGGGCGTGGGCGTGCCCGCCGCCGACGCCGCGGTCTGCGCCGACGTCCTCATCAAGGCCGACAAGCTCGGCATCGATTCCCACGGCATTTCCCGCCTGAAGACCATTTATTACGACCGGATTAAACAGGGCATACAGCTGCCGAAGACCAGATTCGAGATAGTGCGCCAGACTCCCACCACCGCCGTCATAGACGGGCATAACGGCATGGGCCATGTGATAGCCAGACGCGCCATGGCCATAGCCATAAAGAAAGCGAAAAGATACGGCCTGGGCATGACGGCGGTGAGGAACTCCACCCATTACGGCATAGCCGGCTACTACGCGCTGATGGGCGCGGAGGCGGGCATGATAGGCATCACCGGCACCAATGCCAGGCCCTCCGTGGCCCCCACTTTCGGCACCGAGAACATGCTGGGCACCAACGCCCTGACCTTCGGCATGCCCACCGACGAGAAATTCCCTTTCCTGCTGGACTGCGCCACTTCCACCACCCAGCGCGGCAAGATCGAGGTCTATGCGAAGCTCGGCAAGAAGCTGCCGGCGGGCTGGGTCATAGATCACAAAGGCCGGGCCAGGACCGACTCAGCCGCCGTACTCGACGAACTGGTGGCCGGCACGGCCGCTCTGGTGCCGCTGGGGGGAATAGGCGAGGAGATGAGCGGCTACAAGGGCTACGGCTATTCCACCGTGGTGGAGATACTCTCCGCCGCGCTGCAGCGGGGCGCTTACATGAAGATGCTGCTGGGGATAAAGGACGGGAAGAAGGTCCCGTACCATCTCGGGCATTTCTTCCTGGCCATCAACGTAGAGGCCTTCACCACCCTCCGTTCCTTCAAGAAGATAACCGGCGACATCCTGCGCGGGCTCCGCGCCTCGAAAAAGATGCCGGGCGCGGGAAAGATCTACACAGCCGGGGAAAAAGAATACCTCGCCTGGCAGTACCGCAGGAACAGGGGCGTGCCGCTGAACCGGGAAACGCAGCTCGAAGTGCTGGCCATGCGGGCCGAACTCGGCCTGAAAAAGTACAAATTCCCCTTCTGAACGGGGGGGGAACCCGCGTTTGTCCTAAAAGCGGCCTTTTTGATATACTTTAGCTTCACCCGAAGACAAGGCTATGCCGGTGCCGCAGCAAGCGCTATGCGCATCAGACGGCCAAGGGTCCCCGGTGATGAAACCTGCCCGCCATGGATTTATGGCACCGTAGCTCAGATGGTAAGAGCGGGCGTTTCATAAGCGCTAGGTCGGAGGTTCGATTCCTCCCGGTGCCACGGATTTCCAGCGAGCCTGTCCCGCCAAGAGGTGGTTGGCGGGACAGTTTTTTCCCAGACGGGGGGGGGGGTGCGAAAATGTCCGAGATCTACCTTACCAAGGACGGCTTTGAAAAGCTGCAGGCGGAGCTTACGGAGCTCAAACGCCAGAAGAACGAGCTTTCCGCGGAGATAAACGAGGCCCGGGAGCAGGGCGACCTGAAAGAGAACGCCGGCTATATCTACGGCAAGGAAAAGCAGAGCCAGGTGATGACCCGCATCAGCGAGCTGGAGGTCCGGCTGCGCAGCGCGAAGCTCGTCGACAACCTCGCCATAAACAAGGACGAGGTCCGCCTCGGGGCCACCGTGACCATGCGCGATGAGAGCACCCGGGCCACCCTCGTCTACACCCTTTCCAGCGCCGACGAGGCCGACCCCTCGGCCGGGAAGATCTCGGTCAGCTCGCCGCTGGCCCAGGGCCTGCTGGGCTCCGCGGCCGGCGCCACGGTGATAGTCCGCCTGCCCGGCGGGGAGAAACAGCTGGCCATCCTCAAGGTTGAGTATAAATAATTATTAGTGTTATAATTTAGGAGACGGCGGCCGGGCGGTTTCTCCGCCCCGGTTTTCTAGGAGATAAACATGGCATTCTGGGGAAACAAGCAGGAAGGCGAAAGCCCTCAGCCGGGCCAGCAGGCGCAGGTGAACGTCGCCGGCACGCTGGAAGACGGCTATAACGACATCGTCAAATCCAAGGGCCGCGCGCCCGGCATTGACCTCGCCATAAAGCTCAGCGACATGATCCTCGAGCACGCGGTCAAGGAGCGCGCCAGCGACGTGCATATAGAATCCCAGGGCGCCAATCTGCGCGTGCGCTTCCGCGTGGACGGCATCCTGCAGGACATGCTGAGCTCCCCCAAGAACGCCGACATCCCCCTTACCCAGCGTATCCGCGTGCTGGCGGGCTTCGACCCCGAACCCCCGACCTCCTTCCGCAACGAGGAAGGCCGCTTCCAGAAGATGCTGGCCGGCCGCGCCATACAGGTGCGCGTCTCCTCCTTCCCCACGGTCAACGGCGAGAAACTGGTGCTCCGCGTGCTGGACCGCCAGCAGTTGGGCCTGGACCTGGAGCAGGTGGGCCTGGACCAGGACGCCCTGACGCTGATAAAGAAGCTGATCCGCAACCCCTACGGTATCTTCTTCATCACCGGCTCCACCGGCTCCGGCAAGACCACCTCCCTTTACGCGATACTCAAGAACATCAACTCCCCGATGATAAACGTCATCACCCTCGAGGACCCGGTGGAATACCGCCTGGAGGGCATCAACCAGGCGCAGATAAGCGCCAAGACCAACTTCACCTGGGCCGAGGGCCTGCGCACCATCCTGCGCCAGGACCCCGACGTCATCATGGTGGGCGAGATCCGCGACTCCGACACCGCCGAGATAAGCCTGCGCGCGGCGCTCACCGGCCATCTGCTTTTCACCACCATCCACACCATCAACTCCGCCAGCATCATCGAGCGCCTGTTCGAGATGGGCGTAGCGCCCTTCCTGATAGGCTCCTCCATGCTGGGCGCCATGAGCCAGCGCCTGGTCCGCAAGGTCTGTCCCAAGTGCGCCCAGCCCGCCGCCGCTCCTTCCGAGCCGGTGGTGAACGAATTCGTGAAGAACATGGACCCCGAAGAGGGGAAGATAGTCAAAGAGCTCATCCTCAAGCCCGGCGCCGCCTACAAGGTGGAAAAAGGCTGCCCCGAATGCCGCAGCACCGGCTATATGGGCCGCACCGGCATCTTCGAGCTGATGCTGATGAACGAGGAGATCCGCAGGCATATCCTCGACCACGCCCCCACCGACGTGATCAAGCGCACCGCCATCCGCACCGGCAAGATGCGCACTCTGCTGATGGATGGCATCCTTAAGGCCCGCAGCGGGTCTACGACCCTGGCCGAGATCATCCGCGTCACCGCGACGATGGTTTAGTCAACTCACCGCCCAAGGCGGTCATGAAAGCAATAATTATAAAATTCGGCGGCAGCTCCCTGGCCGACCCCGGCAAGATACGCCGCGCCGCCGCCCTCGCGCTCGCCTCAAAGCGCCGCGGCTTCGCTCCCGTAGTAGTAGTCTCCGCCCCGGCCGATTCCACCGACGATCTCCTGGGCCTGGCCGCGCTTACCGGGGGAAAAGACTTGAACCCGAGGGAAACGGACGCCCTGCTGGCCGCCGGCGAGCAGTTCAGCGCGGCTTTACTGGCGCTGGCCATAGAAGCGGAGGGGGGCAAAGCGGTTTCGCTCACCGGCTTCCAGGCGGGCATCCGCACCGACGCTGAATTTTCCGCCGCCGCCGTGAAGTCCGTGGACGCCCGCCGCGTAAAAAAGGAGCTAAAGGCCGGCCGTATCCCGGTGGTGGCCGGCTTCCAGGGCGCCTCCCCGCGCGGGGATATCACCACGCTGGGCCGCGGCGGCTCCGACCTGACGGCGGTGACGCTGGCGCGCGCGCTGGGTTCCGCCCCCTGCGAGTTCCGCACCGACGTGAAGGGCATCTATACGGCCCACCCGGCCATAGTCCCGGAAGCCTCGAAGATAAAGAACATCTCCTACGGAGAAGTCATAGCGCTGGCGGAAGCGGGCACCGAAGTGCGCCAGCTCCGCGCCGTCCGCTACGCCGGAAAATATTCCATCCCGCTGCATCTGCGCTCCTCTTTCCACGACGAAGCCGGCACCCTGGTGACGGCGGCCGGCGGAAAGCCCGGAGTTTCCTGTCTTTCTATCAAGAAGGACGGCGGCGCGGCCCTCGTCTCGGCGATAGGCCGCGGCCTCGGCGCTAAGCACGCAGGCGCCGCCCTCTCGGCGGCGGCCGCGGCCGGGGTGAGCGCAAGCCGGCAGGACGCCTCCGGCGGAAAACTGGTTTTGAGGACCTCCCCGCTGGAAGCTGAAACATTACTTAAAGCGCTCCATTCCGAATTCTTTCCCCGGCATTGGCCGTCCGACGAGCATAGCTCTTGATACGGCATGAACATAGGTCTAATACGGCACATGCATAGCATTGACTTGACCCGGGGAAAGCTATAGAATTACACAATGGCTACTTTAATACGGGCTATCTTCGCCGTTTTCTGGCTGGTCGCCACCGGTTTCCTGGGCTTCCTCGCCTATATCGTAGTCCAGACCGAAGCCAACCCGCAGATGCTCTGGGCCTGGCTGGTAATGTGCGGCTTCACCTTTATTTCCGTAACTTTCCTCGCCTACAACATAATCTTCGGCCACCACGACCGGGCTAACGCCCCCCACCACCACACCCACCTGAACAAGGCCTAAAAGGCGCACTGTCGCGCTAAAGGGGACGTAGTTGATTTTATGACTATTTATCCACAGTTCGATCAGGGTTGTTAGTAATAAGTCATATAGTAAACTACGTCCCCTTATTTAAAAAACTTATGGGCTTCGGCGACGTCGGATTTGATGTGGGTGATGAGGGAGTCGAGGGAGTGGAACTTGCGTTCGGGGCGGAGGTGCTTCAGGAAGGAGACTTCGATGGTTTTGCCGTAGATCAAGCGGTTGAAGTCCAGGAGGTGGGCTTCCAGGACCATTTTGCAGTCCAGGGTGTCCACCGTCGGGCGGCGGCCCACGTTCAGGACCGCGTTGAAAACCTCCTGGCCTATCTTTACGGTCGCGGCAAAGATACCAGGGGGGAGGATCTTGGCGGGATTGGCGCCTATATTCGCCGTCGGAAAACCGATCTTGCGGCCCAGGCCCGCGCCCTTGATAACGGGGCCGCTTACCGTGTAATTCCAGCCCAGACAATGGTTCGCTTCCTCCACCGCGCCCGCCCGCAGGTGCGCGCGGATAAGGCTTGAGGAGATCTTATGCCCGCCGCGGCGGGCGAAGGGGACAGCCTTGAAAGCGACACCTGCCGCCGCGCTCGCGCATTTCAGATAATCCAGGTGGCCTTCCCTGCCACGCCCCACCGCGAAATCAGGCCCCACGCACAGGCCGCCCGCCTTGAACTTATCCAGTATAACGCCCGTGAAAAACTCGTCCGCGCTCATCCCGGACAGAGCCGGATCGAAATGCAGGGGCTCCACCAAGGCTACTCCCAGTTCTTTTACCAGCCTTTCCCTCTCCTCGGGCAGCGTAATAAGACAATTCAGAGTTTCGCCCGAGAAAAAGAATTTAGGCGGGCGGGGGAAATAAACCACCCGGCTTCTCATGCCAAGGCGCTTAGCCTCGCCCACCGCGGCGCGGATTATCTTACGGTGCCCCAGATGCACACCGTCGTAAGTGCCGATAGCCAGGTAATTAAGCACGCACGGCTCCCGTAACCGGCTTCAACAAAGCCAGCGCCGCCTCGGCGGACATAGCGGCCAGGGCTTCCGCGTTGACCGCGTCCTTAACGCTCCAGGAACCGATGGAAAGCCGCCGCAGCGCCGAAAGATGCGCCCTCGAGCCCAGAGCGCGGCCCAGCTCATGCGCGATGGACCTGATATAAGTGCCGCCGGAACATTCTATCACGAAATCCAGCGCCGGCGGCCGCGCCGCCCAGGAGAGCCAGCGGACCTGCACTTCCCGCCGCACCTCGGGCATAGGCTGGTTGGCGCGGGCCAGTTTGTACATGTGCCTGCCGTTCAGGCGGACGGCGGAATAAGGCGGGATCTGCTGTATTATCTTCCCGTTGAAAGCCTCGACCCCCTTCCTTACCGCCTCTTCGCCCAAATCCGGCGCCGGAGCTTCCGCCGTCACTTTACCCTCGGCGTCCCAGGTATCCGTCTCCGCACCGAACAGGATGGTCCCGCCGTAGCTCTTGGCCTGCCCCTGCATGGCCGACTGCCCCGAAGTAGCCGAGCCCACCAGGAAGATCAGCAGCCCCGTAGCCATGGGGTCCAAAGTCCCCGTATGGCCTATTTTTTTTATGGAAAGCTTGTTGCGCAGCAGCTCCACCGCGTCATGGGAGGTTATCCCTTTCGGCTTGTCGAAAAGGAACAGGCCGGAAGGCCCCGGAGAAAGGGAGGTCATGTCTTCAAAAGCCCGGTGAGGACGGCTATTATCTTTTCCCGGACGTCGTGGAGGCTGCCCCTGACGCGGCAGCCCGCGGCGTTTCGGTGCCCGCCTCCGCCGAAGGATTTCGCCACCGCGCTGACGTCCAGGTGGCCGCGCGAGCGGAAGGTGACGCCGATGCGGTCATCTTCCTCGCGGAACATCACCGCGGCCTTGACGCCGGGAGGCATCAGGCCGAAATTGATCACGTTCTCGGTATGCTCGGAGCGGGCGCCGAGCTCCTTGAAATCGGAAGCCAGCAGGGTAAGGACCGCCAGCCTGCCGCCGGCCCGCATCTCCAGGCTCTCCAGGGCCCGGCCGAGGATCTTGAGCCCCTCGCAGGCCTTGGTGGCGTAAAGCAGGTCGTTGACGCGGGAGAACTTGAAGCCGGTCTCGAGCAGCCGGGAGGCCACCTCCAGCGTGCGCGGACTGGTGGCGGGGAAATGGAAGCGGCCGGTATCCGTGACGATGCCGGTGTAAAGGCAGGCGGCCTCGCGCTTGGTCACGTGCACGTTCATGTTGTAGAACAGGCGGTAGACGATCTCCGCGGTGGAAGAGGAATGCGGCTCCACGATATTGATATCGCCGTAGAACTCGGAGGTCTTGTGATGGTCCAGGTTCACCACTTTGGCGGCCCGCTTCAGCACCGGCTCCAGGTTGCCGCCGCGGGCGGGATTGGAGCACTCCAGCAAAATGGCCGCGTCGAACCTGGCCTTGGAGGAAGGCGGACGGGAGCGGATGCCCTTCACATGCGGCAGGAAGCGCAGGTTCTCCGGCACCGGGTCCTGCGAGAAAGTGCGCACCTTCTTGCCCAGGCGCTTGAGCACCGAGGCTATGGCCAGCATGGAGCCTATGGTGTCCCCGTCCGGGTTCAGGTGCCCGGCCAGGAAGAACGTCTTGGAGGTCACTATCAGGTCCTCGAGACGCTTGTACTCGGTCTCCAGGTCCAGGGTTCTCATCTGGGTCTTCATTTTTCGGAACGGATCTGCTTGAAGATGTTCTCTATATGCGCGGCCTTCTCCGGGGTATCGTCGTATTTGAAGACCAGCTCCGGCACGGTCTTGATGCACAGCCGCTTGAAGAGCTGGGTGCGGATCTCCCTGGCATTGGCCTTGAGCAGCAGTTCCTTGCGCTGCTTCTCCGCCTCGGTGCCCAGCACGGAATAGTACACGTAGAGCACTTTCGCGTCCTTGGTCAGCTCCGTGCCGGTCAGCGTCAGCAGGCCGTGCGCGTTGACGCCGTTGACGTTGCGGAGCGCCTCGCTGATCTCGTGCAGGAACAGCTCCTTCAGCCTTTGATTCCTCTTCGCGCCCATAGTTCAAGCGCCCGGCGCCGCGAGGCGCCGGATGCGCTCCTCTTTGGTGACGACCTCCACCAGGTCGCCCACGCGGAAGTCCCTGAAGCCGTCGAGCAGGATGCCGCACTCGAGCCCCTTCTCCACTTCCTTCACGTCTTCCTTGAAGCGCTTGAGGCCGCTTATCTTGCCTGTGCCGACTATATCCTTGCCGCGCATCACGCGCATCGCCTGGTTGCGGACCAGCTTGCCTTCGCGCACCAGCGAGCCGGCCACCTTGCCGGAGCTGAGGTCGAAGATCTGCTGGACCTCGGCGCGGCCGGTCACGGTCTCTATGATCTCGGGGGCCAGCAGGCCGCTCATCGCGGCGCGCACGTCCTCCAGCAGGTCGTAGATGATCTGGTAGTCGCGGATCTCGACGTCCGCGTCCTTGGCGGCTTCGCGCACCTTGCTGTCGGCCTCCACGTGGAAGCCGAGGATCACGGCGGAAGAGGCCTTGGCCAGCAGCACGTCGGACTCGGTGATATTGCCGATGCCGGTATGCAGCATCTGGATGGCCACTTCGTGGGTGCTCATCCTTTCGAGGGAGTCCTTGATGGCCTGCAGCGAGCCGAACATGTCGGTCTTCAGCACGACGTTAAGGTTGCGCAGCAGCTTCTGGTCCACCTGGGACTTGAGCGAGAGCAGGCTGACGTGGCGCTGGTGGGAAAGGGCTTCCTCGCGGCGGTTCAGCTTGCGCTTGTCGGCCACGTGGCGCGCCTCTTTCTCGTTCTCCACTATCTTCAGCACGTCGCCGGCGGTGGGGACTTCGCCGCTGATGCCCAGGATCTCGCCGGGCTGGCTGGGCTTGAGCTCCTCCAGCCTGTGGCCGTTGTCGTCCACGATGGCGCGCACCTTGCCGTGCGCGGCGCCCACGGTGAAGGGGTCGCCGACGCGGATGGTGCCGGTCACGTTGATGACGGTGGCCACGATGCCTTTCTTGGAGTCCAGCCGGGACTCGATGACTATGCCCTGACCGGGCTTGTCGGGATTGGCCTTGAGCTCCATCAGTTCGGCCTGGATGCTGACGATCTCCAGCAGCTTGTCCAGGTTCAGGCGCTTCTTGGCGGAAACCTCCACCATCGGCGTCTTGCCGCCCCAGTCTTCCGGCAGCAGGCCGTGATTGGACAACTGCTGCTTTATCTGCTGGGTATTGGCGGTGGGCAGGTCTATCTTGTTGATAGCCACGATGATAGGCGCGTCGGCGGCCTTGGCGTGGTTCATGGCTTCCAGGGTCTGCGGCATGACGCCGTCCACCGCGGAAACGACCAGGACCACCATGTCGGTGATCTTCACGCCGTGGGCGCGCATGGCGGTGAACGCCTCGTGGCCCGGGGTGTCCAGCACGGTGATATTGCCGCGCGGGGTCTTCACCATGTAGGCGCCGATATGCTGCGTGATCTGGCCGGCCTCGGTGTCCACCACGTTGGACTCGCGCAGGGCGTCGAGCAGCGTGGTTTTGCCGTGGTCTACGTGGCCCATGATGGTGATGATGGGGGAGCGGGGCTTGAGGGTTTCGGGCTTCTCGTGCTCGATCTCCTCCTTGAGCTCCTCCTCGCCATACATCGGGATGAGCTCCAGCTCATGGCCGTAATCCGCCGCTATCAGCATGGCGGCGTCCTCGTCGAGGCGCTGGTTGATGGTGGCGAACACGCCCATGCCCATCAATTTCTTGATAAGGTCGGTAGACTTCACGCCGAGCTTTTCGGCCAGCTCGCGGACGATCACGTTGGTGGAAACCTTCAGCTTGGGCAGCGCGGGTTTTTCGCCTTCTGCGACGGGCTGCGGGGCCGGGGCCGGAGCGGGCTTCGGGGCTGGCGCCGGCTTCGGGGCTGGCTTGGCGGCGGGGTGCGCCGGGCGCGAAACGGGCGCCGGCGGACGCTGGGGCGCGGGGCCGGGGCGCAGAGCCGGGCCCGAAGGTTTTATGAGCGGCGGTATCACCAGTCTGGGACCAGTGGCGGAGGGCCTGACCAGGTAAGGGGGAGGCGTGCCGGGCCTGGGAGGGGGCGGAACATACGGCGGCCTTGCCCCAACAGCGGGCGCGACGGGTTTCGCCGGTGCTGCGGCTCCGGGAGGCGGGGCCTGGGGTTTAGGGGGCTCCACGGGCTTCGGCTCTTCCTTCTGGCCGGTAGGGCCTGCCGCTATCGTGCCTTCTACCGTGGAATGGGAGAACATAAAGCGCTTGAGGTCGGGCTTCTTGGGAAGCTCCGGCTCGGGCGGGGGTTCCTCGGCCTTCGCCTTCCTGGGCTTGGGCGCGGCCTTGGGCTTAGCCTCGGCGGCGGGCGCTTCCGCTTTCCTGGCTTTGGGCGCGGCTTTCCTGGCCGGAGCTTTTCCGCCGGAGGCGGACCCTCCCTCCGGCTTGGCGGGCTTTTCTCCTGCCGGCCTGGCCGCGGCCCTCTTTTTAGCGGGAACTGCGCCTTCTGCCGGGGCCTCGTTTTTTTTCGCCTCTAAATTCTCATTTTCCTTCGGTTTTTTCGGGCTCATTTTTCACCTCTTCTGTCTTGGGAGCTTCTTCCTGTGCGGCGGCTTGCCCGTAGTTAGGGTTCTCTTCAAGAAATTTCTTCGCGCCGGCGATGATCTTCTGGGCGGTCTTCTCGCCTATGCCTTCCAGCGAGCAGAGCTCCTCCTCTGTCAGGCCGGCCACGGTGCGGATATCCAGCACGTTCATGGTGATCAGGGTCTCGGCCACTTTTGCGCCTATGCCGTCGATCTTGAGCAGGTCCTGCATGGCCATGTCGGTGGTGCGCTTGTTGTCCTCAAAGCGCTGGCCTTCGGACTTGACCTCTATCTCCCAGCCGGTCAGGCGGCTGGCGAGGCGGATGTTCTGGCCCTCGCGGCCGATGGCCATGGCCAGCTGGTCGTCGGGGACTATGATCTGGGCCCGCTTATTCTCTTTATCGAGGATCCTCACCGAGCTGACCGTGGCGGGGGAGAAGGACTTGGCTATCATCGTGAGCGTGTCTTCGATGTAGGGGATGAGGTCTATCTTCTCGTTGGAAAGCTCGTTCATGATGACGCGGATGCGCGAGCCGCGGATGCCGACGCAGGCGCCGACGGGGTCCACTTTGGGGGAGTTGCTGCGGACCAGCACCTTGGCGCGGAAGCCGGGGTCGCGGACCACGTCGAGTATCTCTATGACCTTCTCGGAGATCTCGGGGACTTCGGCCTCGAACAGGGCTTTCAGGAAATTGCCGGAGGCGCGGGAGAGGACGATCTGCAGGCCCTTGTTCTCCTTGTCGACGCGGTGGATGATGGCGCGGACGCGCTGGTTCACGCTGTAATGCTCGCGGCGGATCTGCTCGGAAAAAGGAAGGATGGCCTCGGCTTTGCCGAGGTCCACGAAGATGTCGCGGCCGGCCACGTGGTGGACGAGCCCGGTGACGACTTCGCCCTCGCGGGGCTTGTACTCGTCGAAGATGCGGACCTTCTCGATCTCGCGTATCTTCTGGATCAGCACCTGCTTGGCGGTCTGGGCGGCGATGCGGGAGAAGTCCTGTATCGGGACGGGGATGTGCACGTCGTCGCCGAGCTTGGCGTCCGGCTGGTGGGTCCGGGCTTCGGCCAGGGTGATCTCCAGCTCGGGGGTGACCACGGGGTCGGCCACTTTCTTCACGAGGAAGCCGGCCATTTCGCCGGTGTCGGGGTCGATGCCGGCCATGATCTGGGCGGTCTTGCCGAAATATTTGCGCAGCGCGCTCACGAGGGAGTCGGTGATGGTCTTGAAGACGTCCTCGCGCTTGATGTTCTTCTCGCGCTCCAGCTGTTCGAGCGCCAGCAAAAGGTCCGATTTGTTCTTCTGTTCTTTGTTCGTGGTCATTTTCTTACCCCTGTTTTATTTTCTTTTGAAGATCTCTTCGTCGGCCGGGTGGAGCCTGGCCTCTTCGATATCCTCAAGGCTGAATTTCAAACCGCCGGACAGGAGAGCCTGCCCGTTCTCAAAGCCTTCGATAGCGCCGTAATAGACGCGGGAGCCGTTCACCGGCCGCTTGAGCCTCACTTTCACCTGCCGGCCCGCGAAGCGCTTGAAATCCTTTTCCTTCCTGACGACGCGGTCCACTCCCGGGGACGAAACCTCCAGGAAATAGCCGTTCTCGTAAAAATTGTTGGTATCCAGGCACTCGCCCAGCTTCTCGCTCAGGGCCCCGCAGTCGTCCAGGTTGACCCCGCCGACCTCCCTGTCCACGAAGACCTGCAGCAGCGGCTTCCCGTTATGGCTGGCCAGCTTCAGGTCCGCCAGCTCAAAACCGCTCTCGGCCAGCACCTTCTCCACTTCCGTCTCTATAGCAGCCTTATCCATAAAATAGCCCTCCGATACAAAAAAAAGCGGCTGAACTTCAGCCACCTTCCATGATATATATTAGCAATTCAGCACGTTAAAAACAAGGAAAATAGGAGAAAAACTACAGAACAGGTCATTGCGAATCTCGACTCGGAGGGTCGGCAGGGGCGTAGCCCCAGCCCCCCC
>JACQPH010000024.1 GCA_016207645.1 Elusimicrobiota bacterium
ACCGTGGACCGCGCGCTGGAATCCAGGATAGACTGGGAGCATTTCTCGGTGCAGAAGGAGGGGCATGTCACCGCGGTCAAGCCTTTCCCGATAAGCGTGGATTTCCGGCAGCCGGACAGGGCCGCCGGGGCGCCGGAGCGGAAGCCCGACCCGGCAGCCGCGCTGAAGGAGCTGGGCATAAAGGCGGAAAAGATAGGCGTAGGAGTGGACCGCATCGATTATACCAAGGGCATGCTGGAAAGGGTGAAGGCCGTGGAGCGCTTCCTGGAGAAATACCCGGACTACCTGGGCAAATTCTCGTTCATCCAGCTGGGCGCGCCCAGCCGCACCCATATCCCCCAGTACCACAGGTTCCTCGCCGAGCTGCACGCCGAGGTGGACAGGATAAACTGGCGGTTCAAGGCCAAGGACTGGAAAGCCATAGTCTTCCTGGAAAAGCACCACGACCACAAGGAGATCGCCAGGTTCTACAAGCTCGCCGACGCCTGCCTGGTGACCTCGCTGCACGACGGGATGAACCTGGTGGCCAAGGAATTCGTGGCGGCCCGCGACGACAATTCGGGCGTGCTCATACTCAGCCGCTTCGCCGGGGCTTCGCGCGAGCTGAAAGACGCGCTTATAGTCAACCCCTACGACATAGAGCAGATGGCCGACGCCATCTACTATTCGCTCACCATGCCGAAAGCGGAAATAAACGAAAGGATGACGCGCATGCGCCAGGACCTCCACGAGAACAATATCTTCAAGTGGGCGGCCAACCTGACGGAGGAATTGATGAAGCTGCGGATGGACGACTTTAAGCTTACCGGGGTATAGATGAAGTCCTTCTGGAAAAATTCCGCCGCGGTCTCGGCCCGGCTTGCCGCCGCCCCGAAGCTGCTGGTAACGCTGGACTTCGACGGCACGCTGTCCGCGCTGGCCAACAGCCCGGGGCTGGCCCGGCTGGAACCGGAGTTAAAGCCCGCCCTTAAAGCCCTTGCGTCGGCGCCGGGAGTTTCCGTGTTCATCCTCAGCGGCCGGGCGCTTAAAAGCGTGCGCGCCCTGGTCGGCCTGCGCAGCCTTTACTACGGCGGCAACCACGGCATAGAGATCGAAGGCCCCGGCTTCGCCTGGCGCGACGCCGGCGCGCTGAAGGCCCGGCGCCTGGTGGCCGCCATAACCGCCGATATCCGGAAAAGGTTCCCACCGGCTTCCGGTATCTTCGTGGAAGATAAAATATTTTCCGCCAGCGTGCATTACCGCAATCTTACAGCGGCTTACTGGCGCGGCTTCTTCCGCCTGATGAAAGGCCTGTTATCGGCCCGCAGCCAGGCTCTTTGCTGGCGCAGCGGCCATAAAGTCTTCGAACTGCTGCCCCGCGGCGCGGCCCACAAAGGCGCCGCCGTGAAGCGCGTGGCCGCGCGGCTGGGCCGCCCGCTCCGCGTGGCCGTCGGCGACGATCTCACCGACGAGGACATGTTCAGGGCTCTGGAAGGGAACGGGATAAGCATAAGGGTGGGCCGCAAGGCCGGCTCAAAAGCCGGGTATTTCCTGGCGGGCCAGGCCGAAGTCCTGCGCCTGCTGCGCTCCCTGGCGGCCGCGAGGGGGGCCCTAAAATGAACGGAAAACCCGCGGAGCCTTTTAAATTCCGCACGCGCCTTACGCTCACGGAGGTCACGGGGCGCAGGGCGCTGAACATAGCGGAACTGCTGGAGGGGATAAAAGCGGCGGACGACGCCGTAGTCTACCACCATACCCACCGCTTCATAAAGCAGTCCCACCACCTGGTGCCGGAGGGCGCCAACGACTTCGCCTACTGGGTGACCAATACCGTGCAGGCCGACCGCCTGGGCGAGGAACTGACTTCCATAGATATCGTCCGGTACAATTCGCTGGCGGCCCTCCGCGACGCTTTCGTAAGGATGCTCGAGCGCCACCTCGCCGAAAATCCCGGGCCTATGCGCACGGTGGCGCCGGGGAGGGAATTCCATTTCATGCGCGCCATAAGGTTCTCCCTCCCCACGGCCTGCGCCGCCACGGACTATGAGAGCTTTATCGACTGCCTGCGCAATGTCAGCGCCTCAAGCCTTTACCTGCACGTCTTCGAGGCCCGCCTGCGGCCGCCTTACGGCGTGGACGACTTCTCCCACTGGTTCAAGACCAACTTCGGCGACGAGGCCGTAGGCAGGGAGATCTCCCGCCTTGACCCGTATTCCTATACTCTCGAGGGGCTCAGGCGGCGGATAATAGGGATAATAGAGCGCCGTCTGCCGGAGGTGCTCCATGGCTAAAATAGACGAATACCTGCAGGCGGCCGGGCCCAGCGCCATCGAGGAACTGAAGGTCATCGCCTCCAGGCTCGAGGGCAGGACCATCCTCAACGTGAACTCCACCGCCGTCGGCGGCGGGGTGGCGGAAATACTCAGCCGCATGCTGCCGCTGATGACGGAGCTCGGGATAAAACCGCGCTGGGAACTTATCAAAGGCGGCGAGGATTTCTACGCGGTAACGAAGAAGTTCCACAACGCCCTGCACGGCGCCCGCCAGGAACTGACCGCCGCCGACTTCCAGCTTTACCGCGACACGCTCAAAGCCAATATGGAGACCCTGGACCTGGACGCCGATATAGCCCTGATCCACGACCCGCAGCCGGCGGGCCTCATAGATAAGAAGCCGGCGGGCGCCAAATGGGTCTGGCGCTGCCATATAGACCTGTCCAACCGCCAGGAGGACGTCTGGGAATTCCTGCGCGGCTACGTTTCGCGCTACGACGCCGCGGTGATCTCGGCCCCGTCCTTCTCGCAGGAACTGCCGGTAAAGCAGTTCCAGGTGCCGCCGTCCATAGACCCGCTGGCCGACAAGAACAAAGAGCTCTCCGACGCCGAGGTCTCGGACATAATGCGGCGGCTCGAGATCCCTACGGACAAACCGCTGATCAGCCAGGTCTCCCGCTTCGACCGGCTGAAGGACCCGCTGGGCGTGATAGAGGCTTTTAAGAAGATACAGCCATATGTCACCGCCCGCCTGCTCCTGGTGGGCGGCAGCGCCGACGATGATCCCGAAGGCTCCCAGGTGCTGGCTGAAGTCCGCGCCGCGGCCGAAGGCAACCCGGACATAATAGTGCTCTGCCTGCCCCCGACAAGCAATATAGAGATAAACGCCATCCAGCGGGCCTCGGCGATAATATTGCAGAAGTCCCTCAAAGAAGGTTTCGGGCTGACCGTATCGGAAGCGCTGTGGAAAGGCAAACCTGTGATAGCGGGCGCGGTGGGTGGCATACCTCTGCAGATAACCCACAAATACTCCGGCATCCTGACGCGCACCGTGGAGGGCACGGCTTACTGGATGAAGCGCCTGCTGCACGAGCCCGCCTACGCCAGGAAACTCGGCGAGAACGGCCGCGAACATGTGCGCGAGAACTTCCTTTTAACCCGTCATTTGCGCGACTACCTGCTGCTGGCGCTGTACCTGGAAAGCGGCGGGCTGGATTTTATACACCTGTGATCGGCGCCGGCAAGCCGGGAGGTTGATGATGAACGCTCTGGACATCGGGATAATATTGCTCTTTATAGCTTATTCCGTCTATTCCGGCCTGCGCAACCGGGAGGCCGCTTCGCGCGGCCTGGAGGACTACTTCCTCGCCGGGCGCTCGCTGCCCGGCTGGAAGGCGGGACTCAGCATGGCCGCCACGCAGTTCGCGGCCGACACCCCGCTGCTGGTCACCGGCATCATAGCCGTCTCCGGCATCTTCGCCCTCTGGCAGATGTGGATCTACGCGCTGGCCTTCCTGCTGATGGGCTTCGTGCTGGCCTCGCACTGGCGCCGCGCCAACGTGATCACCGACGCCGAGCTCACCGAGATCCGCTACGGCGGCGGCCGGGCGCTGGCGCTGCGCGGCTTCAAGGCCGTCTATTTCGGAACCATCTTCAACTGCGTGGTGCTGGCCTGGGTGTTCTTCGCCGCCTCGCGCATCGCCGAGCCTTTCCTGTTCTGGAACGCCTGGCTGCCGGCCTGGCTGTTCGGGCCTTTCGTCAGCCTGGTGCAGGCCGTCGGACTGAACCTGTCCTCGGCCGCCGCCGGCACGGACCTGGCCATAATACTCTCTGCCAACAATCTCATCTCCGTGCTCGCCATCCTGCTGGTGACCACCTTCTACTCCGCCACCGGCGGCCTGCGCAGCGTGGTGGATACCGACGTGGTGCAGATCTTCATCATGTTCGGAGCCACGCTGATCTTCGCGGTCATCGTTTTCATGAAGGCGGGCGGCGTAAGCGGCATTCACGCCGGATTAAAAAGCATCTACGCGGCGGGGGCGCTGGGGCGGGCTCCGCCCTGGCCGGCAGCCCGCCGCCGGCCCTCTGCCCCTGGCCCGCGGTCTGGATAGCCGGCAATCTCGCCGTCGGGCTGGCGCTCTGCCCGCTTTGGTACAAGCTTGGGTTCGCCATGGAGAAGCATTGAGAGAGTACGCGCTGCGCCTGCCTGGTTATGCGCGGACGGCGGGAGAAATGAAATGACTTTAAAGAACAGGTTCGTCTTTTATACGGCAGTGATCTCCGCCTTGTTCACGATCTTCATGGTCTATGACAGGGTGCGTACGGCCAGAAGCGAGATGCTTGACCGCGCGGGCAGCAAGGCCGAGTATATCGTTTCCTTTATCACCGAGGTAGCCGCCGACCGGCTCAGGACCGGCGCCCACTCCGACCTGGAGGGGATCCTGAAGGGCTTCAAACACTTCGACCGGATCTCCTATCTGCGGGTTTCGGACTCCCGGGGGAAAATCCTCTACCGTATGGCGCTGCCCGGCATACGCATAGACGACAGGCTTCCGGACGCGGACATTTTCAGTTCGCCCGACGCCATTTACGATCTCAGGCGCGACATCGCGCGCGACGACCTCCTCTTAGGCGAGATCCGGCTCGGAATGTCGATAGAAGGCATCAGGGAATCCGTTCAGACGCTGCTGTGGCGCGGGATAACCGTCGGCAGCGCCTTTTTCCTGCTGCTGACCGCAGTTATCTGGCTGCTCACTGTAAAACTCGGGCGCCGCCTGGACGCGGTGCGGTCCTTGGCCGAAAATATTAATTCCGAGGTTTTGCCCCCGGAGCAGCAAATTGACCCCGCCTCCGACATCGGTAAAATAGAGCTGGCGCTGCGCCAGACGCATGCCCGCCTGAAAGAGGAGGCGCGGCGCCGCAAGGAGGCCGAAACGCAAAAGGACGACTTTTTCGCCATGACGGTCCACGACCTTAAGCAGCCGCTGACCTCTCTTAAAGCGGCTATGGAACTGCTGTTCTCGGAGGAAGAGATCAAGCGCTTCAGCAAAGAGCAGATACAAAGTCTTTCGGGCATAGCCGGCACGTCGCTCCGCATGCTTAATTCCATGGTGGTAGACGTCCTTAACACGGCCAGGCTGAAAAGCCGGGATTATGCCCCCGAAAAGAACCGCCTGAACCTGGCCGATTTTATGCGCGAGTGCGCCGAAGAGAGCTCGGCTTCGGTAAAAGCCGCGCGGAAAAAGTGGAGTTTCTCGCTGCCCGAGGACATCGGCGACGCCTGGCTATTCGGCGACCACGACATGCTGAAGCGGGTTATAGGCAACCTCGTGCTCAACGCCGTACAATATACGCCGGAAGGCGGGGCTATCAGGCTGGGGGTAAGGCTTTCCCCGGACGAGAAAGCGGCCGCCATCTACGTCAGCGACGAAGGCGAGGGTATTCCGGACGGTTTCAGGGAAGAGATCTTCAAAAAATACCGGGGCCTTGGAAAAAGCTCGAAGAACATAGGCCTGGGCCTGGCTTTCTGCAAAATGGTGGCGGATACGCACTCCGCGAGAATGGACGTCCGGTCCGAAACGGGAAAAGGTACCGAAGTGATCTTTGTTATCCCCGTTTCGCGCGGCGCCGGCAGCATTGATAAGCCGCAATAGCGCGGAATTTTAAGCGATGAAAAACATTGTATCGCTGATCTTACCGGCACGGCGGCAGCATACAGCGCCTGGCTTATTCCAGGAAAAGACATACGCAGTTCCGGAAGGTGAACAGCGGAAAATGCGTGTTTCAGGATATCCCTCCCGCTCGAACAGTTAGACCCGGATCGTGAATTTCTCCATGAGACTCTGGATTATCCGGCGCAGGACCGGATTAGGCTTGGGATGCCTGCCGCATACGAACCAGACGTTCTGCCTTATGCCGATGTCCTTCCTGTGCAGTTTCAGCAGGCGCCGGGACTTAAGGTCCTCCCTGGCGGTCAAAGCGTCCATGGTCGCCACACCCTGGCCCCGCAGGGCCAGGAAGCGGATGAGTTCGCTGTCTTCTATCTCCGCCGCCACGGCTACCTGGATCTTATGACGGCATAAAAACAGGTCCACCTCCTTCCGCACGGGGTTTTCCTGCGCGCCGCGGAGAAGGCTTCTTCCCTGGAGTCCGACGTCGAGAACTATATACGGGGACTGCGCCGGCGCGGTCTTGTCAGAGGGAACGAGCGCAGCGCCTGGCTGGTGTACGACATTAAAGCGGACCAGAAGCTGGTCAGCATCAACGAGGAGATGCCTCTTGAGGCGGCGAGCCTTATAAAACCTTTTCTCGCCCTGGCTTATCTTCACGAGGCGGAAGCCGGGCGCAAGCCCTATAATAACGAGGTCCGCGGACGGATGGAGAGAATGTTGCAGGAGTCCGACAACGCGGCGGCGGACTGGGTGCTGCGGCGGCTGGGCGGGCCGAAAGCCGTTCAAAGTTTTCTTAAGAGAGAGTACGGAGGGATATTCAGGAACACGAGCATAGTGGAGTATATCCCCTCCAACGGCAGGACTTACAAGAACAAAGCCTCGGCGCGGGATTACAGCCGTTTCCTGTACGCCTTGTGGAACGGGGGCTTTCCCGGTTCGGCCGAGCTGAAGCGGCTGATGAACCTGCCCAACCCGGACCGCCTCTATACGTCCGCGCCGGGGGTCCCGGCCGGCACCGCGGTCTACGACAAGACCGGCACCACGAGCCATCTTTGCGGCAACATGGGGATACTCGTCTCCCGGCGCGCGGACGGCGAAAGTTTCCCCTATATAATAGTGGGGGTCATACAGAAAGAGAGGGCCGCGCGCAGCTATTCCAGCTGGATGCGTTCCCGCGGAGACATAATACGCCGGGTCTCCGAAATGGCCTATGAGGAGATAGCCGGCAGATACAGGTTCGCCGATTTCGGCGCCGGGAGCGCCGCCTCCGGCGCCGCCGGCGGGGACAAAGAGCCGGCTGAAGGACTGGAAGGAGGGTGAGGAGAGCGATCCGCCCGCTTCAGTAGGCCGGGCTCTTTTCCACCGAGGGCGGTTCGGAGAAGCCCCAGGCCACGCTTTTGTGTATCCAGCCGGAAACCTCGCCGCCGTCCGAAACCTTCAGCCAGTCCCCGGCGGCGTCCAGGAGTTTGAGCGAATATTCCTTGTCCAGCACCCACAGGATATCGTGCTCCATCCCCGGGCCGCCCCTGACGTTGGCTTTCCTGGAGGTCACCACCACGGTGGGGACTCCGGAAAGCAGGGTTCTGTGGATCCAGCCCTCTTCATTCTCATAATCGCTTATCCTCAGCCAGTTGCCGTCCTTGTCCAGCACTTCCAACGGGTAATATCTCGCGGCTTCCCAGACGACATCGTATTCCCCGCCGGGGCCGCTGCGGACATTGGCCTTCTCCGGGGCCACGCTCAGGATATTCTCCGCCGTGGCAAGGGCGGGAAGAAGCAAGGCGGAGAGGAACAAGAGTTTAAAAATCATAACACCCTCCTTAATGAGGGCCCCCGGTACAGGCGATCCATTATAGTATAGCCCCATGAGGCGTCTTTATTATTGCTTTTTTGTTGCAAGTCCGGGAACGGCGGGAAAACCGCCTTATGATATAGTAAAATATATTTAGGCTTTTCGCCCTCAAAAGCGGGAAAGTCCGTGTTTTATTTCCCTGGAGGATACAAATGAGAATACATATAGTGGCCCGCAAGATGAAGATGACCAGGCCGGTGAAGGACTTCATCGAGGACAAGCTCGCCAAGCTTCACGAGTACCTGGAGAACATAGTCTGGGCGCAGGTCATTGTTTCCGTGGAGAAGAAGATCCACTCCGCCGAGGTCATAGTGCACGCCGGCCACCAGACCATGAAGGCCGCCGCCGCCACCGACGAGATGTACTCCGCCATCGACAAGGCCATGGACAAGATGGAAGTGCAGATCAAGAAGTACAAGGAGCGCTTCACCGACCACCACGCCACCGAGACCGTGGACCTGGGCGAGTTCACCACTCTGGTGGGCCCCGAGATCCGCTTTTCCGTGGTGAAGGACGTTCCCCTGAAGCCCATGAACAAGGAAGAGGCCGTGATGGAGATGGAAAAGCTCGGCTACAACTTCTGGGTGTTCCAGGTGCGCGGCTCCAAGAACCTGCAGGTGGTCTTCAAGCGGCTCGACAGCACCTACGGCCTGCTGCAGCCGGTGAAGAAGTAGGACCAGTATCCAGCCCGCCGGTAACCAGTAAGAGACAGCTTCGGGAGGAAACCGGCAACTGGCAACTAACCCTATGAACCAGCCGGCTAAAAAACCTGGCAAGTTCCTGACGGTCAGGGAACTGCTCAAGTCCCGCGGGAAGATCCTGGGGCTCAAGGCCGTTTCGGGCGCGAAGAACCTGACCCGGCACATCACGGTCAGCGAGATCAACCGCCCGGGCCTCGCCATAGCCGGCCACATGGAGCAGTTCCGCTCCGAGCGCATCCAGATAATCGGCCAGGGCGAATACGCCTACTGCCAGAAAGAGGACCAGCGCCGGGTGCTGGCCAACCTGCAGAAGATGTTCGCCTCCCCGGACATCCCCTGCGTCATCGTGACCGGCGGCGTGAAGCCGCTGCCCTCCATCAAGCAGGCCTGCGCGAAGGCCGGCATCCCGCTGCTGGTCACCACCACCGACACCTCCGCCTTCATCCGCGAGCTGACGATGTACCTGGACGACCAACTGGCCGCCATCACCTACGTGCACGGCGTGCTGGTGAACGTCTACGGCCTGGGCGTGCTGATCCAGGGCGACTCCGGCGTGGGCAAGTCGGAATGCGCGCTGGAACTCCTCAAGCGCGGCCATATCCTGATCGCCGACGACGTGGTGGAGGTCAAGCGCCGCATCGGCTACATGCTGGTGGGCAATTCCCCCAAGAACATCAAGCATTACATGGAAGTGCGCGGCCTGGGCATCATCGACGTGGAGCTGCTCTTCGGCATCGGCTCCATCATGGACCAGTCGCTGATCGAGATGCACGTGAAGCTCGAAAGCGTGACCCCGGGCACGCTGGGGTCCTACGACCGCACCGGGCTGGCCACGGCCGAGGTGCAGATCCTCGACGTGCCGGTCTCCTCGCTGCGGCTGCCGGTCACCCCGGGCCGCAACCTGGCCGTGCTGATAGAGGTGGCCGCGCTGAACCAGCGCCTGAAGAACCAGGGGTATTTCGTGGCCAAGAGGTTCAACGAAAGCCTGATCCGGAAGATGGGGAAGAAATAAATGCCGCTAAAAAAGATCAAGGGCAGGATCTTCATCATCACCGGCATGTCCGGCGCGGGCAAGAGCCAGGCCCTGAAATCTTTCGAGGACCTCGGCTTTTACTGCATAGACAACCTGCCCATCACGCTGCTGCCGCAGTTCGCGGGGCTCATAGGGGACCGGCGCTACCTCAAGAACGTCGCGCTCGGCATCGACATCCGCGAAGGGCGCTTCTTCAAGGATTTCATCCGCACGCTGGACAAGCTGGGCAAGCTCGGCCTGGATTACAAGATCATCTTCCTGGACGCGTCCGACGCCGTGCTGATGCAGCGCTTCTCGGAGACCCGCCACCGCCATCCGCTCGGCAAGAACATAGCTTCCGCCGTGAAGGAGGAGCGCCGCATCCTCACCGACCTGAAGGCCCGCGCCAACAAGGTCATAGACACCTCCAAGCTGACGCTGGGCGAGCTGAAGGAAATGCTCTCCGGGACGCTGGAGCTGAAGCGCACCGCCGAGATGAAGCTCTCGGTCATCTCTTTCGGCTACAAGTACGGCATGCCGCTGGACGCCGACATCGTGATGGACGTGCGCTTCCTGCCGAACCCCTACTACGTGCCGGCTCTCAAGGCCAAGACCGGCCTGGACGCCGCGGTGGGCAAGTATCTCAGGGATAAGCCGGGCTTCAAAAGCTTCCTGGCCGGCTACACGGAGCAGATAAAAGATCTGCTGCCGCTTTACATCAAGGAGGGCAAGTCCTACCTGACCATAGCCATAGGCTGCACCGGCGGCCGCCACCGCAGCGTCTATACCGCCGGCGAGCTGGCCAGGCGGCTGGCGGCGGGCGGCTTCTCGGTCTCGGAATACCACAGGGATATCAGGAAATGATCAACCTTATCGTCATCACCCACGGCGAATTCGGGGCTTACCTCATCGAAGCCGCCGAAGGCATAGTGGGCATGCAGACCGGGGGGCTGAAGAACGTCTCCATCTCCCCGCGCATGACGCTGGAGCGCGTGAAGGAGGCCATCTCCGCGGCCATCGAGGAAATGCGCTCCGAGGACGGCCTGGTCTTCCTGATAGACATGCCGGGCGGCACCCCGATGAACGTGGTGCTGCCGATAGCCAAGGATATTAAGAACTGCGCCGTCATCTGCGGGGTGAACATCAACATGATGACCTCCGCTTTCGCCTACCGGCGCTCGCTGGATTTCGACCGCCTTTCGGTCAAGATCATGGAGGACGGCCGCAAGGCGATCTGCGAGGTGAAGAGCCTCCTGATGAAGAAATGACCTATGATAATCCTATACAGAGTTGACGACAGGCTGGTGCACGGGCAGGTGGTGGAGGGCTGGGTGCCGCATCTGCACGCCGAGGAGCTGGCCGTGGTATCCGACCAGATAGCGGGCGACGAGATGCTGCGCACCATCATGCGCTTCGCCACGCCCGAGGGCGTGGACCTGAAGGTGCTGACCGTGGCCGAGGCGGCGGCCTACCTGCCCGCGGCCGAAAAGTCCCCGCGCAAGGTGCTGCTGCTGCTGCCGGGCCTGGCCGAGGCCGTTAAACTGACGGCGGCCGGGTTCAAGATCCCGTCGCTCAATATCGGCGGCATGCATTATTCGGCCGGCAAGAACCTTTCCATAGGGAAGGCCATTTTCCTCAACGACGAGGACTGCGCGGCGCTCAAGGCTCTCGACGCCGCCGGCATAGCGATAGAGGGGCGCGGCGTGCCCTCCGACACGCCTTTGAACCTGATGGAAGCGATAGCGTAATGGTAAAACTGATACTGGCCCTGCACAACCACCAGCCCGTCGGCAATTTCGACAGCGTGCTGGAGGAGGCCTATAAGCTGAGCTATAAGCCTTTCTTCGACGTGCTGGAGCGCCACCCCGGCGTGCGCGTTTCCGTGCATTTCTCCGGCATACTTTACGACTGGCTGGAGGAGCGCCATCCCGACTACCTGGACCGCCTGGCCGCCCTGGTGAGCGCCGGGCGGCTGGAAATACTTTCCGGGGGCTATTACGAGCCTATCCTGGCCCTGCTGCCGGAAGAGGACCGCCGCGGCCAGGTGAACATGATGCGGGACTATATCCGCCGCCGCTTCTCCGCCGACCCCGGCGGGCTCTGGCTGGCCGAGCGGGTCTGGGAGCCGGAACTGGCGGGCTCCCTCTCCTCCATGAACGTCGGCTATACCGCGCTCGACGACGCGCATTTCTTCGCCGCCGGCTTCGAGGAGAGAGACCTGACCGGCCGCTTCACCACCGAGTACGGCGGCCGCCAGCTGGACGTTTTCCCGATCAACCACCGCCTGCGCTACCTGCTGCCTTTCGCCGAGCCGCAGAAGGCCATAGACTACCTGAAGACCTTCAAGGGCGCGGATTCCGTGCTGGTGATGGCCGACGACGGGGAGAAGTTCGGCCTCTGGCCGGGCACTCACGAGCTGGTCTATGCCAGGGGCTGGCTGGAGAAATTGTTCGGCCTGCTCGAGAAGAACTCCTCCTGGCTGTCCACGGCCCGCTTTTCCGACTGCCTGGCCTCCCCCTCGAAGGGCCTGGCCTATCTGCCGACCACCTCCTACCATGAACTGTCGCAGTGGTCGCTGCCGCCGGAGAAGTCGCGGCGGCTGGCGGGCCTCTGGGAGGGCTCGGCGGAGGATTTCCGCTCTTTCCTGCGAGGCGGCTATTTCCGCAATTTTTTCTCCAAGTACCCGGAAGCCAACCGGCTGTACCGCCGCATGCTTTGGGCCAGCCGCAAGGTGCGCGCCTCCGGCACGGGCCTGGGCCTGGTCAACCTCTACAAGGCGCAGTGCAACTGCGGCTACTGGCACGGCGTTTTCGGCGGCATCTACCTGCCCCATATACGCATGGCGGTCTACCGGAACATCCTGGAGGCCGAAAGCTCCCTGCCCGGCCGCCGCGGCGCCCCGCACTTCAAACTGGCCCACGAGGACTGGGACGCGGACGGCAGGCCGGAGCTGCTGGCCGAAGGCGAGAAAGCCAATTTTTATTTTTCCCCGGCGAAGGGCGGCGGGCTGTGGGAGTGGGATTATAAGCCGCGCCGCGTGAATTTCGGCTCCATAGTCTGGCGCCACCCGGAGGCCTACCACGAGGGCGAGGCCAGGAATATAGCGGCCGGCGAGAAGCGCCGCGCCGCCGACGAGGAACTGAAGAAGGACCTGGTGTACGACTGGCATCCGCGGATGTGCCTGCTGGACCATTTCCTCCACCCCGACACCGTACCCGAAGCTTTCGAGAAAGCCTCCTACGGCGAGCAGGGCGACTTCGTGCTCGGCGAATATTCCTACAAGCATTCCGAAGAGGCGGAGGGCCTGCTCATCAAGTTCAGCCGGGAGGGAACGGTCTGGTCCGGCCACGGCCGGCTGCCCGTCCGCGTGGAAAAGGACGTGCTGCTCAGGCACGACGGCTCCTGGCAGGCCGCTTACCGGGTGACCAACCTGGGCGGGGCCCGCGCGGACTTCTGGTTCGGCCCGGAACTGGCCCTGGCTTTTTCCGGTTACGCCGCCTGCCCGCGCGGGGAGTTCAAGGGCTTGCGCAGCCGCGCCTTCCCGGACCAGGTCTACGGCGGGGTGGAACTGGAATTCTCCGAGCCGCTGGACCTCTGGACCTTCCCGCTGGAGACCGTTTCCCGCTCCGAGCAAGGGGCGGAGAAGACCTACCAGGGCGCGGTGCTGCTGGCCCATACCCGGCGCCGGCTGGAGGCAGGGGCCTCTTTCAGCTTCAAGCTGGAGGTGCGCCCGTTGTGACAGCCGCCCTCAAGGCCGTTCTTTCCGCCGCGCTGGCCGGCCTGCTGGGCCTGGACTCCGTGCAGGCCGGCCAGTTCCTGCTGTCGCGTCCCGCTTTCGTCGGCCCGGTGCTGGGCTGGCTGAACGGCTGCCCGCTGGAGGGCGCGCGCCTGGGGATACTGCTGGAGCTGCTTTATATCGATTTCATACCGCTGGGCGGCGTCGTTCCGCCCAGCGGCGCGGCCGCGGCCGCGGCCGGCGTGCTCGCCCATTCCGCCGGCGGGCTGGCGCCTTCGCTCTCTTTCTTCATAGGCCTGGCGGCGGGCCGTATTTTCGCGCCGCTCGAGTACAGGCTCAGGGTCTCGCGCTCCCCCTGGAGCGCGGCCATAGAGGAGCAGGTCAAAGCCGGCGACCTTTCGCTGCGGGGCTGGCTGGCCAGGTCCCTGCTGCTGGAGAACGCCGCGCTGGCGGCCTATGTGCTGGCCTGGACCGCGCTGGCCGCCGGACTGGCCCGCCTGCCGGGCGTCGGGGCGCTTTACCCGGGCACGGATTTCGCCTATTCCCTCATGCCCTGGCTGGGGCTGAGCGGGCTGTATTTCAGGTTCAGGACGCAGATCTATAAAAAAGCGTGAACGGCGGCCGCGGACCGGACGGGGTAAAAGTTTTTATGTTCTTAAGGATGTTCTTCAGGTCTTTCTTCATCCAGGCCGGGTGGAACTACGAGAGGTTCCAGAACCTGGGCTTCGCCTTTTGCATGCAGCCGGCGCTGGAAAAGATCCATGCGGACAGGGAGAAGCTGAAGGCCGCCCTGCTGAGACATCTGCAGCTCTTTAACACGCAGCCCTATATGGCCTCTTTCGTGCTGGGCAATATGGCCAGCCTCGAGGAGCGGGCCGCGGCCTCCCCCGACCCGGAAGCCCTGCTCAAGGTCCTGCCCGGGGTGAAACAGGCGCTGGGTTCCAGCTACGCTTCTATAGGGGACCGGATCTTCTGGGGCAGGCTCAAGCCGATGACCACGCAGCTCTGCCTGCTGGTCTGGGCCGCCGGCGGTTATTACGGCTGGCTTTTCACCGGCCTGGATACGCCGGTCTCCATGGCGCTGCTCCTGGCCGGGCCCCTGACGGGCATAGTATTTTACTCCGCCTTCGCGGTCTACTGGCGCTGGCGCGGGCTGAAGGCCGGCTATGCCTGCGGCGGGGAAGCCTCCTGCGGCCTGAATTCCGCCGACTGGCCCGGGCTCACGCGGCTGCTCAGTACGGCGGGCTTCCTGATGTCGCTGGCCATCGTGCTGCTGGCTTTCGGCCTGCTGGCGGCTTTGAACGGCGGCGCCGGATTCACCGGCGGCCTGGTCCTGAAAATAGGGCTGCCGCTGGCGGTGCTGGCGCTGCACCGCGCCGCCAGGGCCCTCGGAAGGTCGGTGTTCTTCGCGGCGGGGCTGCTGCTGGCGGCCTCCGTGCTGGTCTTCAGCGTTTTCGGACTTCGGCCTTTTAAACTCTACTTATGACAAAGAAAGACATAACCATAGTCAACGAGCTGGGCATCCACGCCCGCCCGGCCGGCATGATAGCCAACACCTCTTCGCGTTTCGCCTGCGACATAAAACTCGTCAAGGACGGGATGGAGGTGAACGCCAAGAGCATCATGGGCATCATGACGCTGGCGGCCGGCAAGGGCAGCATCATCGAAGTGACGGCGAAGGGCAGGGACGAGGCCGCCGCGGTAGCGGCCATAGCGGACCTCTTCGTCCGCAAATTCGACGAGGATTGAGAGCGAATATGCTTATAAAAAAGGGAGTCCCCGCCAGTCTGGGCATAGCCATAGGCAAGGCGCATATCGTCAAAGAGGAGAATATCCTCATCGAGCAGAAGGAAATAGCGCCCGAGAAGCTCAAGGCCGAGGTGAAGCGCTTCAAAGAGGCGCTGGACAAGACCAAGCTGGACCTGGACGGCATCCGCACGAAGATCCTGAACGTGCTCGGCAAGAACCACGCCAAGCTGATCGACGCCCACCACCTGATCCTGCAGGACCCGCTGATCACCAAGGAAGTGCCCAAGCTGATCCTGTCCAAGCGTATGAACGCGGAGTTCGCCCTCTCCGAAGTGCTGGACAAGGCGGAGGAGCAGTTCGAGAAGATCGACGACGAGTTCTTCCACGAGCGCAAGCACGACGTCTTCGACGTGGGCAAAAAGATAATCTCGAACCTGGTCAACAGCGAGAAGACCTCGCTGAAGGACATCAGGGAGCCGGTGATCATCGTCGCCCACAACCTCTACCCTTCGGACACGCTGCATATCCGCGAGTCCAACAAGGTGCTGGGCTTCTGCATGGACCTGGGCTCCAAGTCCAGCCATACCGCCATCTTCGCCCAGAGCATGGGCATCCCGGCGGTGGTGGGCCTCTCCGACATCAGCCGCCAGATCCAGAGCGGCGACAGCCTGGTGGTGGACGGCGAGCAGGGGATGGTGATCATCTCCCCCACGCCGGAGATAATCGCCAAGTACAAGGCGCGCAAGGAAGAGCTGCAGAAGCAGGAGCATTTCTTCCACCGCCTGAAGGGCCTGCCCGCCACCACGCGCGACGGGCACAAGATCAGCCTGCTGGCCAACCTGGATTCCGCCGAGGACGCCCCGGAGTTGCTCGCCGTCAAGGCCGAGGGCGTGGGCCTCTACCGCACCGAGTTCCTGTATATGAACCGGGACTCCGTCCCGTCGGAGGAGGAGCAGCTCAAGGCCTACTGCGCCGTGGTGAAGGCCTCGCCCCACACCCCGCTGACGATCCGCACCGCCGACATCGGCGGGGACCGCGCCACGCAGCTCGGCATCAAGGGGCTCAAGGACGAGCGCAACCCCTTCATGGGCTTCCGCGGCATCCGCCTTTTCATCAAGTACCCGGAACTGCTGAAGACCCAGCTGCGCGCCATCTACAAGGCCAACACCGAGGGGAATATCAAGATCATGATCCCCATGCTCTCGTCGCTGGACGAGCTGCTGACGGTGAAGCGCGTGGCGCAGGACGTGAGGACCGAGCTGGCCGAGGAGGGCTTCACGGTGAAGAAGGACCCGGAGTTCGGCGTGATGGTGGAGATCCCGGCGGCGGCCATCATCCTCGACTCGCTGCTTCCCGAGATCGATTTCGTCTCGATCGGCACCAACGACCTGGTGCAGTACACCCTGGCGGTGGACCGCATCAACCAGTACGTCTCCGAGCTTTACGAGCCCTTCCACCCGGCGGTGCTGCGCCTGATCAACCTGGTGGTGCAGACCTCGCATAAGAAGGGCAAGCCGGTGAGCGTCTGCGGCGAGATGGCCTCGGACCCTTTCGCGATACCGCTGCTGGTGGGGATGGGGGTGGACATGCTCTCGGTGCCCCCCAAGATCTACCTGCGCGCCAAGTACGCTGTCAGGTCCATGAACTTCGAGAAGTTCTCCGGCCTGGCCCAGCGGGCCCTGAGCCTGCCCACCGCCGACGAGATCCGCCGCCTGGTGGAGGAAGAGGTAAAGTAGAGAGGGGACGCTGATTACTATATGACTATTTACGTGATCATCAGCGGACCCGGAGCGAATTAGTCATATAGTAATCAGCGTCCCCTAACCATTATGAACATCAGGAATTTCAGCATCATCGCCCATATCGACCACGGCAAATCCACGCTGGCGGACCGCTTCATCAACATCACCAACACGGTGCCGGACCGGCAGATGAAGGAGCAGTTCCTCGACGGCATGGAGCTGGAGCGCGAGCGCGGCATCACCATCAAGGCGAAGGCCGTGCGCATGCTCTACAAGTCGGATTCCGGAGAGGAGTATATCCTCAACCTCATCGACACCCCCGGCCACGTGGACTTCTCCTACGAGGTGTCCCGCGCGATGGCCGCCTGCGAAGGCGCCATTCTGCTTGTGGACGCCTCTCAGGGCGTGGAGGCGCAGACGCTGGCGCACGCGCACCTGGCGCAGTCGCTGGGGCTGAAGATCATCCCCGTCATCAACAAGATAGACCTGGAGCACGCCGACCCCGACGCCACCGAGGAGCAGATCTGGGAAGTGCTGAAGAACCCGACGGAGGCCTCGCGCATCAGCGCCAAGGACGGCCGCGGCGCGCGCGAAGTGCTCGAGCGAGTGATAAAGGAGATCCCGGGCCCGGCGGGTTCGCCCGATAAGCCGCTGAAGGCGCTGGTCTTCGACTCTTTCTACGACGTCTACAAAGGCGTGGTCATCTATACCCGCGTGGTGGACGGCGCCGTTTCCGCCGGCAAATACATTACTTTCCATTCCAAGGGGACCAGCTACAAGGTGGAGGAGGTCGGCTACCTCAACCCCAAGCTGCTGAAGTCGGATTCCATCAAGACGGGCGAGGTGGGCTATATCATAGCCGGCATCCGCGATATCCACGAGATCAAGATGGGCGACACCATCTTCGAGAAAGGCGCCGCCATCGACGCCCCGCTGCCGGGCTACAAGGACGTGAACCCGGTGGTGTTCGCGGGCTTCTACCCGGTGAACACCACGGACTACACCGCGCTTAAGACGGCCATCGAGAAACTGAACCTGACGGATTCCTCGTTCAACTTCCAGGGCGAGACCTCGAAGGCGCTGGGCTTCGGCTTCCGCCTGGGCTTCATGGGCCTGCTGCACCTGGACATCATCCGCGAGCGGATAGAGCGCGAGTTCAATATCCCGCTCATCGCCACCAACCCGAACGTCATCTACAAGGTGCTGGCCAGGGACAAGCACGGCCTGAAGGGGAAATACCTGGAGGTCACCAACCCGGCCGATTTCCCGCATTACGGCGACATCATGGATATCATGGAGCCGTACGTGCTGGCCAACATCATAGCGCCCCTCCCATATATGGAAGGGATCATGAACCTCCTGAAGGAGAAGCGCGGCGAGCATATCAAGATAGAGTACATCTCCACCACCCGCGTGATCGTGGAGTACTACCTGCCGCTCTCCGAGATCATCCTGGATTTCTACGACAAGCTGAAGTCCGTGTCGCGCGGCTACGCCTCCTTCGATTACGAGCCGCACGAATACCGGTCGTCCGACATGGTGAAGATCGAGATCCTGCTGCACGGCGAATCGGTGGACGCGCTGTCTTTCATCACGCACAAGACGAGGGCGCTGCCTAATTCGCGGCAGATCTGCGAGAAGCTGAAAGGCCTGATCCCGAAACATATGTTCGAGATAGCCGTGCAGGCGCAGGTGGGCGGCAAGATCATCGCCCGCGAGACCATCGGGGCCATGCGCAAGGACGTGCTGGCCAAGTGCTACGGCGGCGACATCACCCGCAAGCGCAAGCTGCTGGAAGCGCAGAAGGAAGGCAAGCGCAAGATGAAGCTGATGGGCTCCGTGGAGATCCCGCAGGAAGCCTTCATGTCCCTGTTGAAGATCAGCCAGGACAAGTAGGCGGCGCGCAACCGTTCCGCCGCCGGGGCCGTATTCATTGAGAGAGGGCTTTAGCCCTTACGTTTTTTGCTTCGTATGGAGAACAACTAATGGAAGAGAAACTTTTCTGGATCGGGGTGCTGATGGGCGGCCATCTTTTCCTGTCGCACCATTTCAAGGATAAGGGCAGGTTCAAGCACGATTCCCGGTTCACCCGGGCCTGGCACGCCTTTTTCGCGGCGCTTATCTCCTTCACGGGCATGGTGCTGCTGACCGTCAGCCTGGACAACCGCCGCGGCGACGTGGTGACCTCGATGCTGTTCAGCGGCAGGCAGCTGGTCTACGGCTCGCTGGCCGCTCTCGCCGGCGCTTCCTACGCCTGGTGGCGCGGCCTCTCCAGGAAGACGCCGGTCAAGGACGGGATGAACACGGCCATCAAGGAGGACATGGAGTGGTCCGAGACCGTTTTTTCGGCCGTGCTGCTGGCCTCGGTGGTGATGTACCTGTTCATCCAGGCCTTCAAGATCCCGTCGGGCTCCATGGAAAAGACCTTCCTGGTGGGCGACCATCTGTTCGTGAACAAGTTCCTCTACGGCTTCCGCCTGCCCTACACCAAAAAGAAACTGCTCAAGTTCCGCAAGGTGAAGAAGGGCGATATCGTGGTGTTCCAGTTCCCTTCCCTGGACCCGCGCGACTTCCAGTGCGGAGGCAGCCAGTACGGCAAGGATTTCATCAAGCGCGTGGTGGGCATGCCGGGGGACACTGTGGCGGTCAAGGAAGGGCAGCTTTATGTGAACGGGGCCGCGGCGGGCGGGGAGCCTTACGCGCAGTACCTCGACAAATTCCGCTACCCGAAGGGCGCCGAGAGGACCGCCCCCGGCGATTACCAGGTCTACTGGGAGAACCGCCTGCTCGGCAAGATGTTCTCGGATTATATACGCGATAATTTCGGGCCCGTAGTGGTGCCGGAAGGGCAGTACATGGTCATGGGCGACAACCGCGACAGGTCCTGCGATTCCCGCTACTGGGGCGCCGTGCCGGAGGACCTGATAAAGGGCAAGGCCTGGTTCACCTACTGGCCGCCTTCCAGGATGGGGTTCCCTGAATGAGGGTCACGGAGCGCCTTAAAGCGGGCTGCAAGGTCTTCTCCTTCGAATTCTATCCGCCCAAGACGGAGCAGGACGCGGCGAAGCTTTTCGAGGCCGCGCGCGAGCTGAAGAAGCTCGCCCCCGATTTCGTCTCGGTCACGAATTCCTCCAGCGGCGCCATGCCCTACCGCACGGTGGCGCTTTCCGGAGTGCTCAAGGCCGAGCTCGGCCTGGAAGTGGTGGCGCACCTGACCTGCGTGGCGCATACGCGCGCCGAGATCAAGGAGATCTGCTCGCGCCTGAAGGCCATGGGGATAAAGAACATCCTGGCGCTGCGCGGCGATATCCATAATATCGGGGGGCTGCCGCCCCGCCGGGAGTACAGCTACGCCGCCCAGCTCACCGCCGACCTGGTGAAGACCGGGGACTTCGCCGTCGGCGGGGCCTGCTACCCGGAAAAGCATCCCGAGGCCCCTTCGTTCGAAGAGGATATCCGCCATCTTAAAGAGAAGGTGGCGGCCGGCGCGGAGTACCTCATCACGCAGCTTTTTTTCGACAACGCTTTTTATTTCCGGTTCCTCGAAAAGACCGCCGCCGCCGGGATAAAGGTGCCGGTCCTGCCGGGGCTGATGCCGATAACCGGCTACAAGCAGATGCAGAACTTCACGCAGATGATGAAGGTCAGCGTCCCCGACGGGCTGCGGCTCGGCATCGAGCGCTGGGACGGCGACAAGGACGGCATGTTCAAGTTCAGCGTGGAGTACGCCTCGGCGCAGGCGGATGAACTCCTTAAAGGAGGGGCGCCGGGCCTGCATCTTTACACGCTCAACCGCAGCCGCGCCGCCATAGAGATATTAAAGAACGTTAAAGGGGAGGCCTCCAGGCTTCCGAACTGATATAACGGGTTTTGGACATATAAATGGAAATCATCCACACGATCGAAGTTAAAGCGCTGGTGGAGCTGCAGAAGAAGGACGCGGACATGGACGCGAAGAAGGCGACCGCTTCAGGGGTGCCGGTGAAGATAGCCGCCCTCAACGCGGCCTTCGAGACGAAAAAGAATTCCATGAGCGCCGCCCATGAGGCCCTGCTGGCCCTGCAGGTGAAAAAGAAGGACTGCGAGCTGAAGATAGCCGAGGCGGACGAGGGGATACGCAAGCACCAGCGCGAGCTGAATTTGGTGAAGGACAATAACGCTTTCAAGGCCCTGCTGAGCGAGATCGAGACCGATAAGAAGAACAAGGACGAGCTCGAGACCGGCGTACTTTTCCTGCTGGAGGAGATAGACAAGGCGGCGATCCAGGACAAGGCCATACGGGAGGAAGTGAAGAAGCTCGAAGGGACCATGCGCGCCGAGGTCGCCGCGCTGGAAGCCCTGGCGAAGGAGATAGCCGCCGGCCTGGAGGCGGCAAAAGCCGAGCGGGCCGCGGCCGCCGCGGCCCTGAACCCGGAGTTGCTGGAAAAATACGAGGCCATCCGCGAGAACAAGCACGGCCTGGCCGTAGCGGCCGTTCATGAGGAGCCCGCAACGGGTAAGCTTTCCTGCGGGGGCTGCCATATGGGCCTTACGCCGCAGAAGATGCTGGATGTTAAAAAGCACGACGCCTTCGCCGTCTGCGCCGACTGCCGCCGGCTGATGTACCTGGAAAAGACGGTTTACCCGGAAGCGCAGAACGCCGCCCCGGCGGCGGAGAAAAAAGAAGAAGGAGTCTAAAACAGTTTTTCAGACCGCGGATGGAGGGCCGCTCTTCCGCGCAAGCGGGGGGGAGGAACTTCCGAACTTCACAGGGCAGGGTGCCGGTTCAAAGCCGTTCAGCGGCCATAGGCCGGGAGGCGGGGGCTACATCCCCCGTCGACGGACAGCGCCACAGAGAACATACCGCCCCGCAAGGGGTAAGGGTGAAAAGGTGCGGTAAGAGCGCACCGCGCGCCGGGCGACCGGCGCGGCAGGGCAAGCCCCTCCTGAAGCAAGGCCAAAATTGCGCCTGGATAGCCCGTCCGTCCCCCTCCGGGGGGAGGCGCAGAGTGGGCCGCAATAGATAAATGGTCCTCCAGGTCCCGCAAGGGGCTGGACAGAATTCGGGGTACAGTCCGCGGTCTGAAAAACTTTTCCCGCCTGGGTGCGCGCCGGGGTCAGTTTGTTATTTCTGCTCCTGACTTGAAGGTAACTGCATTTCCGCTATAAATTCTTTATGGCGTTATAAAAATCCAGGGCGTCGGCGAAACGTTGCGAGGGGTCCGGTTCAAGGGCGCGGCTTATCGCGCTGTCAATCCCGCCCGGCAGCCAGGGTAGTTTTACGCTGATCTCCGGGTAGTTCTTGGCGCTTTTCTGCTTTTGGAAGTCCAATCCGCTGAAAGGCAGATTCCCGGCCAGCATTTCGTACAGGCAGACGCCGATGGCGTAAATATCCGATTCCCTCTTTACTATCCCCAGATGTTGTTCCGGCGCCATGTAGGCCAATGTGCCGGACATCGTTTGATGCGTAACCCGGGTAAGGCCTTCCTTCAATTCGCTGGACAGGCCGAAGTCCATTACCTTGGCGCGGCCGTCCGGCTCCAGCATGATATTCGAGGGTTTCAGGTCCCGGTGGATGACGTTTTGCTTGTGCGCGTAATGCACGGCCTCGCATACGCATTTTAATATGTCCCGGGACTCGTTGAACGGGAAGCGCTTCCTTTCTTTTAGTATGTCGGCCAGCGGTCTTCCGGGGACGTAATCAAATACGATGTATATGTCCCCGCCCTGTTCTATTACCCCCTGGACGCCCACGATATCCGGGTGCTTAAGCCGTCCCACTATCTGCGCCTCCTTCCGGAAACGCCCATATTCCTCGGGGTATTGTTTCAGCCAGGAGCGCATTTTTTTTACAGCCACTTTTTGATTCTTCTGCCGGTCGCAGGCCTCATAAACTACGCCCATGGCGCCTTCTCCCAGTGCGGCTTTCAGCTCATAGCGGCTGTCAAGGACCTGCTCCGCAACGCCGGAGCCGGTCTTGAGGGCGGCGTGCGCGGGAGCCGGCTCCGGCGGCCGGGGCTCAATTACGGCCGCCGGGCCATACTTCAGATTTCTATAGCGCTCCGCCACGTCAAGGTAGGGCTTTTGCACGTTGGCGAACCGCTCATATATGCCAAGCGCCAATTCGGTTTCACCAGCGTTCTCCAGGGCTATGGCGGCGGAATAGAGCGTTTGCGGGGCTTCCATGACCGACAACGCCGTCATGCCGTCCACAGCCATCCTGCGCAGCCGGTGCGCCAGCCCGACTCTCTCCTTGCCCCGGCAGTCATTGGCCAGCGCGAGGTACAGCCCGTGTTCGTATTTGTCGCCGAGCTTATTTTTAATGTCCCAGCTTAGCTGATCAAGGATCAGTTCCACCCGCGGGAAATCCCCAAGTCTTATATAAATTTCGAGAAAAAGGTTGTAATCCTGCATATCAGGCTTGCCCTTTCCGGCCAGGACTTTCCGCGCTTCCTCGTATTTACCCGCGGATGTCAACGCCTTTGCCCGCGCCGTGAGACCTGCCGGGGCAACAGCCTTGCCCGAGGAAGCTTTTCTCAAAAGCAAATAGGCGTATATTGAAAGACCGGCCAACAGCCCGGCTCCCGCCGCTTTTTGATATATAGTGATTCCCCTGGCGGCCGGTGCCGCGGGTTTTGCCTGGAAATTGTCCCGGGAAACCGCCTTTGCGGCGGCTTTGTCGTTCCTGGCTTTGATCGCGGCCGCGCGCGCTTCGCGCACCCCGGGCAGGTCCGGCTCGATTTTCAGGGCTTCGTTAAAATCGGAGATAGCCCCCGCATAATCACCGCGCAGAAAGCGGGTTGCCCCTCGCTTGCCGTAGGCTTTGACGAGATACGGAGCCAGTTCCGAGTAGAGGCCGGGGTTCAGGCCGATGGCAGTATTCAGGTCCTTCAGCGCGCCGCTGTATTCCCGCAAGTGAAAATAAGAAAGTCCCCGGCCGCGCCAGGCGGCCGCGCTTTCTGGATTAAGCGCTACGGCCTTACCGTACTCAGTCAGTGCCTCGTGGTATTGGCCGCGGTCGGAATAATAGGAAGCCCAGTTTTGTGTAGCATATACTGGGACAGCAGAAAACAGTAAAAATAAAATTCGAAGGAAACATATTTCAATAAATTTCATATTTAGCAGCTTGCCAAGGAATGGCAGAAGCTGAGAAAAGCAAGGGCTTATTATGAAGGTGAGTTGGTTCTGATTGGGCAATGCTAAATCAACAGCGTCTGTGTTTAAAACATGTGTCTATCCCCCCTCCTCTGGTTTTGCTGAGCCTAAAATCGATTCCCCCGTAAAAAATAGTTTTTCTCTAAAAAACCATTTCGCCTTTCTGTCTCTTGTAGAGAGCGCAATTTGAATACCCGGTCTTATAAAAAAAGGGGACTTTTTATGGGGAAATCAAAATTAATCCCCGATTTGTCGGTAATGTTCCTCTTTTATTGCATCGAGTCTAGCGTTCCATTGCGATGTTGTGTACTCTCTTCCTCCACCCGCAACCATTTTGTCCCCGTCAAATCCCTCTATTTCAGGTTTTCTTCCCATGTTTTTCGACCAAGGTCCTATGTATGGTTTGTCTGAGTAAAAAGATGTCGCCTCTTTGTTTTCTTTCCATTTTTTAGCTTGTTCATTGGTGGGGATATAATATTTGCCTGTCCTCTCATCTTTAAATACCATGTGGTAGTTGTAACCCTCCTCACTAGCATACTTACTTGGGTCGCCGTACATGCCGCTTTTGGAATCGGGCTGCTTTCCCATATCGGAGTTGTTCTCCGGTTTTTCTTTGCCGGGTTTCTTTGATTTATTGTCGTTTTTGCCGGTTTCCTCCCCGGCTCCGGGAGTATCGCAGACCCCGGTGATGGCGTTCCCGATGCCCGAGAAAAGATCCGGGGTATAGCCGAAAAAGAGCGAGAATAACACAAGCGCCCCTCCCGCGCAGATCGCGAGAAACAGCACGAACTCGGTAGTAGTCTGTCCTAACCTGTTGCGGTGGATAAGTTTGAACTCTAAAGCATGTTTCATAGGATACCCCCGGATGAAACTTGTATGCCCCTCCTCTATAGTATACATGGTGTTATAGACCCTGTCAAGAGGGCCTGTAGTATCTTCCAGCCGGAGATAAAAAGTCTTTCAATATGGTTATGGATAACTTCTACGCGGAAATAGGCAGAAGGATGAAATCCGTCAGAACGGCCTTGCGGCTGACGCAGGCCCAGGTGGCGGAAAAAGCCGGCATAGATACGTCGTTTTACGGGCAGATAGAGCGCGGCGCCAATATTCCCAGTCTGAGAACTTTCGCCGCTGTGGCCGCCGCGCTGAAGCTGGACGCCTCGGACCTTCTCCCCCGGCAGCCCCGCGGCCGCCTGCATGAAACTGCTGTTGAAAATCTCCTGGCCGGGCTGGACTCCAAAAGGAAGGCGCTTGTGCTGGGCCTGGTAAAAGACATCGTTGCCCGGTATAAAGAAAGATAATCGTAAAGGCGCTTTTTATGGACTCACTTGCGGTTAAGATACCCGAGATTAAATTTTCCTCGGACGCCAACGAGATACCGTGGGAGAACGCGGTGGTCTGGACCATCATGCCGCGCTTGGGGCCCCGGGTGTACGAGTGGCTGGAGAAGGAGCATATAAGATCCGTTTCCTGGACCAACGGCATCGTCAGTATTCTGCCGGAGAAGGACTCCGTCCTCAGCGACAAGTGCCTGTGCATAGTGCTGCCGGCCGTCTTCACCTGGATAGGCAAAAACGTGAACGTCGGCTGAGGGGGGCTAAGGGGACGCTGCACGATAACTCGATTGTTTTAGACGGGGCTAAGGGGACGCTGCACGATAACTCGATTGTTTTAGTTATCAAGATCCTTTAAGGGAATAGCTCGTGCTCCGGCCGCCGCCCGCGTCCCTGATAAGGACGCCCTTGCCTATCAGGTCCTGGATGTCGCGCTGCGCGGTATCCTGCGAGCATTTAGCCAGGGCCGCCCATTTGGTGGAAGTCAGTTTCCCTTTGAAGCCGTCGATGAGCAGGTTCAGCAGCAGCCGCTGGCGGTCATTGAACGAGAGCCCGGAATAAGTTTTCCAGAATTGCTCTTTTTTGAATACGATGGAAAGCGATATCTGGGTGCCTTCTATCGCGCGGTCCAGGCAGGAGAGGAACCACTGTATCCACTCCGTGATATCAAGACCGCCCTTCTGCGTCCGTTCAAGCAATTCATAATACAGTCTGCGTTCTTTGCGGATCTGGGCGGACATGCTGTAGAAGCGCAGAGAAGTGTTTTCCGCCCGGGCCAGGGCCCAGTCGGCTATAGTCCGCGCTATGCGCCCGTTGCCGTCGTCGAACGGATGTATGGTCACGAACCAGAGGTGCGCGACCGCGGCCCGGAGGACAGGGTCGATCGCGCCGGTCCGGTTCGTCCATTCGAGGAAGGAGGTCGTTTCGGCGGGGACCCGTTCCGCCGGGGGGGCCTCATAGTGAACTTTTTCAAGGCCTATCGCGCCGGAAACCACCTGCATCGGGCCACTGGCGTCATCGCGCCAGGCGCCGGCCTTGATCCGGCTGCCCGCCGCCGTATCCGGCGGGAAAAGAAGCGAGTGCCAGGTGAAGAGGCGTTCGGTGGTGAGCGGCGCGGCAAAATTCCGGGTGGCTTCCAGCGCCATTTCCACGACCCCGTCAACACGGCGGTCCGCGGGGATCAGGCCCGCTATCTCCAGTCCCAGCCGCCGCGCGATGGAAGAGCGCACCTGGGCCGCGTCCAGAAGCTCGCCTTCGATCTCGCCGGACTTTGTGATGTCCAGGCAAAGGGTTCGCAGGATAGCTTCATTGCGCTGAAGCAAGCCCAGGTTTTCCATGTGCCCGAGCAGCAGCCCCTGCCGGTGGCGTACCGCCGCCAGGGGGACTGAAATTATTTGATCGTCCCATGTGAAATTGGGCCATTCCGGTTGTTGGTATATGTATTTAGCCATAATCCGCACCCTATGCGTATATTATAGGCCCTATTCTCCGCATTGTCAATGACATAAACTCCGCATTTTATGCGGATATTATCCAAATATTCTCCGCAGGTTCCTGCCTTCCCCATAAGTTGTCTGTTTTACCATATACGGTAAAACAGACAACATTCGTGCCCACTCTTGGAAAACTCTCCTGGTGTTTTTCTCTATCTTAAGATGAATGTAACGAATTGGCTCCGGCTCAACACGACAGGCCCTTGTCGGGTTGGCCTGCTATGCTATTTGTAGGATTGTTCGGGCTGAGGAGGGGATATGTCTAAAGATCTGATTCCGCAGGAAGTTCTTGAAGCTAAAATTTTCGTTATCCGGGGGCACAGGGTTATGCTTGACCGTGACCTTGCGGGACTTTATGGGGTAAAGGTTAAAAGATTGAATGAACAGGTTAGGCGCAAGATCAAGAGGTTTCCGGGGGATTTCCTGTTTCAATTGTCCGAAGCGGAGGCTGACGATCTTTCAAGGTCGCAATTTGCGACCTTGAAACGAGGCCAGAATATTAAATACCTGCCATATGCCTTTGCCGAGAACGGGATTTCAATGCTCTCCAGCGTGTTGAATACGGACCGCGCTATCGGTGTGAATATCCAGATAATGAGGACCTTCAACAGAATCCGCGCCCTGCTCTTCGATAACGTAGGGCTGCGCCGCAAGATCGAGGCCCTGGAGAGGAAATACGACTCCCAGTTCAAAAGCGTCTTCGACGCTATAAGAATGCTGATGTCGCCTGCGCCCGACGCTGGCCCAAAAAAGATCCCAGGCTTCAAGCCGTAAGCTGTTGAAAAGTCAAAAGTAAGGACCTGGCCTGGCCCCTTTGACCTTGGCAATTTGCGAATATTGTGGAAAATAGGCCCTTGACTAGCTGTAAACTATAGTGTACACTATGGAAACGCTAAAAGTTATTGTCTATAGGACGGAAGCGGGAGTTGAGGAGTTCGATGAATACGTCGATTCCCTTAAGGACCGCGCCGCAGTGTCCAAGATCCGGGTGCGCGTTACGCGCGCGAAATTCGGGAATTTCGGGGACCATAAAAGCATCGGGCATGGTGTTGTTGAATTGAGAATCGACTATGGGCCTGGCTACCGGGTTTATGTCGGTCTTCATGGCAGTGAACTGATCGTGCTGCTTTGCGCAGGGGATAAAAGCACTCAGGCCAAAGATATTAAAAAGGCGATCAGCTATTGGGCCAATTATAAAAGGAATTTATGAGGAAATACCGGACTTACGACGATTACCTGGATGAGGTGCTTCAGGATCCGAAAGAAGCCGCTCTTTATTTGAACGCTGCGGCGGAGGAAAATGACCCCGCCCTTATGCTGGTTGCTCTCGCCCAGGTGGTAAGGGCTCACGGCATTTCCAAGACCGCCAGAAAAATCTCCCTCTCAAGAGCCGGCGTCTACAAAACCCTCTCCAAAACCGGCAACCCCGAACTGAAAACCTTCCTCGGCCTCCTCTCCGCCTCCGGCCTGAAAATGTCCTTCAAACCGTCCCACCCCCATCACACCCGGTAAATAGTAATTGTCACTCCTCCGGGCGGCGGCCATTCATGTATATACAAATGTGTTACAATTATTGCTATGAAGAAGATCAAGCTGACTAAGTACGAGCGGGGTATAGAGAAAGCACTGCTGCGCGGAGAGTATGTGCCCGCACCCGCGCACGAAGTAAAACTGGTGGCGGACGCCATCGCCGCGCGCCGCAAGGACGCCGTCCTGAACATCCGCATCAACAGCCAGGACCTGACCCGCCTCAAACAAAAAGCCAAAACCCTCGGCGTCCCCTACCAGACCTTCATCTCCGAAATCCTCCACCGCTACGCCAGTTGAGTTCAAAAGCAAAGACCTAACCCCTTTGCCTGGTACCACCCCCACCACACCTAGCCCCACTTTGCCGTGTTTTGTTTAGTATAGTTGTATCGATTGATTTTAGGGAGGAGAGATATGCGTATTTTTGATTCTATAATAATCGGGGTGTTGTTGGGGATACCAGTGTTGCTTGCTATTTCATTCTCTTTCGGTGTTTTTGGGTCCTTGATAGGTTTTTATGTTGCTTTGCCGTTTATATTATGTGTCTTTTATTGGTGGCGAATTAAATTATATCCAACCACTCGCTTTGCATTGCCTAAATATATTCTTGTTTGGTGTCCCCTCTCAATAGTTATTTGCCTGATTCTCGGTACTATTATTGTGGGGGCACTTGCCAATAATTTACACCACGGCGGCCAATTTGCGGTATTCATTGTTTCCGTTCCTGTTGGTATTATTATTGGAGCCACAATTGGCTATGTCAGATTTAAACATAATCCGAATAAAGAAGATTATTCCAAGGCTCCTTCGTTTTCGCTTATAGAGTGGCTTAAGCGAAGCCCTATTCCACCATCAGGCACAGGGTTTGAAAATGGCAATCTACAATCAAGCAAACACCAGAAGTGAAATAGGCACCGAGAGATTTTTATTCTCTGCTCCAGATTGATTTACAGGAAAAAAGCCTAATCGTTTGACGGAGGGGCGGCGAGGGGATGGGTTCGGAGCGACCTCTCGGAGGCCGGAGCTTACGTAAGAGCGGAGGCCGAGAGAGGAGGCGCGGCCACGGTGTGGCCGACGCCGTGAGCGACGGGCCCATACCCTCGCC
>JACQPH010000025.1 GCA_016207645.1 Elusimicrobiota bacterium
AGAGGCTTATCTTGGCGGTGGCCAGGCTGGTTATCCAGGCCGGGTCGGCGTAGGAGCCGGTGGTATAAACGCCGTCGGCCACGCTGGCCGCCTGCGCGCCGGCATCCAGTTTGCCTGCGAGCGCCGTAGTGACGGTGGAGAGGTCTATCTTGCCTGTAGACAGGTTGGTTATCCAGACGGGGTCCGTGTAGGACCCCGTGGTGTATACGCCGTTGCTGACGGTGGCAGCGTTGCCGCTGATGTTCCCGGTTATCTTTGCCCCGTCTAGCGAGGTTATCCAGGTTGGATCAGCGTACGAGCCCGTAGTGTAAACCCCGTTCGCCACCGCGCCGGCATTGGCGGCGCTATCGGAGTAAATGGACGAGGAAACCCTGACGTCGTTCAAGTATGCGCCGGTCTTGATGGCCTGGGCTTTCACCCCGGCCGGCAGTTCTCCGGAGCCGTCCAGCCGGACGAGCTGGCCGGCGCTGTTGAAGGCGTTGCCCTGCAAGGTCACGCTCGAAGGCAGGGCGCTGAACACGCCGCCGGCCAGATGCAGGCTCGCCTCGTCGGCCGTGTAGGTAGAGCCGCCGGCGTCCGCGGCGCAGGTCCACGCCGCGCCGTTCCATTTCGGGATCTCGTTGTTCGCGCAGCCGCTCTGGGCCAGTTTTGCCAGGGTGATGATACCGTCGGTGATCTGTCCCGCGCTGGTTATGGCGCCGCTCGCGTTTATCCCGGTCAGGGCGGAGCCGTCGCCGTAGTATTTCGCGGCGGAGGAGAAGCCCACGATATAAACATTGCTGGATATCCTTATCCCGGCGCCGAGCGAAGCCAGGGATTCCGAGGAAACGCTGACCCCTCCGGAAAGGCGCAGCTGCGCGGACGCAAGGGTGCCGGTGAAGGTCTTGTCCCCCCCGATACTCTGGACAGCGGAGTCGGTGGAGACGAAAGCCCCGTATTCCCTGCCCTGCAGGGCGCCGGAGTTGAAGGCGTAGGGGGCCGTCGCCAGCCGCTGCCTGGGGCTGAGGGCCACGCCGTCCACGGTGATCTGCAGGTAGGCGGACGGGGCCGAGAAGATCGCCGCCGGTATAGCCGAGGCCGCGCCCAGTTGCGCCGCCAGCACGCCGTTGGCCACGGTAATGCCGCTCTGCGTTTCCGTCCAGAGCTGCGTTCCGCCGGCCGGAGCGTCGTAGACTTCGAAGATGAAGTCATGCGGCCCGCTCAGCGGGTTATTGCTGGAGTCGGTAAGCCGGCCTTGGAAGTTCATCAGGCCCGGGGGACTTTGTCCCCAGGCGAGATGCAGCCCCCCGCAGAGGGAGAGAATGATGGCGATAATGCCGGAAAGGTGATCTTTCTTCATAGCCCAGCTCCAGTGTCCGAGATTTTTCCCGCGGCTTTCGGAAGCCTGACCAGGAACATCGTCTTTTCACCGACCTTGCTAGTGACGTAAACCCGACCATTCAGCGCTTTGACCGCACGGCGGACGATATTCAGCCCCAGCCCCGTCCCGGGGATCCTCTTGCCCGAGGCCCGGTCTTCGTGCGAGCGGTAAAATTTGGTGAACAGATGGGGGATATCCTCCGGCGGAATGCCGCGCCCGGTGTTGGAAACGTAGAACATCAGCTCTTTCGGATTGTCGTGCAGGCCGACCCGCAGCTGTCCCCCCTCCTGCGCGTACTTTATGGCGTTCGACACGAGGTTCACCACTATCTGCTTTATCAGCTCTTCCGGGGCGGTTACGCAGCCTTTGATGGCCTTGTGCAGCGGCACGAGGGTGATGTTCTTTTCCCTGGCCATCGGCGCGAACATGGTGAGGGTCTGGGCGAACACTTCCTCCACCTGCACGGGGCGCAGCTCTTCCTTCGAGAGGGCCTTGTTCTCGGCGCGGAAGAGGCTCAGGGCGTTGCCGAGCGAGGTCTCCATCCGCAGGACGGCCACTATCATCGTGCCGATGACATGGCGGTTCTGCTCCGGGTCCGGGGGAAGCTTGCCGTCCTGCCAGAGCTCCAGGTACCCTTTCAGGCCGTTCAGCGGAGTGTTTATCTCGTGGGTGAGCGTATGCAGGATGTCTTCGCGGGACTCGACAAGTTCCTTGAGCCGTCCGGACATGGAATTGAAACTCGCCGTCAGCGCGCCGACCTCGTCTTTGGTCCGCACCGGTACCTGAACGTCCAGGCGGCCGGCGGCCAGCAGGCCGGTGGCTTTGGCTAGCATCTCGATGGGGCCCGTCAACAGCTTGGCGACCCAGATATTGATGAAGAAACTTAAGAGCATGAAGCCGCCCGCTATCCCGGCGGTCCAGCGCATCAGCGGGTCGAGCGCGCGCTCTACCTCGCTGTCTATCATCTTTTTTACGAACCCCAGCCTCACCGAGACTCCCAGGGAGGCCGGCGGCTCTTCGATAGCCACCGTCGCCTTTCCCGAGACGCTGAGTGAAACCCCAGCGGTGGACACCTGCAGGTCCCCTGTGGCGGCGCCCGAAGGTGACGGGTAGGCGGAGATCGTGTAGCGCACTGGTTTTCCCGCCGGGAATGCGCTGCTCTCCAGATAGATAAGCCCGTCGCTTTCCTCGCCGATATTGGAAACGTGGCCGCCGTACGAGACCGAAGCGAAAGCCAGTTCCGGGTGCTCCTTCTGCAGGAACTTGAGATAGCTTATCGCCATCAGGCGGTCGCGACTGTCGAAAGATTCCTTCGCTATGCGCGCCGCCCCTTCCATAAGCGCGCTCAGGCGCTGCAGCGACTGGGTTTTCAGCATCTTGCGCTGGGTGTGGATGACCATCGCGGCGATGGAAACCACGACCGACGCGATCAGCGCGGCGGTTATCAGCTGGTGTTTTGTCCGTATCCTCATATCAGATCCCTTTCTCGTCCTTGAGGCGGCGGAGGGCTTTCAACGCCTCCACGTTGTCGGGGTCGGCGTCCAGCACGCGCTCGAAGAACTCGCGGGCCCGCTTGAATTCCTCGTTCACGTAGGCGTCCACCCCGCGGTTAAGGAGTTCGTCTATCTCCTGCTGCGACAAAGTGGGTTTCTGCGCCGGTGACGGAGCTTTAGCGGCGGCGGGTTTGCGCTGCGCTCCCGAACGCTCGAGGCGCGTTATGGATTTTATATAGCCCCTGATGGCTTCCCTCAGCGCCGGGCTCTTTTCATGCTCGTAAGCCTTCTCCCAGGCGAACAGCGAGCTCTTGTACTTCTCCAGGCCCAGGTACGCTATGCCCATGTTCTGCCAGGCGGCGGCCCGGGCGGGCGCGGCGGCCGTGACGGCTGAGGTCAGGCTCACCGCTTCCCGGTAGCGGCCTGCTTTGATCGCCTCTTCGGACCTGGCCAGCTTTTCGGCTATCGCGCGTTCCTCCGCGGAAAGTTCCGGCGCGGCGAAGACGGTGACCGTGCTCCTTTCTACCATTACGGCGGGGAGGCCGGTTACGGTCCCGGTTTTCAGCCCCCGCATCGTCGCCATCAGCATCTCCAGGGTCTCTTCCTGCTCCGTCGGCTTGCCGAAGTGGAAGGAGATGGCCATGCGGTGGCTGCCCGCGGTGTCGGCTATGGCGCCCAGCGGCAGCGCGAAGCCGTAATCCACCTGCACCCTGCGGGTGCGGTAGGAGAGGCCCAGGCTGAGCTGCTTATACTCGCGGGTGCCCAGGCCCATGGCGCCCCTTACCCCGAAGTCGCCGATAAAGGCCTTAGGGAACCAGCGCTCGGCCGCGGCGGTAACGATATTGTCCGCGGAACCGTCGGGCGCCTTTTTGGTTTCTACCTGCGCGACCAGGTTGGAGATCAGGCTCTTGTAATTGAAGCCCAGCTTTACCGCCACCGGCAGCGGGTCGGAGTCGCCCGAGGCGAAAGCCATGTTCGGGCGCGGGAGATGGGTCACCTGCAGGCCCAGCTGGTAGTGGGTCATGAACCTGTAAAGCGCGCCTATATCAGCGTCAAAGGCCTTGTGGCTGGAATTTCCCTGCAGCAGCGGGTCGGCCTGGCCTGTACTGATGATGCCGTTGGTAGCGTCGGCGCTTTCCCTGAAGCTGCCGTAGGAGCTGGACAGGTATTTCAGCGTCGTGCCGAGGAAAAGTTCCCCGCCGCCGGGCCGGGTATAAGCCAGCCGGCCGTAAGAAAGGTAAAGAGTGCTTTCGCGGTAAAGGCCCCCGTCGAGCGAGAAGGAGTTGAGCGCGCCGGCGAAAGTGCCGCGCCTGCCGTCTTCGAGGGGATGCGCGTAGCCGAAGAAGGAGGTCCCGAGTTTAGAACCGTCGGAAAGGCCGGAGAAAAGCTGGGTATAGGCCGCCGTGAACTGCGGCCTGCCCATCACGCCCAGGCCGGCGGGGTTGTAATGCGCGGCGTAAACGTCGTCGGCGACCGGGGCCATGGCGTTGCCCAGGCCGGGCCCGCGCGCGCCGGCGCCCAGGTCCTCGAAAGCGGCGAAGACAGGGGAGAGGGTAGAGGGTAGAGGGCAGAGGATAAACGCGAACAACAGCGCCGACAGCGCCGCGTTCCTCCTGTTTTGCGTTAGAATCCTCATAGATCCGCTCTCATTCCGCCTATACCCTATCCCCTGAACCCGCTACCCTACCGGATCACCACTATCGTCCCGTTGAAAGTCTTTTCCTCCGCCTTGATCTGGTACACATAGACCCCGCGCGGCACCGCGGCGCCGCCGGCCTTCCCGTTCCATTCCAGCGTATCGGCTATCTGGGTGCCGGGCCGCATTTCGGCGACCAGCGCCCCGGTGAGGTCGTATATCTTGCCGCTGAATGAAGAGTCCTTCGGATTGTCCAGCGTGAACGTGACGTAGTCGTTCAGGCCGTCGCCGTTGGGAGTGATGACCTTGTTCGACATTTCCTTCACCCCGAAGCTCACCCCTTCGGCGCGTGCGAGGCTGCGTATCTGGTAGGAGCCGGGCAACGCCGAGCGGACAGTTATAGTCTGGTCCTCGGGGTTCACGGTGCCGAAGACTTTTACGTATTCCTTGCCGTTGAACCAGTAGACGCCGAGCTTGCTGCGCGCGTCGGAGGCGCTCACGGCGGACGCCAGCGAGGCCAGCGCCGTCACGCCGGAGCCCTTGAAGCTGCCGGGGACTACCTGACCGCTTTCGGTATCGTAGCGCAGGACAATGTCCAGCTCCGGCTTTTCGAAGCGGAAATTGGCGACCTCTTCACCCGAAGGCGACTGCACCGGGCGGAACTCCACGGACTTCATGACCTTGCCGCCTTCGTCCTCGGTCTTTTCGCGCGCCGCGAAGAAGATAGAGCGCCCCGAAGGATTGCCCGAAGGGAGCACGACGCCGGTCATTTCCGCCGGGATCTTGAGGCGGGAGACCTGGTCCGGGGCCACCGCGTAGAGGTTCCTGTAGGTGTCCACCACCATGGAGATGCCGGGAGTGACATTGCTGTCCATGGCGGCGACTTTATAGTAATACACCGTGTCCGGGTCCGGCACCGGAACCGTCACGCTCTGTGAAGAAACGGGCACCGAAGCGACCAGGGCCCAGTTCGACTGTATGATGCCGGTGGCCCGGAAAATATCGTAGCGGGCGAGCTCCATGCCCTCTCCGGGATGCTGGAAGCCGGAGCCGTCCTGGTTGGAAGCGACGCCCGACCAGTTCATGGTTATCGCCGTGCGGTCCGCGTTGACCGTGCTTTCCAGCCCGGCCGGGGACATGGGGGGCAGGTCCAGTATGGCTTCGGTGGCCACGAAGACCGAGTAGGCCCGCGCCGTGTTATGGCTGGAGAAGCGGTAATAGTACGTGGAATTGAGCGCCAGGTTCTCGTGGAGCTGGGACGAACCCGCGGCGGCGGCCAGGACCACCGAGCCGTCCGGGAAGACGCTGCCGTTGGCATAATTCATACCTTCCGCCAGGGGGTAAGTGATGGGCGTGGTGCTCATCTGCACCAGCACGCCGGAGGGGGTATCGTATTCCGGGTTGGTCCAGTTGAACGTTATCCTGTGCGCCAGCGCGTCCGGCTGCAGGGCCAGGTTCTCTATGGGGAGCGGGGCCGGCCCGGCTTTTGTCCTCGTGGCTATGAGCGTCGCGAAATTCACGTCGCGCTGCCAGTTCAGGCTGGCCAGCTTGAAGAAATAGGTGGTGTTGGGGGAAAGGCCGTTGATGGTCAGCGTCAGTTGCGTCCCCTGGTCCGTTACCGAGGAGCTGACGACGCCGCCGGGGAACAGCGCGCCGAAGTCAGTGGAGGAGCCGTCAAGCTGGTAGCCCTCGGCGCCGCCGGGCGGGATAGTCCAGGTAAAGGTGACGCTGGAAGGGAACACCCCGCTCAGGACGGGAGAAGCGGGGAGGTTCGCCAGGGTGGCTTCGTCGCCGGGGGCGGAACGCTCCGCCACCACTTTGCGCTCGTCCGCCAGATAGATGCGCGTGTAATAAGTCGTGTTGGGTTCGAGCCCGGTAAGAAGATAGGACTGGGCGTCCCCGGGAGTTACGGAGGTGGAAAATTCGGTGACGAACACGGAGGGGTCGAAAGCGTGGGCGGGGTCGGAGGAAGTGTCCACGCGGTACAGGCCGCCGCTGACCGCGCCGAGGAAGCCGTCCAGGCCTGGTGCGGTCCAAGCCAGTTCCAGCGTGCCGGTGGCCTTGGAAACGGCTGTGATGCTGATGATGGTGCCGGGCTGCGCGGTCAGCGGCATCAGGCCTGAATTGAACTTGAAGCCGGAGCCGGTGAACGTCGTTATCGCGGCTTCAGCCAGCGCGTAGTTCAGCGAGAAGCCGGTTCCGGCGGCCACGGCCCCCCCGCCGGAGACGAGGTTGCGGCGCAGTGAACTGTCGCCCCCGGACATCGGGAGGCCGGCCTGCGCGAAGCAGGCGAAGCCGAAGGCCAGCGCCGCGGAAAGCACAAAGCCGGTGAAAAGCCCCGTCCCCCCCTTCCTTCCGGGGGCCGCTTTTTCATTTTCCGGCTTTTCAGTCTGGCGCATAACATTGTGCTGCTTCCGGGCCTAGAGCTGCGTGGGTTTTACCGCCTGCTTCAGTATCGAACCGACCCGGGCTATCAGTACGCGTGGGCTGATGGGCTTGAAAAGGTAATCTTCCGCCCCGACGTCCAGGCCCTCCACTCGGGTAACTACCTCGCGGGCTTCCCCGGTGAGCATCAGGACCGGGATATGGCGGGTCCTGGGTTCCGCCTTCAGCGCGCGGCAAACCTCTATGCCGGTAGCGTCTGGCAGGTTCACGTCGAGCAGTATCAGGTCGGGTTTTTCCGCCAGCGCCATGGGCAGGGCGCCTCGTCCGTCCGGGCTGAGACGGAATTCGAAGCCTGCCGCGACCAGCGCGGCCTGCAGCAGTTTCTGCATCAGCGGGTCGTCTTCCACTGAAAGTATCAGGTACATATTTCGCTCCTTAAACAATTGTTTATTTCCCCGTCTATATATATAACTGCAGTGCGGATACAGCCGCATTTCATGCATGTAACACGAATGTAACATGTTTCTGTTACGATACAAGTAGTATAATTGGCTTTGAGAAGACAAATGACAGAAAACGGCCATTTCCTGGTTATATCCGCGAACCCGGCGTTGATAGTTTTATTGGAGGCTTGCTCCGGACAGGCTGGCTGCCTGCTGGAGACCGCCGGGACCGGCGCCCAGGGTTTCAAGGCTCTCCTGGCCGCCAAACCGGACCTTGTTTTCCTGGATATAGCTATTCCGGACATTGAAGGGTTGTCCTGGCTGGCTATACTTCGCGAAATGCGGGAGGGTAAGGGGCTTCCGGTTATCGTAGCGGGAGAGAAACTGGGGCAGGAAGAACTGGCGCGCAGCTTCGAGCTCGGCGCCGAAGACTGCATACTTTTCCGGCATTGCGACCCGCGCGAGCTGGCCGCCCGCGTCCGGGCCGTGCTGAGGCGCCGCACAGCGCAGGCCGAGCAGCCCTCGGCTGTCCTTTCCCTGGGCCCGCTGGAGCTGGACCCCGGCCGCCACAGGTGCTTCGCCGGGGGCAAAGAAGTGCGGCTCCGGCCGCGGGAGTTCGAATTGCTGGAGATACTGATGCGGAAGGCGGGAAGGGTGCTGAGCAGGCCTTATCTGCTGGAAGCGGTCTGGGGCATGTCCAGCGCCGCCAATACGCGCGCGGTGGACGTGACCATCAGCCGGCTGCGCAAGGCGCTGGGCGGGAAGGCCGGCGGGTGGGTGGAGTCGGTGGAAAAATTCGGCTACAGGTTCTGCGATCCCGAAGACATCGCCCGGTAGGGACTTACTTGTTGATTTTGTAGCTGCTCAGGCCGCTATAGGGGTTCGGGTCGGCCGGGGTTTTTCCACGCGATCCCCGGAAGATGGAAACCCTTTCGTCAGTTTAACCCCCCCCGGCGGGGGACCCCCAA
>JACQPH010000020.1 GCA_016207645.1 Elusimicrobiota bacterium
GGCATTTACACTCTACCCGTGACTGCAAGTACGGACGGACTGTATGTGGTGTATTATTACGGCACCGACAAAGCAGGAAACATTGAGGTTGAGAAATCCACGGCCTTCAAGATAGACCGCACCATGCCGCAGGTAAGCTATACACTCGTTCCGGCAGCGAACAGCAGCGGCTGGAATAACACATCGGTGCAGGTGCTCTTTAGCGGGGCGGACATATTATCCGGTGTCGTGGAGTGTTCCTCCAAAACAATTTCGGCCGAGGGGCAGTCGCCGGTGGCCGGGTGGTGCCGTGATACGGCGGGAAATATCGGCTATTCCACGGCGATAGTAAATGTGGACCTTACGATACCGATAGTTTCGGCCGCCCAGGCGCCCGCGAAAAACAGTAATGGCTGGAATAACACTCCAGTGACAGTCATAGTTACCGGGACTGACGCGCTTTCCGGGACCTCTTACTGTGTGCCGGCAAAAATGATATCAACCGAGGGTTACAATCAGGCTGTTTCGGGGTATTGTATGGATTATGCCGGCAATTCCTCCACGGCGACCCTGGTCTTAAATATTGATAAAACAGTCCCGCTTATAACTATTTCTTCCCCGTCGGCCGGAAATAACCTTATAGCGACTAAAGAGAAAATACGTATAACTTTTGCAGTGACGGATAATCTGGATCCCGCTCCAAAAACTGCCGCGATCTTGACGCAGGTTGAGGACAGGGGGAGCCCGCGAGGCGTCCGGCCCGCGGTTATAGCGGTAGTAAACGGGCAGCAACTGGAGCCGTTGGATATAGACGACGGCATGTGGCGGCTGATGGTGGGCGCGACGGATTTTGCGGATAACGCAAGCCTTGCGACAAGCGGGCTATTTGAGGTTATCCACGATGTGCTGCCTCCCAGAACATCCCTGTCTGAGATAGGAGACAAATATCAAGGTGTTGGGCCGGCTCCCTATGTGACTGCAAGGACCACATTTACCCTGTCTAGTATAGACGATCTGGTGTCCGATATGGATAATAGCGGCCTTGGAGTGAAGAAACAGAGTTTAGCTGTCAGGGCAGAGGGTATTGGGTCGGTAAGGGAACTTTCGTTCCAGAATATAAATCCGGGACAGGGTGCGACGTACGTCTCGGCGTTCAGGCTCGACCAGGAGGCCGATGGAATATACGGCCTTTCCTATTATTCAGAAGATGTGTTGGGAAACATTGAGAAAATAATTATCAGCACGTTCATAGTGGATAATACAGCGCCGCAAACGGCGTTCAACCGTGTTTCAGGCCCGGCCTTCCTGAACTATATTTCTACGTGGACCCTCTTTGAACTTTCACCGGTAGACCCGGGCGGCTTTGCCAGCGGCGTAAAAGAAACGTCCCATAATATAAACAATGGAGCCGTTTCAACATCGCTGGTTAAATTCACTCTACCAGGTATTGATGGCAATTACCTCATAAAATACCGCAGCAGGGATAATGTGGAGAACCTGGAAGTTGAAAAGTCCAGCTCGGTATATATGGATGCGACGCCGCCTGTTGCCTCGTTCAATATAGCCGAGCCGCTATTCATTAAAGACGGCGTCCGCTATATTACGCCGGCGAGCGAATTGACATTCACGGCGGCTGACCCGCTGGTAAACGCGGTCGCCGCCGGTATCGAGCGCATAGAGACGGCCATAGACGGCGGGCCTTGGCTGAGGTATACGCAGACCCTAAAATTCGCCGAAGGCCGGCACTCGATAAAATACCGCGCCATAGACAATGTGGGGAATGTGGAGGCAGAGCGTGTTCTGGAAGTCCAGAGCGATAATACGGCGTCTGTAAGCAAATGGTCGGTCTCCAGCGGCGAGCATATAGAGCGCGGCAACAAATTTTATCTCAATGCCCTCGGCCGCATTCTGCTTGAAAGCGCCGACCCCCAGGCGGCCAATGTAGCTTCAGGGTTGGAAAATATTTATTACGGCATAGACGCCGCGCCTGCCGTGAAATACACCGCCGTATTCGACCTGCCTGAAGGTGTGCGGATATTGAATTACAAGGCAAAAGATAATGTGGGGAACACGGAAGTAATGAAGTCCACGGTCATCCATGTCGACGGCACCAAGCCCGTCACAGAACTGACTGTCTCCGGAGACCAGTACAAGAACGGCAGGCAATATATCAGCCGTCGGACGGATATCATAATTAGCGCAATTGATCCTGTAGTGGCAGATGTTTCTGTCGGCGTAAAAGAAACCAAATACGCGGTAGACGTCGGCGCGTTCAACGATTATTCGCAGTTCAAACTGAGCGCCGAAGGTAAGCGCGTCGTTACCTTCTATTCCGCGGACTATGTAAGCAATGTGGAAGCGGTAAAAACAGCCGAGCTATGGGTGGACAACACAGCCCCAATAAGTACGCTCAATATTCTAGGCGGCAGGCAGTATGCGGGAATGGAGCCTGGTAGCTTCTACTCCTCCCTGGCCACCGAGTATGGCTTTGCGGCTGTTGACCCTATTGCCAACGGCGGGGCAGCTAGCGTAAAGAACATAGAGTACGCGGATAATGGCGGCCTGTCCGCAGTCTACGCCCAACCGATAGCGCTGGGCGAGGGAAAACACACGATAACCTATCGTGCGACGGACCGCGTTGAGAACATCGAAGTGTTCAGATCCACGCAGATATATGTGGACAACACTGCTCCGGTCACAGCATTCAATATCTCCGAACCGCTGTATATTAAGGACGGCTTGCGCTTTATTACCCCGGCGAGCGGATTAACTTTTACTGCGGCAGACCCTGTAATAAAAGAGGTTTCTGCCGGCTTAGAACGTATTGAGACGGCTATAGACGGCGGGCAATGGCTGAAATATGCGCAGGTCCTGAAATTCACCGAAGGCCGGCACACGATAAAATACCGCGCCATAGACAATGTGGGGAATGTGGAGGCGGAGCGCGTTCTGGAAGTCCAGAGCGACGCAACTCCGCCTGTGACAGGGCATTATATAGGCAGCCCTTACTATATGTCCGCGGGCGGGGTAAACTACATAATTCCTGAAACACCTTTGACTTTCAGTGCGGCTGACCCTGTTACTTCGGAAGTTGCAAGCGGGGTAGAGCGTATAGAGACATCTGTGGACGGCGGAGCATATATCGTATATGCAGCCGCTTTGAAATTCTCAGAGGGCAGGCATACTATAAAATACCGCGCCTACGACAATGTGGGCAATCTTGAGGCCGCGCATACGCTGGAAGTGCAAAGCGACGCTACAGCGCCAGTAAGCCGGTGGTTTGCGCCGAGCGGGGACCATATTGAAAAAGGCGGGAAATTCTACCTTAACGCCCTCGGCAGCATAGCGCTTGAAAGCGTTGACCCTGTTGTCAGCGCGGTGGCCTCGGGCGTCGAGGGGATATACTACGGGATAGACGCAGAGGCGACGAGTAAATACGCCGCTCCTTTTGGCCTTGCCGAGGGCATAAGGACTGTTAACTTCAGCGCTAAAGACAATGTGAACAATACAGAGATAACGAAGTCTACGGCTGTCTATGTTGACGCTACCAAACCGCTGACCGAACTGTCTTTGTCCGGCGACCAGTCATATACTGATAAGCAATATATTAGCCAGCGGACGGACATTGTGATTACAGCCGCTGACCCGGTTGTGAACGAAGTTTCCGTGGGTGTTAAAGAGACAAAATACAGGATTGATGGCGGCGCGTTCAGCGATTACTCGCAATTTAAGCTGAGTGCCGAGGGCAAGCGCATTGTTTCCTTCTATTCCACGGACCTTGTGAACAATGTGGAAGCGGTAAAAGCCGCTGAGTTGTGGGTTGATAATACAGCGCCGGTTACCGCGCTGTCTATAAGTGGTGTGCGGTACTCAGCGCCCGGCGAGGAGAAGATCTACCTCACCAAAGATTCAGGGATAGTTCTTACACCCGCCGATCCACTAAGCAACGATACCGCCTCAGGCGTGATGCTCGTTAAATACAGGATAGACAGCGGCAATTGGCAGGTGTATCTGGGCAGCTTCACTATAGCCGTTGAGGGGCAGCATACCCTTGAGTATTATTCTCTGGACCGGGTACAGAACGCCGAGCCGCCGAGGTCAGCGATAATCGCCGTGGATAATACGCCTCCGGTCACGGGTATAAGCCTCGGCGAGCCGAAGTCCGAAGTCTTCGGCCTGCCTGTACTGATGCAGGACACTCCGATAACCTTGACCGCCGCCGATCCCGTGATGAGCGGGGTGGTTGCCGGGCTTAACAGCATTTTCTACGAAATAGAGAATGTCCAGACCGGCGCCCTCGCGCCTGTGAAGGCCTATACTTCACCTTTCACCATCCCGGAGCAGGGTACTTACATGATCAGGTACTGGTCTAAAGACAACACGAGCAACCTGGAAATACCCAAAGAGAAAATAGCGGCTGTATCGTCCTGGCGGACTGACGGGCTTGTGGCGGCGTCGGGCCTTGATATTTCCGGCACGGCAGATATAGCGGGGATAGTTAAATCCAATGCCCTGGTAAGCATTGGCGGCAATGCCAGGATACTTGGCGATGTTACGGCGGGCACTATCACTATATCGGGCAGGGGGTTAATAACCGGGCAGCAGGTCAGCGGCGCGACCCCTGTTGCTCCGGTTCCTATCTATACTGCCGGTATAGCACAAAGCGCCGCCGAAGCGAACAATAACGCGCTTGTGGCTGCGTATCTGGTGGACGGTAAACTTGTACTTGCCTCACAGGCGGGGATAATCCTTACCACCGGGACTTATTACTTCAAGGGCCTGGAACTCAGCGGCGGCTCAAGCATCACTATCGCCGGGAAAGTGGACATACTGGTGGAAGGCGGCGTATCCATAAACGGCGGCAGTTCTATGAACGCTTCCGGCCAGGCTTCCATGCTTTCAATAGTCGTCAGTACAACCTCCGAGTTGAAATTCAACGGCGGGGGGTCTCTCGCGGCTTGCCTCTACGCTCCCTATTCGGATATGAAGCTGACCGGCAACGCCCTGCTGGGCGGACATTATTTCGTAAAAACCGCGGCCGTGAGCGGCACTGGTAATCTTATCCAGTCCGGCGAGTCTCTGCCTGTGCCCGCTCCGCCTGCGGGCGGCGGGCCGAAGACCAAGGCGTCCGCAATGGCAACAGTGAGCGCCGGCGTCCTCGCCGGGCCCGACCCTGCTTTCAGGCTTGGCGAAGTTTACGTATTCCCGAACCCCGCCAAAGGGAGTGGGGCCCCCGTCTTCCACATAGAGACCGGCATAGCCGACAGCGTGAAGATAACAATCTACACCATAAGCGGCCGGGCGGCGCACGAGCATCTCCTAACAGGGCTTCCTGTCGAACTGGACGACGGGAATGGTTTCAGCTACGCCTATGAATATGTGTGGCGCGGTCATATCCCGACCGGGGTTTACCTTTATGCGATAGAGGCGCAGAAGGCCGGGCAGAAGCTTAAGAAGACCGGGAAATTCGGGGTCGTGCGGTAGGGGGGATTATGAAAGATAATAACAACCCGCCTGACTTGGTGAACCGTATTGTTTATCTGCTCGCAAGGCCATGGGTGCTGGGTGCGGCGTTGATATTTGTTTTTACTCCTTCGGTAAAGATAAGCGGGGCGCTCGAAAGCGGGGCGGAGTTCCTGCGTATAGACACGGACGCCAGGGCGGGTGCTATGTCTTCCGCGGGCGCGGCTTCCGCTATGGGTATAAGCGCTCTGACCTATAATCCCGCCGGGCTCGCCTCGCTGGGAAAAGGCGAGGCGGTATTGAGCCATAGCGCCTGGTATCTCGGCTCGGCGCATGATTTTGTGGGAGGCGGCTTTTCCCTGCCTGGCTCCCAGGGCTGGAAAATGGGTTTGAGCCTTGCCCGGTTATCCATCGGCAGCATGGAAGGCCGCACGGCCGCGAGGTCCAGGACCGGCGGGTATACGGCTTACGATCAGGCGGTGAGTCTGGGTTTAGCCAGGCAATACGGCCTGTACAGCGTGGGCGGCGCCGTAAAATATATAGAAAGTTCAATAGCCGGGATTAAAGGCACAGGGTATGCTGTAGATATGGGAGTAAAGCGCGGTTTAAGAGGGCTCCCTGTATCCGTGGGTGTTGCGGTGCAGAATCTTGGCCCCGGCATTAAATACATTTCCCAGCGCGACCAACTGCCCTTAAGCGTAAGCGCCGGCCTGATGTATATGCCGGTGGCCGGGTTCATGCTGAACTTCGACGCCAGGCGTTATATTTACGACAAGTACACAACCTACAGCATAGGGACGGAATACGCCCTGTATGGCGGCCCCGGCGCAATGACCGGCCTTAGCCTGCGCGGCGGCTTGAACGGCGGGGCGGGCCAGAGCGCGGCAGGCGCGTTCAGCGCGGGCGCGGGCATTAAAGTTGTGAACGCCGATCTGGACTACGCCATGTCGCCGGAAGGCAGTCTGGGCAGCATCCAGCGGATAACGCTGAAGAAGAAATTTTAAATATTTTCAATCCCTGCGGATGCGCGGGCCGGAGTGTTCTTTGACCTGAGCGCCGGCTCCTACACGGTCTCGATCCTGGCCGCGATCTGCGCGAAGAATTCACGGGACCAGAGTTCCAGAGACGACTTCTCCCCGACGAAGCGGTCCGCCTCCTGCCGGGCCTGGTGCACATCCAGTTTTGTGATGGCGGTATCCAGCAGGCCAAGCAGATCCGGCCGGGTCAGGGCGGCGGCGCCGGCCCAGTCACCGGAGCGCCGCAGGCGCGACTCCAGATGGCTCAGGCGCAACTGTGGATGATGCCCAAGATACCAGACCAGGTCATACCAGTCGCGCCCCTTGACACGCGTCTTCCACTTCCGGCACAGCAGCGCATGCATCTTCCCGGCGAAGAGGTCGGGCAGGCTGCAGGCCCGCACGGCAAAGGGCACCGGCAGCAACACCGCGCGGCTCTCCGTTTCGAACCCGCCGGGGGGATCGGTGTCCACCTCCAGTTTGATCTTCAGTATTTCCCGCGCGTGCAGTTGCCGGGCAAGGCCGGCATTGACTTTAACTACGATCAGTTGTTGCAGTGTGCTGGTCTTCAGGAAAGCGGATTCAATGGCGGTTTCCGGGTTGCGCTTGCGGGCTTCGAAAGAGACGTCGAACCCGAAACTGTCCAGTTCCCGGCGAAGCGCGCCCCCGTAGGCGCCGAGGGAGAAATTCTTGTCGGGCATGAGCAGCGAGAAGTCCAGATCCTCGGAATAACGGTCCAGACCGTACAGAACGCGCAGAGCCGTGCCGCCGTAGAAAGCGGCGTGTTCGAAAAACTTGCCGCGCCAGAGGCCAAGCAAGGCTATCTGCTGAAGGATTTCCCTAAGCGCGCCGACATATTCATCGCGGGTCCGGCAATTGTAGCGCTCGAGCATTTGCTGGATGGCCCCGTCCGAGTCGTTTATCATGATCGGCCACCCGCCAGACACCGCGTCAGCATGGTAATCTTCCTTGATGCGAAGGCTCGGGCTATGGTCGCGAGCAGGTCCGCGTTCAGCGAAGACAGCCGCTGTTCGTCCATGCGCAGGTCCTTGAACAGATAGGTGTTAAAATCCCCGGGCCTGGCCGAACTGAAACCCTTGTCCGTCCATACCTTATCCACAAGGGCCTTTTCGGGCGAGGCCAGCAGGTACCGGACATCGCCTTCACCCGACCAACGGATGCCGGGCGCATAGCGCCGCGGCGGAAGGCGCCGGTAAGTGAACACCCCGAACGGCGTACTGAACCGCCGGCTCTCGCCTGTGGTGACCGACGTCACGTTCTCCACCCGCTCCGGTATCATTCCATAGTGGCTCAGGGCGTAATCGAGGCTGACATAAGAGGGGCCGTAGATAAGATTGGCCAGAAGTTCCCGGCTAAGCGGGGCGCGGCGATAACGCTCGCCAAACACATAAAGCCCCCTGCGTACGCGGATCAGGCTGCCCTCGGCCAGGAGCGCGCCGATGCGGTCTCTCGGCTTTGCATAGTCATGCAGATAGGACACTAATTGCTGGTAGTCCAGCACATCCGTGCGCACCTGTTCCCGAATATCCATTACCGTTACCATGACAAAAGCATACGATATCTACGGCAGTATGTCCAGTATATATGGACATACTGCCATGTTTACATATGCTTCATCTTGCAGCTTTGGTTAAATATCGGGAGGGGGCCCCCGCCTGGCAGCGGATCTCGACTACGCCATGTCCCCGGAAGGGACTCTGGGCAGCATCCAGCGGATAACGCTGAAAAAGAAGTTTTAATTAAATATTTATAGGAGGAGGGGGGGTATGGAACTCGGTAAGCCGTGTGCGGGAAAACCGCCTGCACGGTTTGACGAGGGGAGGAGGCTTAGCCTGCTTCTACTCTACTAACCGTCCTTATTTGCCGGTCCAGGCTGTGAGTCTATGCTCCCAAGGCGCCGACAGGGATTACCGCTACGCCGTCGGGACGCACATAGCCGTAGCCCGAGCCTACGATCACAGCGAGCGCGCTCGGCTTGCCGCGCTTGGCGCTATCCACGCGCTGTGAAAACTTGAGCAGATTCGCCGCTCCCTCCGCGGCCATCCCGGAGCCCAGCTTTATCTCAAAGGCGGCCCAGCGGCCGTCGGCCGTTTCCACAATGGCGTCAACCTCCAAACCGGTATTGTCCCGGTATTGGAGCACCTGCGCGTCAGCGGCCTGGGCATAGACCCGCAGGTCGCGGATAACGAGCGCTTCATAAAGAAAGCCCAGAAGATTCAGGTCCTGCAAAAGGCGCTCAGGGGTCGCGCGGAGAGCGGCTACAGCCAGGGAGGGGTCGACAAAGAGGCGTTTTGGAGCGCTTCTCACCCTGGATCTTGAGCGCAGATGAGGGGCCCAGGGAAGAAGGTCCTCGATGATCATCAGCCGGCCGAGCGCAGTAAGATATTCTTGCGCCGTCTCCTCCTTGATCGGCCCTTCCCCGCCGCCCGTATCGGCCGCAAGCGTCGACACCGACGCGTAGGTCGCCTGGTTCCGGGCCAGCGAACGCAGCAAGCGGGCCACCCTTTCAGGGTCATGACGCCGTTCGCCGACGCGCCCCACGTCTACACGGCAGAGCTCCTCAAGATAGTCCCGGACAGCCTGCAGGGATTCGTCCAGGCCCCGATCGAGCAGTCCGGGCCATCCTCCCGCCGCGATGCGTTCCGCAACTCCCGCGATAGTAAGGCCGGGGTCCGGACTCCGGGGGGCCTTCCCCTGAAGCAGGTCATTGAGCGAGACCGCGCCCGTGGAGTGACCGGTCTCCGCCAAGGTCATAGGCCGCATACGAAGGCGGGTAAGCCGTCCCGCTCCTCCAGGCCGGGTAATCTCATCAGCGGGAACGGCCGATCCGGTGAGAATGAACTGGCCCGGTTTGGCGCGGTCATCCACCGCACGGCGGATATGATTCCAGATCGCAGGCTCCACCTGCCATTCATCAACAAGCCGCGGCGTTTTCCCGGCAAGCACGAGCGCAGGATCTACGGAAATCGCTTGGCGCGCCGCCGCGTCCACATCGAGAAGCACTTCGCTGGCCGCGGCTTGTCTGGCCGTGGCGGTCTTGCCGCAGGCCTTGGGTCCCTCGATGACCACCGCTCCCGTGGAAGCAAGTTTTCTTGCCAGTTCGGTTTCAACGATGCGTTTTCTGTAAGCCATCGGGGTATATGCTATCAAAACGTGGGGATGAATGCAATGTTAATAAGGGGATAAACGCAATAAATATGTAGGGATAAAAAATATAGCAATACGCCAGTTTCATAGCGCGACCAACCCACTTGACAAATAGTTAGGCGAGTGCTATAATATTAGTGGCAACTAAAACATTCGGCCCGGCCAAACAGACCGGGATTATTTTTAAGCGTGTGATTAGGCAAGGCTAAAATACTGATAGTATCCTAAAACGGTGTTGCTGCAGTCCGGGTCCGATCGTAGAGTTCTTGTGGAGGGAAAATGTCCGAGATATTCAGGAAATTAGCGCTGCTGGGGGATGTCTGGGTGCTGTGGCTGCTGCTGGGGGCCAGCGTGCTGTCCGTAGCGGTCATAGCGGGGCGCTGGCGCGCTTTCCGTAAGGAAAAACTGGATTTCCCGGCTTTCCTGGACGGGCTGTCCGCCCTGCTGGAGCGCGGAGCCGTGGAAGAGGCCCGCGGGTTCGCCGCCAAGTCCGAGGCCGTAGAGGCGCGCGTGGCGCTGTCCGGGCTCGAGATGGCCGGCAGGGGCCCCGCTTCCGCCGAGGAGGCCATGCTTTCCCGGCTGGTGATAGAGCGGGGCAAACTCGAGCGCGGCCTGATAGTGCTGGGGACTTTGGGCAATAACGCGCCTTTCCTGGGGCTTTTCGGCACGGTGCTGGGAATAATCAAGGCTTTCAACGACCTGGCGCTGAGCGGCGCTTCCGGCGTTTCGGTGGTGATGTCCGGCATTTCCTCCGCGCTTATCGCCACGGCCTTCGGCATCTTCGTGGCCATCCCCGCCGTGGCGGCCAATAACGTCTTTCATACCAGGCTGAAGCGGCGCTGCGCCAACGCGCAGAGCGTGATCCACCTCATCCAGTCCTATCTGCGCGACGCGCGCGGCTGCGCGGGCTGTCCCACGGCGGAGCGCCTATGAACGCGGGGGACCTGGGCGACGACGGGGTGGTGACGGGGATCAATGTCACCCCCATGGTGGACATCATGCTGGTGCTGCTGATCATCTTCATGGTGACGGCGCATTTCGTGGCCGAGTCCGCCCTTAAAGTCGAGCTTCCGGCGGCGGCGAACGCCGCGCCGGCGCGGGAGCGCTCCGTGCTGGTGACCGTGGACGCGGCCGGCGCCGTCTCCGTAGGGGGGAAGCGCGTCGCCCCGGAAACGCTGCAGTCCCTGTTGTCTTCCTCCTACGGGCCCGGCACGCGCCTGTCCGTGGCCGCCGACAGGAACGTGGCCTATGCCCGGGTGGTGCAGGTGCTGGACGCGGCGAAAGGGGCAGGCATAAGCCGTATCTCCCTCGTGGCCGCTAAATAAATATGGGTACTTTCCTCCAGGTAAAAGCTCCGCGGTTCTTCCCGGCGGTATTTTCCCTCGCCGCGCATCTTTTTCTCTGGGGCGCCGCCCGGTTCCTCCTCGCCTCGCCCAAACAGCCGGTACTGATAGCGGAACTGGACCTTTCAATGGCGCAGCCTGCCGCGGTCTCAGGGGCCGCGGCCGCGCGCCGGTCCCAGGCCGCGCCGGTCCCGGCCGCCCTGGCGCCGGCTTTAAAGGACGCTCCCATAAGCACGCAGCCGGAACCGATAGCGGAAGAGCCCGCCGCGGCCGTTCCCGCGAGCCCGGCTTCGCAGTTCCCCGAGGAGCCGGCTGGCGGGGGGACCTCCGGGCCGGAGGGCCGGGAGAACGCGCAGGCTACCGGGGCCGGCGGGGAAGGGGCCGGCGCGCTGGCCGCTTACCTGGCCCTTGTGCGGGAGACGGTGGCGCAGGAAAAGGAATATCCCTCTTTCGCGAAGCAGCTTAAACTGGAAGGCACTTCCGTGGTGCGCGCGGTCATAACGCCGGACGGGGCTTTGAAAGAGGTCTCGCTGGGCTCCTCCTCGGGGCATAAAGCGCTCGACCGCTCCGCCCTCGCCTCCGTCAGGCGGGCCGCGCCGTTCAGGCCGGGCCCGGGGGCGGTCCCCCTGACCGTGGAGATACCCATCACTTTTAGAATTAACTAAGGAGACAACATGAGAAGCACATCAGCGTATCTTGTATTAATTCTGGCTGCGGCCTGCCAGGCGGCCCGGGCCCAGGAGGTTTCCAGGGTGGCCGAAATAGTGGTGGAGGAAACGGAGGAGATCAAAGCCTTGACGGAGCGCAGGGAGAGCCCCCACTCCAAGACTGTGGTCACGCGCGCGGAGATCGAGGAACTCGGCGGGCAGAGCGCGGCCGACGTGCTGCGCCGCATGCCCAGGATCTATTTCTCCGGGCCGCCGGCCGTCAACAAGGATATCAGGCAGGCCGGCCTGGACAAGGAGTTCCAGAACGTGCTGATCAACGGGAACAGGCCGCCCGGTGGCGGCGAGAAACGCGAATTCGCCCTGGACCGGATCCCGGTGGAGTCGATAGAGCGCATCGAGATCCTCAAGAACCCGACGGCGGAATACGATTCCGACTCCATAGCCGGCCTGGTCAACGTCATCCTGAGGCAGCCTCCTTCCAAGGCGCGCCTCTCGGTCTCCGCCGGAGGCTCCCGGAACGACCTGGCGGACAAGAACGGCGGCAAGGCTGCGCTGTCCTACGGGAACACAGCGGGAGCGCTGGGGTTCTCCGCCGGCGCCAGCAGGTCGGACGACTACCGCGGCAAGGATAAAAGCGTGCGGGACTCGGTCAAGAACGAGAGGGAGGCGGAACTGGAAACGGTACGCACCCTCACCTCGTCCTTGGACCTGGGCTTCTCCTGGGATCCCGGCCGGGGCACGAAGCTCACCCTTACCCCGCAGCTGCTGGGCCAGCGCGAGGAGAAGGTAAAAAGCAGGGACGTGTATAATCTGCTGACCGGCGCGCGGAAAAGCCGGGTGCTGGAGGACGAGACCAAGGATATGCTGTTCCAGAGCTACGGCCTGGGCGCCGAGCGCAAGTTCAAGGGCGGCTCCGTCCTCAAGGCCGCGCTGCTCTATTCCAGGAACGACGAGGACAAGGACAAGCGCTCGGACAACTACAACGCCGCCCTGGCTTTCACCAAGACCGCTTTCGAGACCGAGTCCAAGCTGGACCTGGAAACGGTGGCCTCCGCGGATTACAGCCTGCCGCTCTCCGGCCCGGCCGGGGGGAACCACCTGCTCTCCGGCGGCTTCAAGCGCAGGGACAAGGACCGCGTCGTTTCGAAATATCTCTACGAGGTGAACGCCGCCGGCGTGAAGTCCGTCAAGTCCACGCCGAACGACAGCTATGTCGTCGACGAGGAGATCACCGCTTTCTACCTGATGGACCAGGCGGAGCTGGGCGACAGCCTGACTCTGACCCCCGGCCTGCGCGTAGAACTTACCGACGGGGCGTACCGCACCGCCGCCGGAACTTCCGCCGCCGGGAATTTCACCGACTGGAACCCGTCCCTCCACGCCAGGCTCAGGCTGGGGCGCGGCTGGCAGGCCAGGGGCTCTTTCGCCAGGACCATCGGCAGGCCGGCCTTCAAGGACAAGGTGCCGACCAGGTCCGAAAAACCCGACAAGATCGAGGAGGGCAACCCCGAGCTCAAGGCCGCCGCCTCGCTGAATTACGAGGCAGGCCTGGAGAAATTCCTGGGGAAGAGCGGCGTGCTGGCGGCCGGCGTCTTCTACAAAGACGTGCGCGACATCGTAGAGAAGCAGCAGGTGGGCACCGAGAGCGGCAAGCCGGTGGTGAAGCCGGTCAATGTTTCCGAGGCCGCGGTGCGCGGCCTGGAACTGGAGCTTAAGACCGGGCTCGGTTTCATAGGCCTCGAAAGGTTCAGCCTCTCCTCCGGCTACAGCCTGCTCGACTCGGCGGTGAAGGATCCCGTTACCGGCCAGGAACGCAAACTGAAGGACCAGCCGGATTCCATCGGCAGCGCCATCCTGCGCTACGAGTCCGTGAAAGGGGCCTTCACGGCCTCCGTCGGGGCCAACTATATAGGCGAAAAAAAGGATGAGACGGACCCCGCGAAGAAAAAAAGGGAGCGGGCTTTCACCCAGTGGGACCTCTCCCTGAAGCAGAGGCTTTTCGGCGGCCTGAGCCTGTACGGCAGCGTCACGAATATCTTCAACGAGAGCAAGCTGAAGACGGAACCCGGCAGGAGGGAAAGGGAAAGCGTCGGCAGGACGGCCTTCCTCTGGCTGCGTTACGAGCTATGATGCCTAAAATGCGGAAGCTGCATCTCTGGCTGGGGCTCGTCTTCCTGCCGCCCATGCTCCTCGTATGCGTCACCGGGCTGCTGCTGGTGCAGCGCAAGGCGCTTGGGCTGGCGGAGGTAATGCTCAAAGTCCCGGGCTATGGAGAAGCGAAGCACGCCGACCCGCAGGAGATAATTATCGCGGACAGCCTGGCTTTAGCGGCTACGAAACAGGGCGTTTTCCTCAGGGACGGGAAAAGCTGGGAACTGACCCTGCCGCAGCCCGTCCGGCGCCTTTACGCCGAAGGCGGGACGCTCTACGCCTGTTCCGGGTCCGGGCTGTACGAGAGCGCCGACGGCAGGAATTGGGCGCAGACGCTGCCCGGCGAGGACGCCCGGGCCATGCTTTTCCCGGCCGGCCGGGCTTTCGCCGCCACGACCCGGGGGCTCTTCGTGAAGGATGCGGGCTCCTGGAAGGCGGAGGTCCTTTTCCCGTCGGGGAAACTGGACGTGCGGAGCTTCACGTGGGTGGGGGAGGGGTTCATCCTGGCCGCGAAGGAAGGCGTCCTCTCCATAAGCCGCGACGGCGTCTTCAGGGAAGAGCTGCTCGCCGGAAAGAAGGGGGAGGTAAGCCTGCAAAAAGTCATAACCGATCTGCACTCCGGGGAATTTTTCGGCAGGTATTTCTACCTTGTAGTGGACGCGGGCGCGGCCGTGATTGCGTTTTTATGCCTGAGCGGGTTTTATTTCTGGTATGCGCGGCGGAAAAAGCGGGCGGCGGCATAGGCCTGGCAAAGACAGGCTTATGATATAATTTTAGTACAGCCTAAAACACTTGCCGGCTAAAAAATAAAGGAAAATATGACCGATGCCATCCATATCAGCGCCAGTCTCGAAGACTATATAGAAGCTATCTTCCATATAGTCGCGGAGAAGCAGGCCGCCAAGCCGCGGGACCTGGCCGAGAGGATGAAGGTGGCCGGGTCCTCCGTCACCGGCGCGCTCAGGATACTGGCCGAGAAGGCCCTGATAAATTACACGCCTTACGACATCATAACCCTCACCCCGGCGGGGAAGGCGTACGCCGAGGACGTGGTGCACCGCCACGAGGTGCTGCGGGACTTCTTCGTGAACGTGCTGGCGGTGGATTACAAGGCCGCCGACGAGGCCGCCTGCGGCATGGAACATTCCGCGTCGAAGGTGATACTGGAGCGGCTCGTGCAGTTCGCGAAGTTCGTGGAGGTCCGCCCGCGCGGCGGGGAGGACTGGGTCTCCGGCTTCCGTCATCATTGCGAGAAAGCGGCGCAGCTCGTGAAAATGTCCGAGCTGAAGCCCGGGGATAAAGGCGTCATAATGGCGGTGAACGCGCAGGGCGAGATCGCGCAGCGGCTGGTGGACATGGGAATGGTGAAAGGCACCCCCTTCAAGGTCCTGAGGAAAGCGCCGCTCGGCGACCCGCTAGAGATACAGCTGCGGGGCTTTCTGCTGGCCCTGAGGAAGCAGGAGGCCGAGTGCGTCAGCGTCGAGAAGAAGGCGGGGAAATGAAAGAGCGGAAAGAAATGGTGGTGGCGCTCGCCGGCAATCCTAATTCCGGCAAGACCTCGCTTTTCAACGCCATCGCCGGGACCCATTTAAAGGTCGGGAACTGGCCGGGCGTGACGGTGGAGAAGTACGAGGGGTACGTCGACTACAAGGACTACAGGCTCAGGCTGGTGGACCTGCCGGGGACTTATTCCATCAACGCGTACTCGCCCGAGGAAACGATAGCGCGGGATTTCATCGCCGAAAAGAAAGCCGATATAGTGGTGAACGTGGTCGACGGGACCAGCCTGGAGAGGAACCTTTACCTGACCACGCAGCTCCTGGAGCTGGACCCCAAAATGGTCGTGGCGCTGAACATGTACGACGAGGTGGAAAAGTTGAAGATCGGCATAGATTTTAAAATGCTCCAGAAGCTGCTGGGCAGCCATGTCGTGCCGGTCAGCGCCGTGAAGAAGACCGGGATAGAGGCGCTGCTGGACCACGTGGTGAGGACCTATGAGAATAAAATAGTCATACCGAGGGACAAGATCTCCTACAGCGAGGAGATAGAAGAGGCCCTGGCGGAGCTGCAGGGCCTGCTGGAGACCGATATCCCGCTTTCCGCGAAATTCAGCCCGAGGTGGCTCGCAGTCAAACTGCTCGAGAACGACCAGTTCGCCTATTCCCTGGCCAAGGAAAGCCCGGTCTGGGTAAGGCTGGAGCATAAGCTGCCGGGGATCCTGAACACGCTCGAAGGCAGGCTGAAAGAAAGGGTGGCCCAGCGTATTTCGGAGGACAGGCACGCTTTCGCGAGAGGCGCGTACAAGGAGACCGTAAAGACGGCGCTCGAAGAGAAGAAGACCATAACGGACCATATAGACTCGGTGGTCCTGAACAGGTTCCTGGGCGTGCCGCTCTTCCTTTTCATAATGTGGCTGATCTTCCAGATCACTTTCACTTTCGGCGAGGTGCCGATGGGCTGGCTGGAGTCCTTCTTCGCCTTCCTGGGGGACAAGGTCTCCGCTCTGCTGCCGGAAGGCGTGCTCCGTTCCCTGGTGGTGGACGGCATGATAGCCGGCGTCGGCGGGGTGGTCGGCTTCCTGCCGAATATCCTGCTGCTGTTCCTGGGCCTGTCCTTCCTCGAATCCACCGGCTACATGGCGCGGGCCGCTTTCGTGGTGGACAGGGCTTTCCATAAAATAGGGCTGCACGGCAAATCTTTCATCCCGATGGTAACGGGTTTCGGCTGTTCGGTACCGGCGTTCATGGCCTGCAGGACGCTGAAGAACCGGGGCGACAGACTGGCTACCATGATGGTGATCCCGTTCATGAGCTGCGGCGCCAAGCTGCCGGTGCATATCCTGCTCATCGGCGCTTTCTTCCCGACTTCCATGTCGGCCAATATCCTTTTCGGCGTCTACCTGTTCGGAATAGTCGTGGCCGTGCTCTCGGCTAAACTGTTCAAGTCCACCATCTTCAAAGGCAGATCGGAGCCTTTCGTGATGGAACTGCCGGTCTACAGACTGCCCACCCTGCGCTCAGTGCTTATGCAGATGTGGATCAAGGCCTGGATGTACCTGAAGAAGGCCGGGACGGTCATACTGGCCGTTTCCATCGTGGTCTGGCTGGTCTGTAATTTCCCGGTGAACGACAAGCTTAACCTGGAATACGGGGCCAGAATAGAGGCGGTGAAGCAGGATAAGAAGACGACGGCCGAAGCGAAAGCGGAAGCGGCCGCGGCCCTGGAGAACGAGCTGGCCGCGAAGCAGATGGAGCATTCCTTCGCGGGCCGCACCGGGAAGCTGATAGAGCCTTTCATCAGGCCGCTCGGCTTCGACTGGCGGCTCGGCGTGGCGCTGACCGCCGGCCTGGCGGCGAAAGAGGTGGTCGTGGCCACGATGGGGACCATCTACGCCCTGGGCGCCGCCGGCGAGAGCGAAAGCCTGACGGCCAGGCTGAGGAGCGATCCCGCGTACAACCCGGCCATAGCCCTGGCCCTGATAGTTTTCGTCCTGCTGTACGTTCCCTGCCTTTCCGCCACGGCCGTGTTCCACCAGGAGAGCGGGGAACTGAAGATGACCCTGTTCTATATCTTTTATACCATGACCGCCGCCTGGGTATTGTCTTTCGCCGTGTATAAAGCGGGCAGCGCATTCTTATAAAAAGCCGGTAAACAATTGGAAACTCCGTTCAGCGGCGCGCCCGGCAATTTTTTAAACTGAAACTTAGGCGCGACTAAAACAATCATCCAAGGCAAAAATATATTCGCGCGACAAGAGCGAAACAGGATTATGGAGGTTGAACTTATGGAAACAGTGATCGTAGTAATGATAGTAGCAGCGGCGCTTTTCTTCGCGGCGCGCACGCTATCCGGCTCCTCCGGCGGCTGCGGCTGCTCCGGCGGCGGGGGGAAAGGCCGCTGCCGCGATAATGACGGCGGCCATTGAGTCTAATTCGGAATACATCAAGGAGAAAAAATGGAAACCATGAAAAGAAACGGTATCTGCGGTACGGAAAACCCGGCGGCGGGCCGGAAGAGCGGGAAGGGTTTATGCGGGGCGGCGCTGTGCCTGGCGGCTATCGTCGGGCTCTCGGCCGCGGCCCGGGCGGGGAACGGCGGCTACTTCGCGGTCTATAATCACCATATAGAGAAAGGGGAGAAGGAGATCATGCTGATGTCCGACTACACCAGCCCCTCGAAGGCGAACAGGGAAGAGGGCCAGAAGAACTACTTCTCCCAGATGCTGGAGCTCGAGTGGGCGGTCACCGACAAGTTCGCCACGGAGCTGATGTTCGAGGGCTTCGCCGAGCCCGGCGGGGTGAAGAGGTTCACCGGTTTCCGCTGGGAGAACCGCTACCGCCTCTTCAAGGAGGACGTGCCCCTCAATCCCATGCTCTACTCGGAGTACGAGCATCTGAGCCACCTGACGCGGTTCAAGATGGAAACGAGCGGCTGGGTGCATCCCCCCTACAAGGAAAAGGAAGAGACCGGCGAGCCGAAGGACGAGCGGATCATGGAGACCCGCCTGGTCCTTTCCGAGGATTTCGGCGGCACTAACGTGGCCTTCAACTGGCTGAACGAAACCGACCTGAGGAACACCAAGACCGACTTCGGCTACCTCTTCGGCGTTATGCGCAAGCTGGGACAAGGCGGGCACGAGCACCACGGCGCCTCCCATGAAGGCCACTCCGGCGGCGGCATCCGCCTGGCGGCCGTAGGGGTAGAGCTGTGGGGAGCCCTGGGCGACAGCCGGAAGCTGGACCTGGCCCCCAGCCGGCAGCAGCATTACCTCAGCCCGGTCGCCATGTTCCACCTGGGTCAGAACGTGATGTTCCACGTCTCGCCCACTATTGGCCTGTCCAAGGTGAGCGACAATCTGCTGCGCTTCGCCGTGGGCTTCGAGCTGTAAATGCGGTCCGGGCGGCGGCGCCATCCGCGCCGCCGCGGGGGGACCGGGGAGCGAGGCTCCCTTGGAAAATTCAGGAACGGAGGGTTAGTATGTCTGTAAGATCCGGGATAGCGGCGGTTCTTTTCATTGCGGCTTTTATTTTATGTCCGGTCGGAGCTTTCGCATACCGGCCTTTCGCCACCGAGGACGCCGGCGTGGCTGGCCGGGGAGTGGCGCAGCTTGAGCTGAGCCGGGACTACCTTAACTGGGAAGGCGACAAGGAAAATATGGGGCTTCTTGTGCCGGTTTACGGCGTCTCACGCGTGGTAGAGCTCTCCGCCGAGATCCCTTACCTCATGCACGACTACAAAGGGGAAGGAAAACGGAACGGCATCGGCGATATCAATCTGGTCGGCAAGTTCCTCCTCGTGGAGGAAAATGCGGGGCGGCCGTCCCTGGTGCTGAAAAGCGCCGTGAAAACCAAGAGCGGCGACGAAGCCAAGGGGCTGGGCAGCGGGGACATGGACTATAATATTACCGCCGCCGCTTCGAAGGTCCTGGGGACGCTTACGCTGCACGGCATGTTCGGTTATACTTTCGTGGGAGATAACGGGGACGACAGCGTCAGGAACATCAGTCTTTACGGCCTGGCGGCCGATTACAGCGTCACGGCCCGGTTCCATCTCGCGGCCGAGATCTCCGGCAGCAAACACCCCGAGATGACGCTGCTGGAAGACCCGCTTTCCGCTCTCCTGGGGGTAGCCCGCCAGCTCTCGGACAAGCTGGTCCTGGACGCCGGCCTGCGGTACAGTTTCAATAAAGCTATGCCAAAATGGAGCACTACCATAGGCGCTTCCCTCACTTTCTGACGGCCGGCGACCGGCATGTATTGGCCGTCCGATGAGCATAGCTCCTGATACGGCGCCCGCGCAGGTATTGTAAAATATGAATAGCCCCCTCAAGCACCGGCGGGTTTTGATATGAACAACGAGCAGTTGAAGCTTCTAATAGCGGAAGGCGAAGGTCTTACTTAGAGAGTTCCTATGAAGCGTCTAAATCAAACCGCCGGGCATGATAGCGAGGTTGCGCTTTACGCGCGAATTCGCGAACTTATTTTTGCCGCTCGCCGCAGCGTTTCACGCGGGGTTGATCTGGTGCAGGTATGGACTAATTTTAAAATTGGCCGGCATATAGTGGAGTATGAGCAAGCCGGCGCAGTGAAGGCGGCCTACGGTCAGGGCATTTTGAAGGTATTATCTGAAAAGCTGGCCGCTGAATTCGGACGCGGGTTTTCCAGGAGCAATCTGGAATATATGCGCAAGTTTTTCCTGCTCTACAGGGAGCGCATTGTTATTTCCCAGTCTGAAACTGGGAAATCCAGGCTGGATTCCCGCGTCAAAACAGCAATTTCCCAGTTTAGAACTGGGAAATTAATAACCTCCGCATCAAACCCCTCCCCATTTTGCCTTAGCTGGACGCATTATATTTTTCTGATAGGTATCCGGAACGCAGCCGAACGCAGCTTTTACGAAATTGAAGCGGCGGAACAAGGTTGGAACCTGGATGAACTTAAACGCCAGTTTAACAGCGGTCTTTACGAACGCCTTGCGCTTAGCCGCGACAAAGCCGGTATCCGCAGGCTGGCGCGCAAGGGGCAGATTGTCGGCAAACCGGAGGATCTCCTTAAAGAACCTCTGGTGCTGGAGTTTTTGGGTCTTTCCGAACAGGCACGCTATTCCGAATCCGACCTCGAAAACGCCGTTATAAACCGGATTGAGCGTTTTTTGCTCGAGCTCGGCAAGGGTTTTCTATTTGAAGCCCGTCAGAAAAGGTTTACCTTCGCTGAGGACCATTTTTTTGTGGACCTCGTTTTCTACAATCGGCTGTTGCGCTGTTATGTGCTGGTTGACCTCAAAATAGGCAAGCTCACACACCAGGACCTGGGCCAGATGCAGATGTATGTCAACTACTTCGACCGGCATATGAAGACAAAAACCGAAAACGCCACCATCGGCATCGTCCTCTGCAAGAAAAAGCATGAGGCTCTGGTGGAAATAACCCTGCCAAAGGGCGCTAATATCCACGCCCGGGAATATCAGCTTTATCTGCCCAGCAAAGAAGAGTTGCAAAAGAAACTGGTTGAATGGTCCGGCGAAAAGCGTAATGCGTAAATATACATGATGAACAAGGACCGGCGCGGGCTTTTTTTGAATTTTTTCCTGCTTTTCCTCGGGTTCTCCCTGCTCACGCGTCTTACTCTGCTGGTGATGGCCTGGCCGGAACTGGACGGCGGGCTCTGGGTCATCATAAAGATGTTCGCGGCCGGGCTGGTTTATGACTGCGCGGCTTTTTCCTACGCCGGCGGCGCGCTGGCGCTCTACCTGCTGGTCTTGCCGGAAAAGATCTATGCCGCCTCCTGGCACCGGCTGGCTGTCTACGGGGCTTTCTTCCTTGCCGCTTTCCTGCTGGCCTTCAACCTGGCCGTCGAGTATTATTTTTTCTACGAGTTCGGGGTACGCTATAACTTCATAGCGGTGGACTATTTGGTCTATACCAACGAGGTACTTGGGAATATCCGCGAATCGTATAACCTCCCCGTGGTCCTGCCGCTGGTGACGGTCCTGGCGGGGGGGGCTCTCTGGGCCTTTGGGCGGAGGCTGGCTTTCTCTTTCGCCGACCCGCTGACTTTCCGCTCCAGGCTGGCCGCCACTCTGCCGCTCCTGGCCGCGCCGGTGCTCTGTTTCTTCCTGCTCGACGGCAGGCTGGCCCAGGTCTCGAAGAACGAATACGCCAATGAAGTGGCCATGAACGGGCTCTACGCTTTCGGTTCGGCTTTTCTCAATAACGAACTGCCGTACGACAAGTTCTACGCTTCCGTGGACCAGGAAGCAGTCTTCAAGTCCCTGCGCGCCGCTCTGGCCGGGCCGGGCGTGGAATTCATAGGCGGGGGCCTGGATATAAACCGCAGGATAAAGGGCCGCGGGCCTTTCAAGAAGCTGAACGTGGTGGTGATAGTGGGGGAAAGCCTCAGCGCCGAGTATCTCACGGCCTTCGGCGGCGCGAGGGGTCAGGGGACCCTGCCGAACCTGGACGCCCTGGCCGCCAAGTCCCTGTTCTTCAAAAGGTATTACGCCCACGGCACCCGCACCGTGCGCGGGCTGGAGGCCATGACGCTTTCCATCCCGCCTCTTCCCGGCACCTCTATAGTGAAGCGCCCTGACAACGGCGGCTTCTTCTCCTGGGGCTCCGTCATGCGGGACTTCGGCTACGCCAACAAGTACATCTACGCCGGCTACGGCTACTTCGACAATATGAACGCTTTCTACTCCGGCAACGGTTTCGGCATAGTGGACCGGGCCGATTTCTCCAAGGAGGAGATCACTTTCGCCAATATCTGGGGCGTCTGCGACGGGGACCTGCTTGCCAAAACACTGAAGGAGGCCGACGGGGATTTCAAGGCGGGCCGGCCTTTCTTCTACATGGTGATGACCACCACCAACCACCGCCCCTTCACCTATCCCGACGGGAAGATCGACATCCCGTCCTCCTCGCAGAGCCGCCGCGGCGCGCTGAAATATTCCGACTACGCCATCGGCGAATTCCTGGCGGCGGCCGCTAAAAAGCCCTGGTTCAAGGATACAGTTTTCGTCATCACCGGCGACCATTGCGCGAACTCCGCCGGGAAGACCGAGATCCCGGTGCGCAACTACCATATCCCGCTTTTCATCTATGCCCCGGCGCATGTGAAGCCGGCCGTAGTGGAAACGCTGTCGACGCAGGCCGACCTGGCCCCGACGGTGCTGGGGCTGATGAACGCCTCCTACGAGAGCCGCTTTTTCGGCAGGGATATGCTGAACGGGAAGCCCGAGGGCCGGGCCTTCCTTTCGACTTTCCAGAAAATGGGCCTGCTCAAGGACGGCCGCCTGGCCGTGCTGGGTCCCAAGAAATACCTGAAGACCTACAACTGGGACGAGGCCGCGAAGACCGTCGAGCCCTCGCCCGAGGACAAGGCTCTGGAAGAAGAAGCCGTCTCCTTCTACCAGGGCGCGAATTACCTCTACAAGAACCGCCTCAACCGGCTCGCCAAATAAAAACCCCGCGGCTTTCGGGGCCGCGGGGTTCTACGAATCGCTTTCGTCACCCCGGCGAAAGCCGGGGTCCGGAGCTGGATCCCCGCATTCGCGGGAATGACGGTTAGTTCAGCAGTTCCGCGCTCTTGATGTAGTCCATCTTCGGGAAGTCGGCTTTCAGGTACTTGTTGCCCTGTGTCTGCACCCGGCCCTGGTCGGGGCCCATGCCGCTCGGGGCGCCTTCGCCGTAGCCGGAATAGATGCTCTCCACCACGGACATGCCGTCGGCGACCTTGCCGAATGGAGAGAAGCCCATGCCGTCCAGGCGGGCGTTATTGCCGAAGTTGATGAACATCTGCGAGGTGCGGGTGTTCGGGCCGGCCATCGCGTAGGAGATGTAGCCGGGCTTGTTCGACTCCACCACGGGGTCGTCCTGGATGCGGGCCCCGCGCCAGGCGGCGGCCACGGCGGGGTCGCCGTGTATGCCGAACTGCACCATGAAGCCCGAGATCACGCGGAAGAAGGCTATGTCGGTGAAGAAGCCGGCTTTTACCAGGTTGTAGAAGCGGTCCGCGCCGAGCGGGGACCAGGCGCGGGTGACTTCCAGGGTGAAGTCGCCCTTGGTGGTGTTGAACTTCACCTTGAAGGTCGCGGGAGCTTTCTCCGTGGCTTTCTCCGGGTTCGTGAGTGTTTCCATATTCGTTTTTATCTCCTTTGTTTCGGCCGGCGCGGACGCCGTCGCCGCCACGGAGCCGCTCTGGGTGGTTTCGGGGGCCTTGGGGCCGCAGGAAACCGCGAGAACCGCCGCCGGGATCAATACTAAATTACGCATGCGCATCTGTAGAATCTCCTGCAGTGCCGATTTTATATATTATAATAAATAAAAGGATTTTCGGGAGGAACCATGTCTTTCAAGATCAGCGGGGTTTATGTGGGCGACGACCAGGTGGAGCTCACCCACGACCTGAGCGGCGGCAAGCTGCGCACCGACCTGCCGCCGGATAACGGCGGGCGGGGGCGGACCTTCTCGCCCACTGACCTGACGGCGGCCTCCGTGGTCTCCTGCGTGCTGACCATAATGGCCAAGCTGGCGCACCGCGAGGGGATAAAGTTCGAGGGGGCCTCCATAGAGGTGGAAAAACAGATGACGGAGAACCCGCGCCGGATCTCCGCCCTGACCGGCTTGATAAAACTCCCGCCCGGCATCGACGCGAAACAGCGCGAGAAACTGCTGGCCTGCGTGAAAGCCTGCCCGGTGAGCCGCAGCCTGCACCCGGATATCAAGCTGGAATTCACGGTGGAATCAAAGCCATGAAAAACCGGTTTTTCTTCTGATAGCCTGCCCGGGTACGCCGCCTGGGCGCCGGGAAGGAGCAAAAAAATGAATTCAAAACCCGAACTCGAGACCGCTACTCTGGCCGGCGGCTGCTTCTGGGGGATGGAAGAGATACTCCGCGCCCTGCCCGGCATGGCCGGCGCCGTGGTCGGCTATACCGGCGGGAAAACGGAGAACCCGAAATACGAGGACGTGAAGACCGGCGCCACCGGCCATGCCGAAAGCATAGAGCTGAAATTCGACCCGGCCAGGCTAGCCTACGGCGCCATCCTGGACATGTTCTTCAAAATGCACGACCCCACCACGCCGGACAGGCAGGGCAACGACGTCGGCGCCCAGTACCGCTCCGCCATCTTCTACCACGGGGAAGCCCAGAAGAAAGAGGCCGAGGCGGCCGTGGAGCGGGCGCGGGCCTCCGGCCGCTGGAAAAGGCCTATAACGACGGAGATAGTCCCGGCCGCCAGGTTCTGGCCGGCCGAGGAATACCACCAGGACTATTTAAAGAAACATCCCGGGGGCTATACCTGCCATTATATAAGGGATTAGGGACTGCAGGCTACTTCTTGTTCTTGTCCAGTTCGACCTGCCTTTCTTTGGCAAGCCGCTTGATCTCCTGCGCGAAGGACGGGTTCTCGGTCAGCACCTGGGAGAAATGGTCCGCGGTCAGGACGAAGATCTTCGAGCCTTCGTCGCAGGCCACCGTGGCGTTCCTGTCCTTGCGCTCCAGCAGCGACATCTCGCCGAAGCAGTCTCCGGTGCCGAGCGTGGCCAGCGTCCTCGAGAACAGGAAAGCCTCCCGCACGCTGACCTTCAGCTTCCCCTCCGCGACCACGAAAAAAGCGTCGCCGGGCTCGCCCTGGCGGCAGACCTTCTCGCCGCCGCCGTACAGGCGGTATTCGATCCTGTTCAGGATCTTCTCCAGCAGGGCCATGTTCATGGAGGCGAAGAAGTTGATCTTCTTCACCAGCTTGGTGAAGAGCACCGTGTCGGCGTCGGTAAGCGGCAGTTTCTTCATCGGCGTCGCGAAATTAAAACAAAGTCCGGCGATCCATTCCGGTAAATATAGCCGAATTACCGTGGGCTGCCTCCCTGCCCCCTTCCTCCCCCCTTGTGGGGGAGGATCGAGGTGGGGGATATCCGGCGCTTCCTGGTGACGGCCCGCTTATTTTACGAGCTGCTTGCTGATATGGGACCAGGCGCCCTTAACCTCGTTCTTGAGGTGTTCCATTTCCGCCGCGCTGACGCGTTCCGCCCGCTCGTAGCGCACGGCCACTTCGTCCACCAGGGCATGGTAGGCTTCCTTGTTTATGTCCTTCAGCTTCTTCATCTTCTCCAGCACCTCGCCTTTCATCTTCAGCGTCCAGGCCGCGATCTTCTCCCGGTTCTCCTTGCCGCGCTTGCCGGTCAGAAAATAAGTGGCCGCCGCAGCTACGGCCGCCAGCGCTATCCCGCCGATTATCTTTTCCGATTTTTTCATATACCCTCCCTAAATTAAGCAAAAGCCTCTATCGCTAATCATACAAAAAAACAGCCCGCGCTGACGCTGCCGAAAAGCCGTTAGCCGCGCTTTTATAGCTTTCTTCACCGGGGAAATAGCGGCTCTGCCCGGAGTGACGCGAGAATCTTATGGAAATAAACGCGTTTTTTTGATATTCTATACAAATCGCCGCTGATCAGCGGCGTGTTCGGTGCGGCAGTGCTCTTTATCCGATCTTCCGATCATCTGGCATGGGGTCGTGGTGTAGCCTGGTTTAACACGTCGCCCTGTCAAGGCGAAGACCGCGGGTTCGAATCCCGTCGACCCCGCCAGACGATCGGATCTTTTTATCCCCGCCGTCCCGGTTCCGTAAAAGTTAAAATCCTGAAAGCCACCCTGAAATTTCAGGGGGTGTTCCAGAACAGGATGAAAAGGCCAAGAAGGATACGGTAGACGGCGAACGGCACGAAGCCGCGGCGCCGGACCCAGGCCATGAACCAGGCCACCACCGCCCAAGCCACGAAGAAAGACGTGATGAAACCGACGGAGAGCGTAAGCCACTGGTGGGGGGTCAGGGCGGCCGCCGTCAGGGCGGTTTCGCCGCCGCCGGCCCGGAGGGTCTTCAGCAGGTCGTAGCTCGTCGCCGCGAACATCGTCGGGATGGACACGAAGAAGGAGAACTCCAGCGCCGCGGCGCGGGACAGCCCGGCGGTCTGACCCGCGGCTATGGTCGCCATCGACCTGCTGGTGCCCGGGAATACGGCGGAAAGTATCTGCACCGCCCCCACCCAGACCGCCTGCGGCCAGCGCATCAGGTTGAGGTCGGTGGTCTTAGGTTCCCCGGACAGCGCGTCCACCAGCCACATAATTACGCCGCCTATCAGCAGCGCGGCGCCTATCACCTGGGTGCTCTCCAGGTTATGGCTGATCACTTTCTTCAGCAGGAAGGCCGGGCCGGCCGTCACGAAAAAGGCGATGAGCACCAGCGTCGCCGGGTGATTCAGCGCGTCGCGCTTCCCGGTGAGAGGATTTTCCGGGAAGGTCCTGAAAAAATCGGTTATGCGCTTCTTGAAATAGATGGGGAGGGAAAGAACCGCCCCCAGTTGGATCACCACGTCGAACATCTTCCAGTACGGGTCGGCCAGCGGGATCTGCACGAAGGGCAGCGCTTTCGCCAGGCGCAGGTGGGCCGTGGAACTGACGGGGAGGAACTCGGTCACGCCTTCGATGACGCCGAAAAACAAAGCGAGCAAATGGTCCGTCATGCTGTCCTTTCTCCTATAGCAGCCCCGCGGCTATCGAAGCCGCCAGGCAGAAAACTACTATCAGCAGCGGCGGCGCTTTCCACTTTTCCAGCAGGAAAAAGCCGGTCACGGCTATAACCACGTCGGTCTTCCCCAGCACCGCCGTGCGCCAGACGGGATCGTAAAGAGCGGCGCCCAGCAGCCCTACGACGGCGGCGTTTATGCCGGCCAGCGCGCCCTGCGCGGCGGGATGCCCGGCCAGCCATTTCCACAGAGGTACGCCCGCTACCGCCGTAAGTATGCCGGGCAGGAAAATAAAGAGCAGCGCCGCCGCCCCCCAGGCTGCCGGGGAGGCGCCCGCCGGCGCGGCGGCGGCGCCGAGGTAAGCCGAAAGGGTGAACAGCGGCCCGGGCACGGCCTGGGCCAGGCCGTATCCGGCCAGGAAAGCGTCGTCGGTCAGCAGCCCGGCCGGCACCAGCGCGTCGCGCAGCAAAGGCAGGACCACGTGGCCTCCGCCGAAGACCAGCGCGCCGGAACGGTAGGAGATATCGGCCAGGGAAGCCAGCCCGCCGGGCAGGAGGGAGGCCAGAACGGGGAGGCCGGCCAGGAACACGACAAAAGCCGCGAAAGCCGCCCAGGCGGCTTTTGCGCCGATGGGCGACGCCTGGTCACCCGAGGCCTGGCTGACGCCGCGGCAGAGCAGGACGCCGGCGGCCGCCCCCATTACGATGACGGCTGCCTGCGCCGCCGCGCCGCCGGAAAGCAGCAGCAGCGCCAGCGAGGCCAGGGCGATACCGGTCCGGGCGCGGTCCGGGCAGAGCCGCGGGGCCATACCCCAGACCGCCTGCGCCACTATCGCCACGGCCACCAGTTTCAGCCCGTGCAGCGCGGCGTCCAGCAGCGGCCCGCGCGCGGCGGGCAGCAGGACGGCGAAAGCGTAGAGCAGCAGGGCCGAGGGCAGAGTGAAGCCGGCCCAGGAGGAAAGCGCGCCGGCCCAGCCGGCCCTCCGCAGGCCGACGAGAAAGTTCACCTGGCTGCTGGCCGGCCCGGGCAGGAGCTGGCAGAGGGCTACCAGGTGGGAATACTCCTCCTGGCTCAGCCAGCGCTTCTCTTCCACATAGGTCCGTTTAAAATAGCCGAGATGAGCCACGGGGCCGCCGAAAGAGGTAAGGCCCAGGCGCAGCGAGGAAGTGAAGGCCTCCCAGGCAGGGCTCATGAAAGCTTTCCCCCGCTGGTGCAGGAGGGTGCGGTTGCCGTTGGAAGGGCCGGCATGCTGTTCACGCTATGGCTCGCGCGGCATGAGTTATGGCGGATCATTGGCGATGACCCTCTTCTCGTAAGCGCTCTCATCTTTTCCCGGGCAGTGCTCATTGATTGGATATTCTATATATTATCGAGCCGGCCAGTCAGTACCGTCCCCCGTTCGGACAGGCCCCGACCCGGCCAGGCGCGCCGTACATATAAGGAAAGAAAAATATGTATTGACAGGCTTTTGCGTTTATGGTAAAAAATGAATACTGAACCACTATTCACTATTTAAGGAGAACCAGAATGAACAAGAGAAACGCGGTTATAACCGGTGCGGCCAGGGGGCTCGGGCGCGCGGGCGCGGAGAGGTTCCTGAAGTCGGGCGAGTGGAAGGTGACGCTTTTCGACGTGAACGAGGAGCTGCTTGCGACGGCGGCCCGCGAGCTGGGCGAGAAATACGGCGCCGAGAACGTGAACTACTGCAAAGTGGACGTCACCTCGAAGGAATCCGTGGACAATGCCGTCATGCAGACCATCGAGAAGATGGGCGGCGTGGACACGCTGATCAATAACGCCGGCATTACCCGGGACGCGATGCTGCACAAGATGGAGGAGAAGGACTGGGACCTGGTCCTGGACGTGAACCTGAAGGGCGCCTTCCTCTGCACCAAGGCCGTGGCGGCGCATATGAAAGCCCGCAAGAGCGGCACTATCGTCAACACCTCCTCCGTGGTGGGCGTTTACGGCAATATGGGCCAGAGCAACTACGCCGCCTCCAAGTTCGGCATCATCGGCCTGACCAAGACCTGGGCCAAGGAAATGGGCCGCGACGGCATCCGCGTGAACGCGGTGGCCCCCGGCTACACCATGACCGAGATGCTCGGCACCGTGCCGGAGAAGATCCTCACCGCCATCTCCGAGAAGACCCCGCTCAAGCGCCTGGGCCAGCCGGAGGATATAGCCAACGCCTATTACTTCCTGTCCAACAACGAGTCGGCCTTCGTCACCGGCCAGGTCCTCTCCGTGGACGGCGGGCTGGTGATCTGATGAGCGCGCCGGCCACTCCCAAGGGACTGCGCACCAGGGAGCGCCTCGTCGAGGCGTCCGGGACGGTGTTCGCCCGCAAGGGCTGCGCCGCTTCCGGGGTGGCCGATATCTGCGCCGCGGCCGGCCTGGCCGTGGGCGGCTTCTACAGGTATTTCGCCTCCAAAGAGGAGATAATCGAAGTCCTCTCCCGCGAGCTGCGCGACGAGCTGATCCGCGCCATCTCGGAACTGCCGCAGCAGAAAGACGCCGAAAAGGAGGCGCTGGCCCTGGCCGGGGCCTTCTTCAGGGCCGCCGCGGCGCGCCTGGATTCTTTCAAGGCCATGCGCGAAGCGGAGGCGGGCGACGAGGCCCTGGCCCGGGACTTTTACGGGCCGCTGGCCGAAGTGATAGCGGGGCGGCTGGGGCGCTTTGCTCCCGGGCCGCGCGCCGGCGCGCATGCCTGGGCGCTGCTGGGTTCCCTGTATTTCTACGCGGTCAAGTTCCTGGTCTGGGACAAGAGCGGAGTGCCGGCCGGCGCGCCGGAAGCGGCCGCCAGGCTTTGCGCGAAGGGCCTGAGCCGGCGCGCGTTCCCCCGGCGTGAACCGGCGGCGGGGCAGGCGAAAACCAGGCCGGCTCCCGGGGACACCGGGGCCGGAATGCTGGCGGCGGCGGAGGAAGTCTTCGGCCGCTGCGGCTATCACAACGCGCGCGTCTCCGAGATAGCGAAAAAGGCCGGCTTCGCCGCGGGCACGTTCTACCTTTTCTTCTCCTCCAAGGAGGAGGCGCTGGAAAAGGTGGTGCTGCGCCTGCGCGACTGCCTGGTGAAGAAGGCCGCGGCCTACTCGGCCGGCGCTGGCAGCCGCGTGGAGACCGAGGCCCTGGCCTTCAGGGCGCTGTTCGACTTCATCCGCGAGCACCCCTACGGCTACCGTATCATGCGGGAGGCGGAGTTCACCGACCCCGCTCTCGCCGACGCCTACTACGGCTATATCCTGCGAAATTACTCGGCCCAGCTGAAAAAGACCGCCGCCGCCGGGGAGTTCAATATAGACGACCCGGAGCTGCTGGCGCTGGCGCTGATGGGGATGGGGCATATGCTGGGCATGAAGCGCGTGCTGTGGGGCGGCTTCCGCGGCATGACGGAGACCGAGCTGCTGAAAGCCGTTTTCGAGGGGATAAAATAGTCAGGAGGAAAAAATGTTCAAGATAATCGGCACGGGGATGTACCTTCCCAAACAACTGGTGACCAACGAGGACTTTTACAAGAAGTTCGGCAAGGACCCGCTGGAGGTGGTGTTCCAGCGCATCGGGCACGGGGCGCGCTACTATTCGGCCAAGGACGAGTCCTCGGCCACGCTGGCCATCAACGCCGGCAGGCAGGCGCTGAAGAACTCCGGGCTGAAGCCGGAGGAGATAAACCTGCTGATCATCTCCACCGACACCCCGTCACAGCTCTCCCCGGCCACGGCCGCGGAAGTGCAGCATGAGCTGGGGCTGAAGAACTCCGCCGCTTTCGACGTGAACTGCGCCTGCGCCGGCTTCGTCACCGCCGTGGACATGGCGGCGAAATACCTGAACGGCGAGGAATACAAGCATGCCCTGGTCATCGGCACCTACGCCATGAGCAAGCATCTGGACCCCGACGACGGCATGGCCACGCCGCTGTTCGGCGACGGCGCCGGCGCCTTCGTGCTGGGCTACGCGCCGGAGCAGGGGAAGACCGCCTCAACGCTGAAGGCCGACGGCTCCTTCTGGGATTTCATGGGCATCTACGGCGGCGGCACGCGCCTGCCGGTGGACGAGGCCGTGCTGGCCAGCCGCGCTCACAAGGTGAAGATACCCAAGAAATTCCCGGCCACGCTGAATTCCGAGGAATGGCCGCCGCTGGTGGAGAAGACCCTGGGAAAGCTCGGCCTCAAGCCCCGGGACGCGCAGGCCTACGTCTTCACGCAGATCCGCAAGACCACCATCACCGAGGTGATGGAGAAGTTCGACCTCCCGATGGAGAAGACCCATACCATAATGGAAAAATGGGGTTATACCGGTTCCGCCTGCGTGCCTATGGCCTTTCACGACATGGCGGAGCAGGGCAAGGTGAAGCGCGGCGACCGCGTGGTGCTGTGCGCCTCCGGCGGCGGCTATTCCATGGCCTGCCTGACGTTCGTGTATTGAAGCGGCTCCCCGGCGCTGCGGCCCTCCGGCCGCAGTGCCCAGGGGACGCTGGGTCCTTCGCCCTTTATAGTACGAATGCGAACTGGTAAGATATTGTAACCGTGAAGATAATAAGCTTTATTTTCCTCGCTTTAGCCTTTATGCCTTCAATGACCGAAGCCGGCCAGCCCGGCGCTATTGATCAGCTTTCGGCGGCCACTGCCGCCGCAGCGGCTGCCCCCGAACCCGCCCTTGAGAAAGAGCGCGTTCCCGCGGGCCTGCGGCTGCTCCGCTCAATAAAGTCCAGGTACTGGGAAAAGATAGAGTGCTGGCA